>CANAQK010000019.1 GCA_947363605.1 uncultured Clostridia bacterium | reverse complement strand
GGTTGTCGATTCTGTCATTGTCAATCCCCCGTTTCTCTTCCCATTCTATCAGATACCGATTGACAAATTCAGGTTCTTTCAAGATTTTCAAAGACACAAAATCAAAACTCCTGGTAAGCTAGGAGGAAGTACGGACTTCACCCCTAAGGGGGCATTGAAGGTTTGACACCACATTACAATCACGGGCCGCCGCTAAAGCACGCTCTGTCATTCTTGCGACCCGTAAACGGGTCGGTATACTCCTTGAGTGTCATCTGGTCTTTGGTATAAGCTTCCTCCAACTGACTTTTGATCTACTCCCGGATTGCCTTTTCGTTCTTTCCTACCGTATCTGCGTAATACACCCTCCGTATTCTCATGTTTCAAAAAGAAAACGGCGGCTTGAAATTGTTATTTGAACCGCCGTAAGGCTACTGTATCTTGTTTTGGCGCACAGATACTCAGCCGCCGAAACAACGGTTTTTTTATTTCCGTTGAACAGCAAAATAAATTTTAGAAAAGAAAAGCCAATAACCACACCTAACTAAAATGTATGAGAATCGTTTCGTCTCATATTCGTAATCTTGTTTTATTGCCACATTCAGGGCATAAAATCCACTCAAATTTTTTGCACATTCTATGTTTAATTACCTCACATTCCTAAATTGCAGCTATCTTTTCGGCTGAAAATTTCTGTTATTGACTATCCGGTTTTCTTAAAAAAACCCCTTGCAATTATTCCAATCCCCATGATGGTTAATCCTGTTGGAATTAATATCAATCGGATGGGGGCCGTATCAAACAAAAGTCCATAGAGGATTTGTCCTAATGGTTGAGTACACACTGTAATCATAGCAATATAGGACATGACCTTGCCTGTTAAATTATTGGTGCTTTCTGTTGAATAACAGGAGCTGCAAAAATCGAAAAAATGCAACTTGCAGTTGTGCAAACATATAATTCAAGGGATTCTTTGAGCGATCAAAGAAAAGGGGGCTCCCGGCGCGGCATGAGCCTCGCATTAAATTTGCGCCTACATATGAAATCAGGGCTGCCTGAGATGCTGTTATTACAGCAACATCTTCGTCCGGTTGTACCCTTTTTCTTCCGTATTGTGAAAGAAGAGTTGATCTATAGATACTTTCGTGCTATGTTTATTGTAGCCTGAACACCAGATTGGAAACCGCATCAGCACCAAGGAGGGACCAGCCGCACATGAATGGAAACCGAAAACGCAGCTGCGTAAAATGGGCAATCTGCCTGGCGCTCATTCTGTTCAGCCTGACAGGCTGCGGAAGACTCCAAAGCCGCTTCGAAGTGGAGTCCCTCATCCGGAAAGCCCTGCCGGACGGGGTCATTTTGAAGGTGGAAACAGGTATACGGTCTAAAAATTACAAGTTCAAGAAATATTTTATAGAGAATAAAGGCGTCCTCTTTACTTATGAAAATTATCAGGGGGGAAACTTTTTCTTCGCCGGCACCTCCACCTATTCAGAGAACGACTACTGTAAAAAGCTCTTTGAGTATTTTGAACAAGAGATCGGGGAGATTACGGAAAAATATCAAATCAAGGCGGAGGCCTCCGGCTCTGCCATCACACTCTATAACGAGGCTGCGGATATGGAGGGCGTCGGCAGGGGCGCCAAGGCGCTGCAGGAAATTTACCTGCTCCTGGAGGATTATATCCTCCAAGCCGAACTGTACTGGTTCCCTTTTTCCATCAAGCTTTGGACAGATTATGGGGAAAGACAGCTGATTTCTATCCACAAGCAGGGCGATTGGGACTATGACTATTACCGGCAGCTGTTATACCTGAATTTCAAATCGGATGTGGATCTGGGACGGGTATCCAGCGTCAAGCTTTCCCAGGAATGGCTGGATTCCATCCCGCAGAAATACATCCAAAGCCTGTACATCAACGGGGAAGCTTATCAATCCGAAACGTATGAAACCCAGTTCATCTATAACCTGGAGGACGGGAAATATTATGCGCGGGTCGGCTTCGGCATAGAAATCGATTACAACGGCGGAGTAGAGGACTATTTACAAAGGGAAATTATTGAAGCCTATTACCCGGACGCCGGCTATTCCATTTCCATGAAGGAGCATACCTCCACCTACCAGATCGGCCAGGACCGTTATCTGATAAAAAGGCTGAAAGACGATCTGGTCTTCTTCAAAAACGGCCGTGAGCTTCCGGTGAAAAGCTTCCTTGAAGTATCCGGAACGCACACGGGAGCCGCTTATTATTTCTGGATCAGCGTGGACGATTTTGCTTCGATCCTGGGGATGTCCCTCGAGAAGGTGGACGAAAACGGGGTTTATCTCCGGGCGCTGTAATGGATCAAACGAATGGACCCTTCCCTCAAAAATCTTTTCTTCCAAAATACTGTAAATTATGCTATACTGATGCTGTCAACAGAAAAATCACGGCTTATGGAGGTTATTTTATGCGTGCAGTCATCACCGTTATCGGCAAGGATACCGTCGGGATCCTTGCAAAAGTCAGCCAGATCTGTTTTGAATTCAACGCCAATATCATCGACGTCACCCAGACGGTTATGGAAGACCTGTTCGTCATGGTAATGCTGGCGGATATTTCAAAATTGAGCGAGTCCTTCACCACCTTTTCCGACAGTCTGGACCAGCTGGGAGAAGCTCAAAACCTCAAGATCCGCGCCATGCACGAAGACCTGTTCAATTCGATGCATAAAATCTAACACAAGACGTTTCAGAAAGGATTTTCCGGCATGATAAACACCAGCGATATCTTAGAAACCATCCACATGATTGACGATGAAAACCTGGACATCCGCACGATCACCATGGGAATCTCCCTGCTGGACTGCATTGATCCGGATATCACCCGCGCCTGTGAAAAGGTATACGAAAAAATCACCCGCTGCGCCAGGGACCTGGTCAAAACCGGTGAAGATATTGAACGGGAATATGGCATCCCGATCATTAACAAGCGTATTTCGGTCACCCCGATCGCTATCATCTCGGCTGCCTGCGATGCCAGCCCGGTCGCTTTTGCCCAGACCCTCGACCGCGCCGCTCAAGCGGTAGGCGTAAACTTTATCGGCGGCTATTCTGCCCTGGTGCAAAAAGGTTTCAGCGCCGGAGATGAGCGCCTGATCCGTTCAATCCCGGAAGCCATGGCCATCACCGAGCGGGTCTGTTCCTCCGTGAACCTGGGTTCTACCAAAACCGGCATCAACCTGGATGCCTGCCGCCTGATGGGGCAGATTATCCGGGAGGCTTCCGAAAAAACGATGGACAACAGCTGCTTCGGCGCCGCCAAAATTGTAGTTTTCTGCAACGCGCCGGAAGACAACCCCTTTATGGCGGGAGCTTTCCATGGCGTAGGGGAACCGGACTGCATCCTGAACGTCGGCGTTTCCGGACCTGGCGTCGTACGCTCCGCTGTCGCCAAATGCCCGCCCGACGCATCTATCAGCGAAATTGCAGATGTCATCAAAAAAACGGCCTTCAAAATCACCCGGATGGGGCAGCTTGTCGGGACAGTTGCTTCCGAACGCTTGGGGATCCCTTTCGGGATTGTCGACCTCTCTCTTGCGCCGACTCCGGCTGTAGGGGATTCCGTTGCCCATATCCTGGAGGAGATCGGCTTGGAAAAATGCGGGACACACGGTACTACCGCTGCTCTGGCCCTGCTGAACGACGCGGTGAAAAAAGGCGGGGTCATGGCCTCTTCCCGGGTCGGCGGGCTTTCCGGGGCTTTCATCCCTGTATCCGAGGATGCCGGGATGATCGACGCTGCACGCTGCGGCTCCCTGAATATCGAAAAGCTGGAAGCCATGACGGCGGTTTGCTCGGTAGGGCTGGATATGATCGTAATCCCAGGTGATACGCCCGCGGATACGATCGCGGCAATCATCGCTGACGAAGCCGCCATCGGTATGGTCAACTCCAAGACCACCGCCGTCCGGGTCATCCCAGCTATTGGCCGGAAAATCGGGGACGAACTGGAGTTCGGCGGATTATTCGGCAGCGGCCCGGTTATGGGGATCAATTACCGTTCCTCCAGCCGCTTTATTCAGCGCGGAGGGCAGATCCCGGCTCCCTTGCAGAGTTTGAAAAATTAGGGAAATCCCAAGCAGAAATTAAAATAAAAAAATTGTCACCAAAACGTTCCTTATTCCAAGCTGTTTTTTGGGTTTTACGCCGAGTTTTCCAGAAGCCTGTTGCAAAACAAAAAGGTTCGTAGTATGATATTCATTATCGTGGACAGCTATGGGAATTTAAAGAATATCCCGGAAAATCCTTATTTCTACGGACACCCATGGATCCGCTTTCTTCTTTACATTCCGATCGCTTGCTTCCACGGAAAACACCGAGGCAGAGTGTGTTTCCGAACCTACCGGAAACGCACTCTCGTTCCGTTTAAGAAGCTGTATTCACCGGTTGTAAATACAGCTTCCGGCCTGTTGCTTTAACGGAGCGGCAAAAACTTATTCCGGTTCTGTCCCCGGTATCCCCGGGCGGCAGATTCCACGTTAAGGAGGGATTCCAAAATGCCGTCAATTATCGAGCAGATTCTTCAGATCGACTCGATCGCGCAAAAAAAACTGGACGAAGCCAATGCGTTCCAGCATCAGCTGCTTGTTGATTCAGAAAGCAGGAAAGCCGAGCTGGATGCCGCTGCCGCCGAAAAAATGGAAACCGAACTGGCTGAATTTTCCGGCGCACTGCAGCAGAAAACCAGCCGGGAAAAACAGGAAATTGAAAAGCAGTCCCAAGAAGATATTTCCCGTTTAGGAGATTTATTCGCTCAAAACCGTGCACGATTGGAAAAGGATATTTTCGAAAACATTGTCCGGATTCCGGGGTAATGAGGAAGGAGCTGTTTTATGTTTAATTCTCTTTCCAGCAACGCGATTACGGCAAAAGCGCGCGCAATTTACGGCAAAAGGCTCACCGCTGCAGACTATCATGAACTGTTAAATAAACGTTCCGTGGCGGAAGTTGCCGCTTATTTGAAGCAGACCCCCGGTTATTCCGAATTCCTGACGGAAATCATCGAAAGCCAGGTCCACCGCGGCCAGCTGGAAGCCATGCTCTCCCGCTGCCGGCTGAGCCGGTTTTCCAGCCTCTGCCATTACGATTTTTCGCCAAAGCGAGGGTTTTTCCGTTACGCGGCCATTGATATTGAAGTCGGGCTGATCCTTCAGGCAGTCGTCCTGCTCAATTCCAATACACCGGAAAAAATCATCAACGCCGCGCCTTCTTTTATGGCCGATTACGCCAGCTTCGATTTTATCGCGTTGTCCCACATCCAGGATTTCAGCGGCCTGCTCGAGGTGCTCAAGCAGACTCCTTATGAAAAGCTGCTTCGCCCTCTGGCTGCGGAAAACGGGAAGATCAACCTTTCCCGCTGCGAACTGGTGCTGAAAACCTATTATTATCAAAGCCTGCTGGATCTGATCGATCAAAACTACCGCGGCAAGGTCCGCAAGGAGCTGCGGGAAATCGTCCTGATTGAAATTGAACTGATCAACCTCAGCCTGATCTACCGCTTAAAGCGTTATTTCAAGCGTACGCCGGAACAGATCAAGACACGGCTGCTCCCGTTCAGCTATAAGCTGAACGGCCGCGCTTTAGAGGAGCTGCTCCAGCCGGAGGGGGACGACAAGAATATTATCCGTTCAAGGCTTTCCGTATACAGCAGCAAAATGCAGGATGTTTCCTTCAACTATGTGGAGGACTACACCCACCGTCTGCTGTTCATCCTCACCCGCAGGATGCTGCGTTTTTCCACGGCCGCCCCTATCATTTTCTATTCACTGATCACACTGCTGAACATTGAACTGGAAAATCTGACCGTACTTATTGAGGGGATCCGTTATGGGCACAATCCGGCGGAAATCGAAAAAATCCTGATCCTTTAATCAAGCAACACTGTATTCAAGGCTTTTCGCTTCCCTCAGTCAAAACGGAAGGCCTGAAAATAATCAAGGTGGTGAACTGACTTTGGCAATTGAAAAAATGTCCCTGATCAACCTGGTCGGCAGCCAGGAAGATCTGGAGCAAACCTGTATGCGATGTCTGAAAAGCGGTTATTTCCATCCCGAAATGGCGATTAACACAACAGCCCCCTCGCACGGGTTCCGCATTATTACGGGAGAAAACCCGTATACATCGCAGCTGAACAATTTAACAAAGCTGGCTGCTGAACTGGAAATTGATCTGGGCGAAGCAGAGTTTAACAACTCCTGCACCGATCTGGAGGAAGTCCGGGAATATATTGCCGCTTTAGGAGAAAAGCTCTCCGCGCTTGCCGAAAAGAAACAGGAGATGAATGGAACCATCTCCAATTATGAACAGACCCTGACTCAAATCGGCCACTTGGCCGGGCTGAACGTCAGCTTCGACGACATATTTGCCTGCAAATATGTCAAGGTTCGATTCGGGCGGCTCCCTGCTGACAGCTACAGCAAACTGGTTTATTACGATAAAAAACCGTTTTTCTTCTTCTCCTTCGATCATGACAGCGAGTACCACTGGGGTGTTTTCTTTGCCCCGGCAAATAATATCGAAGAATACGACGAAATTTTCTCTTCCCTCTACTTCGAGCGGATGCGAGTCCCGGATTACGCACATGGCACCCCGGAAACGGCAAAGCAAAGCATCACCAATCTGCTGTCCGAGGAACGCAAAGCATTGGAAGCTGTTCAGGAAGAAATCCAGCAGATCCGCCGCGACAATCAGAAGCGGGTGCTGGAATGCTATCATCTGCTGAGCACGGCTCAGGCTGCTTTCGATTTGAAAAAGCACGTGGCGACCTATAACACCCGGTTCCTGATGGTAGGGTTCATCCCGGCAGCCCGGAAAAACGATTTCCTGAACCTGTTCTCCGACCTGGCAAGCGTAGGCTGCACCGCCAAGCCGCACGACGCGGACCCGGCGTTCCAGCCTCCGGTCAAACTGAAGAACAACAAATTCAGCCGGCCGTTTGAAATGTTTGTCAATATGTATTCCCTGCCCTCCCATAAGGATATCGACCCGACCTCCCTGGTAGCAATCAGCTATACCCTGCTGTTCGGCATCATGTTCGGCGACCTGGGACAAGGCCTGCTTCTTTCGCTGTTCGGCGTCATCCTGACCAAGTGGAAAAAGATGGCCCTTGGGCCGATCATGACCCGGATTGGCTTCTCATCTGCTTTCTTTGGGCTGATTTACGGCTCGGTCTTTGGGTATGAGCATCTGCTGGACCCCATGTACAAGGCCCTGTTCGGCCTGGAGCATAAGCCGGTCGAGGTATTCGACACGGGTACTACCAATCTGCTGCTGGTCAGCGCGATCGCGATCGGCGCAGTGCTGATTATGGTATCCATCTGCATCAACATCTATCTGGGTTTCCGTTCTAAGGATTATGAGCGCGCGGTTTTCGGCCATAACGGGATTGCCGGGCTGGTGCTTTATGCGTCGGCTGTCGGCATGGTGGTCGATATGATGGTGCTGCATATCGGATATGCCAATGCGGCTTACATCATCTTCCTGATCGTGCTGCCGATCCTTTCCATCTTTTTCCGCGGGCCTCTTTCCAAGATCATTGAGCACCGTAAGGATCATGAAAAACACAGCATCGGCGAATTCTTTATCGAAAACTTTTTCGAGCTCTTTGAATATGTGCTCAGCTATCTGTCCAACTCCATGTCCTTCCTGCGGGTCGGCGGCTTCATCCTGAGCCATGCCGGCATGATGGCGGTGGTTATGTCCCTTTCGGAAATGGTCGGCGGGGCCGGCAGCCCGATCGTGGTCATTATCGGCAACCTGTTCGTTATGTGCCTGGAGGGCCTGATTGTCGGTATCCAGGTACTGCGTCTGGAATTTTATGAAATCTTCAGCCGGAACTTCGAAGGCAACGGTAAACCCTACACCCCTGCCCGGCTGAACGTAACCAAAGAAGCGTAACCCGCTTTTAAGATGAACTGACTGCAAAAATAAAATTGGAGGAAATTATTATGACTACATTTCTGATGCTTTTGCTTCCCCTGGCTGCCCTGATCCTGCTTGCTGCTCCGCTGGTCCCGGTTTACCGCGGCGTAACCACCGGAAAAAAAGCAAAACGTTCGGTCCTTGCGAATCTCTGCGCATTTGCCGGTATTTTCCTGATCGCGCTGATCCTGCCGATCGGCGGGATCGCTTCCGCAGCGGAAACCACCGCGGCAGCCGCTTCGGGCGCCGCTGCCGGGATGGGCTATCTGGCGGCAGCCCTGGTTACAGGCCTTTCCTGTCTGGGCGCCGGTATCGCGGTTGCTGCTGCGGCTCCGGCTGCAATCGGCGCGGTTTCGGAGGATCCCAAGTCCTTCGGTAAAGCCATGATCTTCGTCGTATTGGGCGAAGGTGTTGCGATCTACGGCTTGCTGATCTCCATCCTGATCCTGAACAGACTGTAATTCACTCCGGCCGGTTCCCTCCTGTATCCCTTGCAGGAGGGAACGTTCGGTAGAGCGATTCGAGATGAAAGGACACGGTATCCATGAAATTTTTTGTGATTAGCGATAATATCGATACCCAGGTGGGAATGCGCCTGACCGGGATCGAAGGGATCGTAGTCCATGAGCAGGAAGAAGTGGAGCAGGCGCTGAGGGAAGCGTTTGCAGACCCGGAAATCGGGATTGTACTGATGACCCAAAAGCTGATCCGGCTCTGTTCTGAAACGGTATTTCAATATAAGCTGAATCATAAACGTCCTTTAATCGTTGAAATTCCGGACCGTCATGCTACTTCCCAAATTTCCGACACGATTTCCCGGTATATCCAGGAAGCAGTCGGGATCAAAATTTAGCGGCTGTCTGGCAGAATGTGGAGGTACACGTATGCAAGAACAACAAGAAAAGCTGGCAAGATTTGAAAAAGCCGTTTTCGCCGAGGTGGACGCAAAGGCCGACAATATCCGCCGGGACGCGGAAACCGGGCAAAAAGAAATGTTCTCGGAATATGAGATTTTGCAGGCTGCAAAATCCGAAAAAGAATTGAACCGCCAAAAAGAAGAGCTGACAAAAAACGCGAAGCATGAGCTTGCCAAATTCAGCCTGGACTGCAAACGGAAGCTGCTGGTCAAGCGCGCTGAGCTGACCGATGAGGTTTTTGCCTCAGTGCAAAACCGGCTTCAGGAATTCCGCGCTTCTGAAGAATACCCCTCCTATTTGCTGGGCTGTATTTCAGCGTTTTCCAAAACAGCTCCCTCCGCTGAGCTGAAAATTTTCGTCCATTCGGCGGACCTTCCCTTGGCTAAGGATATCCAGAAAGCCTGCTCCCAGCCCTGTACGGTGGAAGCAGACGATTCCATCGATTTGGGCGGATTTACAGCCCGCGCAGAAAACAGCGGCGTCTGCTACGACGAAACCCTTCGGCAAAAACTTGCCGGCCAGAAAAACTATTTTATCGAGAACAGCGGCCTATCCCTGTAAGCCGCTTCAAACGAGGTGAAACAGATTGAATAATGTCATTTTTTCCATAAACGGCCCCGTCGTTACCGTAAGGGACACGAAGGATTTTGCCATGCTGGAAATGGTTTATGTAGGCGAAAAACGTCTGGTCGGCGAAGTCATCGGGATTAACGATCAAGCGACAACCATCCAGGTTTACGAGGAAACCACGGGACTGAAACCGGGTGAACCGGTTTACAAAACCGACGCCCCGATCAGTGCAACGCTCGGCCCGGGTATCCTGTCTAATATTTTTGACGGGATTGAGCGCCCTCTCCGCAGCCTGTATTCCCTGTCCGGCGCGTTCATTGACCGCGGCGCCAATATCCCCGCGCTGGATGAGGAGCGTACCTATGAAGTTACCCTGCAGGTTTCACCCGGCGATGAGCTGAAGGGCGGCGATATTTACGCCACCTGCCCGGAAACACGGGTCATCCTGCACAAATGTATGCTGCACCCTTCCCTCAGCGGGAAGGTCACCTATACCGCCCCGAACGGGAGCTATAAAATCAACGACGTCATTGCCAAAATCCAAACCCCTTCCGGTGCGGAAGCCGAGCTGACCCTCTGCCAGAAATGGCCGATCCGGACCCCGCGCCCCGTCATTGAACGGAAGCCGATTTCCCTGCCCTTGATTACGGGGCAGCGTGTCATTGACACCCTCTTCCCCATCGCCAAGGGCGGTGCGGCAGCTATTCCCGGCGGGTTCGGCACGGGTAAAACCATGACCCAGCACCAGCTGGCGAAATGGTGCGACGCAGATATTATCGTCTATGTCGGCTGCGGGGAGCGCGGCAACGAGATGACCCAGGTTCTGGACGAATTCTCCGAGCTGATTGACCCGAAAACCGGCAACAAGATGACCGACCGTACCGTACTGATTGCCAACACTTCCAATATGCCCGTAGCGGCGCGTGAAGCATCCATCTATACCGGGATTACCCTGGCGGAATACTACCGCGATATGGGCTATCACGTAGCGATCATGGCGGATTCTACTTCCCGCTGGGCCGAGGCGCTCCGCGAGATCTCGGGCCGCTTGGAGGAAATGCCGGCCGAGGAAGGCTTCCCGGCGTATCTGCCCTCCCGGCTTTCCCAATTCTACGAACGGGCCGGCTATATGGTCAACCTGAACCGGACGGAAGGCTCCGTCAGCATCATCGGCGCAGTCTCCCCGCAGGGTGCGGACTTCTCCGAACCGGTTACCCAGAATACGAAGCGGTTCGTCCGTACCTTCTGGGCACTGGACAAATCCCTGGCCTATGCCCGGCACTATCCGGCCATCAACTGGACGGACAGCTACAGTGAATACATCGATGATCTGGCCGATTATTATAACCACGAGGTTTCGCGGGACTTCCTGGAATGCCGCCAGCGGATCAACAACCTGCTGAATGAGGAAGCCTCCCTGATGGAAATTGTCAAGCTCATCGGCGCCGACGTCCTGCCGGACGACCAAAAGCTGGTCATCGAAACCGCCAAGGCCATCCGTTTGGGATTCCTCCAGCAGAACGCATTCCATAAAGACGATACCTTTGTCCCGCTGGAAAAACAGCTTAAAATGATGCAGGTCATCCTTTACCTGAACGACCGCTGCCTGGATATTATCAAAACCGGCACAGCGCTTTCCGAAGTCGTGGATTTGGGCTTGTTCGACCTGCTGGCCGGGATGAAATATGAGATCCCGAACGACCATCCGGAAGCTTTCGACCGGCTTTATACATCAATCGACGAAAAACTGGCAGGCTTTCACTCTGCCCGCCATCCGTACTAAGAAGGGAGGCCTATAATGGTTCAATTTGTAGGGCTCAAAGAGATTAACGGCCCTCTGGTTGTCCTGGACAACGTGCAGGGAGCAAGCTATGACGAAATGGCCGAGCTTCTTTTGGAAGACGGAAGCAAACGGCTGGGCCGGATTGTCGAAATCCAGGGCGAGCGGATTATCATCCAGGTGTTTGAAGGCACAAACGGCCTTTCTTTGAACAACACCCGTACCTCTCTGAAAGGCAAGCCGATGGAGCTGCCCTGCTCCAAGGAAATCCTGGGGCGTATTTTCAACGGCGCCGGTTCCCCGATTGATGGACTGGGCGATGTTTTCGCGGAGGAATACCGCGATATCAACGGCAAGCCGCTGAACCCGGTTGCCCGGGAATATCCCCGGAACTATATCCGTACCGGTGTATCCTCCATTGACGGGCTGATGACCCTGATCCGCGGGCAAAAGCTGCCGATCTTCTCCGGCTCGGGTATGAGCCATAACAAGCTGGCTGTCCAGCTGGTCTGCAACTCCAAGCTGTCAGACGACCGCAATTCAGACGAAAAATTTGCGATTGTCTTTGCCGCTATGGGTGTCAACAACGACGTTGCAGACTACTTCAAACGCAGCTTTGAGGAAAGCGGCGTGCTGGAAAACGTTGCGATGTTCCTGAACCTCTCCAACGATCCAATCATTGAGCGTATCCTGGCTCCCCGCTGTGCGCTGACTGCGGCAGAATACCTGGCCTATGAGCATAACATGAATATCCTGGTTATTATGACCGATATCACCTCCTATGCGGAGGCCCTGCGGGAATTCTCCTCCTCCAAAGGGGAGATTCCGGGCCGTAAAGGGTACCCAGGCTATCTCTATTCTGACCTGGCTTCCATGTATGAGCGTGCCGGGATTGTCAAAGGCGGGAAGGGTTCGGTCACACAAATCCCGATCCTGACCATGCCGAATGATGATATTACCCACCCTGTCCCCGACCTGACCGGCTATATCACCGAAGGCCAGATCGTTCTGGACCGTACCCTGGATCATACCGGCGTTTACCCGCCGGTTTCGGTCCTCCCATCCCTTTCCCGTCTGATGAAGGACGGTATCGGCGAAGGCTACACCCGGAAGGATCATTCTGCCGTAGCCAACCAGCTCTTTGCCTCCTACGCAAGGGTACAGGATGCCCGCGCGCTGGGTTCCGTTATTGGTGAGGAAGAGCTTTCGGCAAGCGATAAGGCTTACTTGGCTTTTGGCAAGATGTTTGAACGCTACTTTGTCACCCAAGGGGCAACTGAAGCGCGCACCATTGAGCAGACCCTCGATCTGGGCTGGGATCTTCTTTCCCTGCTGCCGCGGAGCGAGCTTTCCCGCATGGACGCCGAACTGGTCAATCAGTATTTTGATCCGGCCCGCGGCGAAAGGTTCCGGGGTGAGGCATAATGGCAAACAATGTTTTCCCTACCAAGGGCAACCTGATTGCGACTAAAAAATCATTAAGCCTGGCCAATCTGGGCTTTGACCTGCTGGACCGGAAGCGTAATATCCTGATCCGCGAAATGATGCTGATGCTGGAAAAGGCCAAGTCCCTCCATGGGGAAATTGAGGAAACCTATAAGCACGCTTACCAGGCGCTGGAACGTGCCAACATTACGCTGGGCGTCATTGAGCATACGGCGAATGCTACGGGCTTGGAAACCGGCGTAGAGATCTCCTATCGCAGCGTCATGGGGGTTGATATCCCGGAAGTAACGCTGCATTCTACCACAACGGATGAACAATACGGCTTCTTCACAGCCAATTCCCAGTTTGATATCGCCTATTTGAGCTTCAACCGGGCAAAGGAACTGACGGTTTTACTGGCGGAGGTTGAAAACGCCGTTTACCGTCTGACCGACGCGATTAAGAAAACTCAGCGCCGCGCCAATGCCCTGAAGAACATCAATATCCCACGCTTTACCGCAACGGTAAAATTCATTTCAGACGCGCTGGAAGAAAAGGAGCGGGAAGAATTCTCCCGTCTGAAAGTCATCCGGCGTACGAAAGACAAAACGGACGCTTAGGCAGCAGTAACCCCCCTTCGATAATCTCGAAGGGGGGTTTTATTTTCAGATCTGGCCGCAAAGCCTTACTCGAAGCCTAAGTCCTCATCATCCCATGGGCTGGGATCCGGACTGGAAGGAGGCTGCGGATCGTCTTCGAAAGGATCCTCTTCCTCTGGAGCACTCAGATTCTCATGGGAGCAATATTCCGGCAGGAAATCCTTTTTATAATACCCGGTCAGCTTGGCCGGACACTGGGAAGTCGCCAGCAAGCCGGATTCCGTACAATATTCCCGCTGCTCTACGCCCGAGCTGTCCAGATCAAAGGTTGCCGGGTTCTTCCCTTTCAGGATCTCTTCCATAACCTTTTTCCAAGCCTGAATATGAGAGCCTTCCACGGAATTGGAAATCACCGTATTATCATTGTGCCCGTAACGGATGACTGCCGTATAATAAGGGGTACATCCTGCAAACAGCAGGTCCTTCCGGTCATCCGAAGTACCGGTTTTACCCACTGTTTCCCATTGGGACAGCTTTGCCCGCGCACCGGAACCGCCGCCGTTGACTACCTGCCACAAAGCACGATTGAGCACATAAGCGGTATCTGCTGGAATGACCTGTTTCGTATCCGAGCTGGTATTATCCAAAATGACCTTCCCCTCGGCGTCCAGCACCTGGCTGTACAATTTCGGGGGGGTATAATAACCGTTATTACCGAAAATCTGATAAGCCGCCGTCAAGTCAATCAGCGTCGTATCCGCGCCGCCCAGCGCCATACTGTGCGACCCAATATCCGCCGCAGAAGCCACCATATTCGAAAAATGCAGCTTCGTCGTCATGAACTCATACACTGTTTCCGGGCCCATCAGTTCACAAAGCTGAACCGGAATCGTATTCTTTGATACTTTAATTGCATCAATAATCGTCATCGGATTTTCTTCAAAACGATGATTGTAGTTGTTAGGATAATCCGGCGGATTCCCGGCCAATTCATCTTTTTTATCTTTCCAAAGGGTGGGTTTATCCTCCATCAGCGTGGACCAGGTAATCAGGTCCTTTTCAAATGCCGGCCCATAGATCGACAACGGTTTAATGGTCGAACCAAAGGGGCGTTTTGCCTGAGTCGCCAGGTTGAACCCGCGGGAGGTGGTCTTTTCACCGCGTCCGCCGACCAGCGCCAGGATGTTGCCCTCGTAGTCACAAATTACCATTGCGGCCTGAGGGATATCCTCCTCTTTGGCATTGCCATAGGCGAAGGTGGCCGGATCTGCAAACATCCGCTCCAGTGTAGTCTGCATTGTCACATCCATCACGGTATAAATCCGGTAGCCGGAGGTCATCAGCTTCTGTTCCGCAAAATCCTTTTTATAGCCGTACTCTTTCATCAAATCCTGGACCACCGCTTCGATTACCGCGTCGGTATAATAGCCATAGACGCCATTTTTCTGGGCAGAGGTCTTATTGTCCTCTGCTTCCGGTGATTTGGAGCTGTCTACCGTTTGAATGGGTGTCGCCAGCGCTTCCTCATATTCTGCGCGGGTAATCTTTCCGAAATCCAGCATTTTTTCGAGAGCATAATCCCGGCGGCGTTTATTTTCCTCAGGATTGCTGATCGGGTTATAGTTCGAGGGGTTCTTCGAAATAACGGCCAGCGACGCGCATTCTGCAATACTGAGTTCGGAAACATCCTTGCCAAAATACAGGTTAGCGCCGGCTTGAACACCGACTGTATTAAAATGCAGGCCAATATAATTCAGATAAGCTTCCAGGATCTGAGGCTTGGAATATTTCCGTTCCATATTCATGGCCTGCATGATTTCCTGGATTTTTTCGTCCACTCCGCGGGAATTGATATCGCCGTTGATATTCTTAATCAGCTGCTGGGTAATGGTAGACCCGCCAAATCGGCTTTCTGTCCTTCCAAGTATCCGCAGGATCTCATTGGCAAACGCAGCGATTGTCCGTTTAAAATCCACCCCGGTGTGTTCATAAAACCGCTCATCCTCGGTATAAACCACCGCGTCCTGGAGCGCCTGCGGGATGTCCCTCAGATCTACCCAGATACGGTTTTCTTCCCGGTGCAGCCGCTGGACCTCCACATTTTCCCCGTCCTTCAGGCCGTAAACGATGCTGGTATAGCTCATTTCCAGGTTATTCAGATCAATCGGCGACTCTGTGTCAATATACTGCACGACATACACCGTCAGCGCAGTGCCGACAATACAACCCGTGATGACGAAGACAAGGATCATCGTCATAAACAGCTTGCCGATCAT
The DNA here is from genome assembly GCA_947363605.1 of uncultured Clostridia bacterium. Taxonomy (GTDB): domain Bacteria; phylum Bacillota; class Clostridia; order Oscillospirales; family Ruminococcaceae; genus Paludihabitans. Next base: position 15,080 of record CANAQK010000019.1, on the reverse strand, counting down.
ACCCAAAATTTTGCGGGTAATCCGGGCCCCTTTGGAAAGGGGTCTTTTTCTGCGTCTTTTTTTTGGGGGAGGAGCGGTTCGCACCACCCGCGGGGCTGGCGCTGCTCGGTTATTTTTTTGCGGCATAACGCAAAACCCTCCTTTTATTCGATTCTGTCTATCGTTTTCATAAACGAACCAAACAGCCCAAAATCTCCGGGCTGTTCGATAATATTCTTATTATAGCACAGCGATTCTTATTTGTTAAGTGAAAAATTGATTTCAAAATCATGACAAAGCGAAAGGATTCCCGATTTTCAGCCTGTAAATCTATAAATTTTCCATGAAACCCGCCAAATTCGTCTGCAATCGGGTATACTTCAACCAAGATACGGCAAAAATAAAGGCAGTCTTACCATTTAAAGGAGGAATTCCCTGTGACCCACTTGAAAATTTACCGGAGCATTTTAGCCGGTGTGTGTCTGCTGGTTATTATTGCCGTTATTGCTGCATTTCATTACAATCAAACCCAACTATCCCAAAAAAGCCAGGAATCTATCCCGCAATCCACCCAGGTTTCGTATTTCCTGCGGGAATATGACGGGAAAATCGGCGTATTCCAGGGAGAAACCACCCTTCCCTTTGAGATACTGGATGTCTATGTATCCAATCTGCCCTCCGTAGACCAAATGGAGCTGCGCTCCGGGATTGAAATCCTCACGAAAGAAGAGCTTTCCGCTAAAATTGAAGATTACGGCAGTTAAACGTTTTTCGCAGGATAGATCCTATATTTTGTACAAAAGGTTGACTTTTTTCGGGGATATAGTAAACTAGACTTATCAACTTATTTTCTCTCAGGAGGATATCCCATGACAACCAGTGAATGCAGAGCCGCTATCGAAAGCGGCGCTTTGGATGAACGCTTTGCCGCGCTTTATCCCTCTGTTCCCCAAGCGCGGGAACGTTACCTGACCTGTCTGGCGCGGCACGAAGAGCGCTATGGCCCGCAGGAGGAGATTTTCTTTTTCTCCACGCCCGGACGGACGGAAATCGGCGGGAACCATACCGACCACCAAAACGGCACGGTATTGGCCGGCGCCGTCAGCCTGGATCTGGTCGCCGCCGTCAGCCGGAACTCCAGCCATACGGTCCGTATCGAGTCGGAGGGGTATCCCGCCGATTCCCTGGACCTAGCCGACCTTTCTCCAAAAGACGACGAAAAAAACCATTCCTCCTCCCTGATCCGGGGAGTCCTGGCCAAAATCCGGGAAAAAGGATACCTCGTCTCCGGGTTCGATGCCTACACCATGTCGGATGTCCTGCGCGGCTCCGGGCTGTCCTCTTCGGCAGCCTTTGAAGTCAGTATTGCCGGGATCGCCAACAGCCTTTTCTGTGGGGATACCCTCTCCCCTGTAGAGCTGGCCCAGATTGCGCAATATGCGGAAAACATCTATTTTGGGAAGCCCAGCGGGTTAATGGATCAGACTGCCTGCGCTGTGGGCGGCTGCGTCAAAATTGATTTCCAAGACCCTGAAAAGCCTTTGCTTGAAACAGTTTCATTTGATCTTTCCAAAGATGGTTATCAGCTGGTCATTGTCAACTGCGGTGGCGATCACGCGGATCTAACGGATGATTATGCTGCGATTCCTGCCGAAATGAAGGAAGTCGCTGGTTCTTTCGGAAAAAACCGACTGCGCGACGTCGCTCCTGCGGATTTTTTCCAGGAACTGCCCTCTCTGCGGAAAAAATGCGGGGACCGGGCTGTCCTCCGCGCTGTTCACTTCTTCCATGAAAACGAGCGGGCCTCCCTCTTGACAGAGGCGATCCGCCAGGGGGACCTTTCCCGGTTTTTCCAGCTGGTCCAGGCATCGGGACGCTCCTCCTATGAGCTGCTTCAGAACATTTACAGTGAAAAACACCCCAGAGAGCAGGACCTTGCGGTTGCCCTTTGCCTCACCGAGCGGCTGCTGCACGGTGAGGGAGCCTGCCGGGTCCATGGCGGCGGCTTTGCCGGTACTATCCAGGCTTATGTCCCCCAAGCGCTTCTCCCTGAGCTGGTTGCTTCGCTGGAGGCCGTTTTCGGCAAGGGCTGCTGCCAGATCCTCAACATCCGCCAGGAAGGCAGCATCCGGATCCTCTAGGCCTATGCAGCCGGTCAACCGGCTATGGGTATAACATTCAAAGGAGATTGACAACCATGAAAAGAAAGCACGTTTTTGCCCCTTACGCGATGGAAAACAGCATCGGCGAACTCCGCATTTACGATGTCATGCGGATCTCCCATTTGAACATCTCGTTCGGGCTGATCAAAGACCATGCCGTTACAGTAGATCATCTGAAACACCTCGACCGGATTGCGGTCTATAAAAAAGTAAACCCGGATCTCCAGGTCGTCCTCTCGATCGGCGGATGGGGTGCGGACGGCTTCTCCCAGGCGGCGGAAACCCAGGAAAACCGGGATATTTTCGTGTCCAGCGCCATGGCAATCGTAGAGAAATGGGATTTCGACGGGGTTGACATCGACTGGGAATATCCCTGCAGCGATCAGGCCGGCATCGCTTACGGCCCGCAGGATAAAGAAAACTTCACCTTCCTGATGCGGGATCTCCGTGCAGGGCTGACGAAAACCACTGAAAAAACCGGGAAAACTTACCTCCTGACCTGTGCAGTCGGCGGCGAACAATATTTCATCGACGGTACCAATATGGCGGACGTTGTCCCCTATCTGGATTACGTCAACCTGATGACCTACGACCTGCGGGGCGGGTTCACCAAGATCACGGGGCATCACACCGGACTCTACCCGCAGACCGGGGAGCCGGAGGGCCCTTCCTCGGCACGCACCGTCGAGCTGTTCCATAATGCCGGCGTTCCCTATGAAAAGATGGTGCTGGGTTCCGCTTTCTATGGCCGCAGATGGCATGGCGTCAAGGATCCGGGCAGCATGAACGGGCTGGGCTGCGAGGCGGAGACCGTCGGTTCCTTCTCGGGCGTCCGCTTCCCGCTTCAGGATCCCGAGATGGCGAAGGATTACGGCTTCACCCGTTATTGGGACGACAACGCCAAAGCCCCCTATTATTTCAATGGTACGGATTTCATCTCCTATGACGATGAGGAATCCCTTAAGCTGAAATGCGACTTTATCAAGGAAAAGGGATTAGCGGGTCTGATGTATTGGGCTTACGGCAATCATGTGCTCTTTGAGGTGGCGGCCGCAAACCTCGACTAAGAGCCTGTTTGAAAGGAGAGAAATCGAATGATCACTCGCAGCGACATTGACCACGGCAGGCCCTTCGACTGGGGAAAGACCTCCTCCGATTATGCCAGGTTCCGCGATATCTATCCGAAGGAATTCTATCAGAAAATCCTGGATTTGGGCTTGTGCGTAAACGGGCAGTCGGTTCTGGATATCGGGACAGGCACCGGCGTCCTTCCCCGGAACCTGTATCCCTATGGGGCGAAATGGACCGCCGCGGATCTCTCGGAGAACCAGATTGAACAGGCCAAAATCCTGTCAAAAGGGCTGGATATCGACTACTACGCCACACCCACGGAGGAGCTCGACTTTCCTGACGGATCCTTTGATGTCATCACTGCCTGCCAATGTTTCTTCTACTTCAACCATCAAACCATCGCGCCTAAGCTGTACCGTATGCTGAAGCCCGGCGGAAGCCTCCTGGTTTTATACATGATGTGGCTGCCGCTGGAGGACCGGATCGCGGATGCCAGCGAAAAGCTGGTGCTGAAATACAACCCCAGCTGGAACGGCATGGGGGCGACGATCCACCCGGTCAACATCCCCGAATGCTACAATGAGCATTTCGAGCTGGCCTGCCGGGAGGAGTTCAGGCTGAAGGTGCCCTTCACCCGCGAAAGCTGGAACGGCCGTGTAAAAGCCTGCCGCGGGATTGGCGCTTCCCTGAGCGAAAATGAGATTGCGGGATGGGAAGACGAGCACCGGAAGCTCCTGGAAAAAATCGCTCCGGATGAATTCGATATCCTGCATTATGCCGCCCTTGCCGAGCTTCGGAAGAAATAGGCTTATACAAAAATCCGCTAAAAAGCTAGAAAAGCTTTTTAGCGGATTTTTTATTCCTATTTTGTGCCCGGGCAAATGGAACCAGCGGGATTATTATCCCAGCGGTGAATACAGACTAAATAGGAAAATCAGCGTCAGCACCATCGAAAAGCTGCCGCAAAGCAGCAGATAAACGGCGCGCGCTTTCTTCGAACGAAGTTGTACACTGATCATCCCCAACAGCGCAACCGATACTGCCAGCCCCAATACATCCACCCCAGCCAGCACATAATTAGAAAAATTCAAACGGAGCAGATCCCGTACGATCCGGATTAGGACATGGAAACCCGGAACCATGAGTAAAGGAAGAACCCCTATAGCGTAATCTTTCCGCTTTCTGCGCAGGAAAAGCAAGGCCAATACTCCTAAAATCATCAAAATGACAATGGATTCCAACAGCAACCGGATTTCCCCCTTTTCAACCAGACGGAACAGGCGCTCTAAAAGGATGCGTCAAAAATTTCTTTGGCTTTGGTATTATCCCCCGTGATGGCAAAATAAGCATAATTTCCCGCTGTGCCAATTACCGCAGTCGTTACCTTTTCACTTTCACTGGGAGTATAGTCAATCGCATCCTGCGCAATCTGATCCCGGCGGGCAGTCATCATCGACTGGATACTTTCCATATCCGTGCCCTCTTTGCACTTCACGATAAATACTTCTTCCGCCGTCAGCCCGCTTCCGGCGATAATATAGGACATTTCCTCCACTGAAGCCGGATCCAAGGAATCATAGCCGTAACCCGGCAGATCCTCCAGTGATTTTTCCGCCATTTCCGGGAATTCAATCCCGCGCCGGATCTCCGCCATTACATCGGCTACCACCGGATTTTTAGCTTCTTTTCCGCAGGCGGCAAAAGCAAACACCATGCAGGACGCCAATAAAAATGCAATCCATCTTTTCATTATTCTACTTCCTCTCTGTCAATCTTTTTACTTTTTCACAATTTGATCCGTTGTCCCGTCCGGACGGACCGTATGACGTTTGCAATAATCCAAAATGGCCTTATGCCCGTTGGACATCAGGTGCATCCCGTCCCCGCCATCATAGTCTTTTTTCAGATAACCGTTTTCATCGGTCAGCACTTCACTGATGTTCAGGTAGTACAGCCCTTTTTCCTCCGCCATTTTGAGGACCAGTTCATTAAACCCTCTGATTTTTTCCATGTTAAAATTACTTCTGGTATAATCGCTGTCCGCCGTAATCGGAGTCACCGATTCCACATAGATAATCGCGTCCGGATATTTCTCCTGAAGGCGGTCGATCAATTGGCTGTAAAATTGGATATGCTTTTCGTTCTCATACCCCGGAATCCCATTGGAGCCTAAAAGAATGTAAATCTTTCCCGGGTTCGGCATTTTTTCCTTCAATGCGGCAAACAGGGTTTTCTTTTGGGTGCCGGTGGTATAATAAACCTCCTGATCCATCACAACCTTATCCAAACCGACATTCTTTTCCGCCAGTACATTCTTTTCGGGAAGGACCCCGTAAGCGCGCAGCCCTACTGAAATTGAATCCCCAATAAAAATGGCATCATCAAAATAAGCGTCTTCTACCGGCAGAGATTCAGGAACAACCGTTTTAACTTTCACGGTTTCTGTCTGGACATCCTCCGGGTTTTCAGGAACACGGTCAATCTTTATTTGAGCATACAGCGCCGCAGCCTCGTCATAAACCGAAAAATATCCCTGGAACGGCGCGAACTCCTCCGGTACTTCGGAACGAAAAACCGGCTTATTTTCTTTTTTCAAATCGTCCGAGATAAAACCGGCAAAGGACATACCCAGCAGGACGATCATCAACATCATTAAAACCAACAGAACATACATTGGCGCTTTGTGCGACTTCCGTTTTCTGGCCACTCTGCGCTCTCTCAAATCAGACCCCTCCCTATCCGCCATCTTTCATCATTATAATCCTTTTTGTCGAAAAAGGCAACTGCAAAAAGAAACGCTTTATGAAAAATCGGTAACAGATGCGCTCAGATAGTTACAGCACAGATATAAATTTAAAGCATATCCTCCAGCAGCCGATTCAGCTGCTCAGCTACAAAACGGCAGTCTTCCCGGCTCAGATAAGGATGCATTGGTAATGAGAGGGCGTGATCCGCACAGAATTCCGATACGGGAAAATCCCCTTTCTGATACCCCAGCCCGGCAAGCGCCCGCTGCAGATGCAGCGGACGTTCATAGTAGACCATCGTTGGAATCCCAGCTTCCTTTAACCCGGCCATTAACGCAGCGCGGTCGATCCCTTCCGGAAGCAGCAGGGTGTACTGTGCCCACACACTGGTACAATCCGCCGGAATCCTGGGCTTTTGCACCAGGTCAGTCAGCAGCTCATTGTACCACTCGGCCGCCTGGTTCCGCGCTTTCAATTCCCTAGGGAAGATGTCCAGCTTACAGTTCAGCACCGCCGCCTGCATCGTATCCAAACGAGCGTTTAACCCCAGCCTATTGTTTTCATATTTATTTTTCCCTTTTCCATGCACCCGAATGGAGCGGAGCTGCTGCGCCCACTCATCATTATTGGTAAAAATCGCTCCGCCGTCACCATAACACCCCAGCGGCTTTGCTGGGAAAAAAGAAGTAGTTGCTGCATCCCCCCAGCTGCAGGCAGGCTTTCCTCGATAAACAGCGCCAAAACCCTGCGCGCCGTCCTCCATCACCAACAGGCCATAGCGACGGGCAATGCTGCAAATAGATTCATAGTCGGCGCAAAGACCGAACAGATCCACCGGGATCACCATCCGGGGAGTCAGCCGCCCCTCGTCTAGTACCCGGCAAACCGCCTCCTCCAGCTTAACCGGATCCATATTAAAGGTATCCGGATCACAATCCACCAAAACCGGCACAGCCCCCCGCTGCGCCACCACCTCCGCCGTGGAAAAAAAAGTAAAGGACGGTACAAAAACGGCATCCCCCTCGCCATATTTCAGCAGCATCAACGGCATAGACAGTGCGTCCGTCCCATTTGAACAGGTAATGCAGTGCCGCACTCCCACATATTCTGCCAGCCGGGCTTCTAAAATATCCACATCTTTCCCCAGAATAAAATCCTGCCTTACAAACAGTTCCGCCAGAGCGGCATCTAAAGGCTCTTTGATTTGACGATACTGGGCTTCCAGATCGATAAATTTCATCGCTTTCCTCCTATCGTTGAAACATACAGGCAATTGAACGTCCGATAACCCTCAAATCCTCTGCAAGGCTCAGCCGCCTAAGGTAAGCCAGGTTAAAGGCCATCTTATCCGGCAGGATCTGCTCCACATACACCTGCTGCGGATTTTCCGCCCCGGTCAGCAGCTGATTTTCATCCTTATATTTCACACTGGCATCCGAAAGCATCCCAGGGGCAAGCAGCAAAGTTGCCCGCATTTCCGGCGTGTATTCCTCCACATAGCGGCGCACCTCCGGCCGGGTACCGACAATCGACATTTCCCCTTTCAGCACATTCAGCAGCTGCGGCATCTCGTCCAGATTGAGCTTCCGAAGAATCCGCCCGAAAGAAGTAATGCGGGCATCATCCCCAGTTGTCAGCTGCACCCCGATCCGGTCGGCGTCCGCCACCATCGTCCGGAATTTCAGGATCTCAAACTCTTTCCCATCCCGGCCTACCCGCTTTTGGCGGAACAGCACCGGCCCTTTGGACGTCAGCCCGATCAGCAGCGCAATCAGCAAAAACAGAGGCAGGGTCAGCAGAAATACACTCCCGCAAAGCAGGACATCCAATATCCGCTTGGCCAGAAGCGTCCCCTTCCGGGACGCCAGATGCTCGGCATAAGGACGGACCTCTTCCGTGCGTAAATCAGGTGGAAGCTTTTCAAATCTGGTAATAAACATTGCGCGGCTTTTCCTTTCCTTCTTTTTCACAACGTGGCCAGCCTACCGGATACTATATAGCAGGAGGCCCTCCCGAAAGGTATTTTATAGTCAACGCACTTGAAAAGAAGCATTGGCTTCTTTTCAATACTGCGGCATATTATGCCGCAGTGGGCTGCGAAGCGGCCATGCGGTAGGGCTTCATAGACGGCGTACAGCGCATTTTATGCGCGGACAGGCAAAGCCTGACTTGAAAAGCGGGCACCGATTTTCAAGTGTGCCGACTATATTGGAAATCCGTATCAAACGCGGCGGCAAACCGCTCTGCTAATTTCCGATAATCGTGGTGCTCCTCGACATAGCGCCGTCCGTTTCTCCCCATCCGCTCCCGCTCTGAAGAAGGCAGGGCGGCTAATCTCCCGGCCGCTTCCGCGATTGCCGAAGGGTCCTCCGGCGGGATGGAAATCCCGCAGTCTGCCTCCTGAACCGGGTTATTTGATGCTTCAATGGCGTACAGAATCGGACGTTCTGCCAGCATATAGTCAAAGATTTTATTCATCCCCACGCCAAACCGGTACAAGGGCGTCCGTTTCGCCCCGATATACAACCCGTCGGCACAGGCTAGGGTTCGGTTGACCTGAAGCTTGGTCACCAAAGGCAGAATGCTGACATTGGTCAGCCTCTTTTCCCGAACGATCCGCTCATATTCCGCTTTCAGCGGGCCGCTCCCCACCAGTACAAGATGAACCGGATCCGGCATTTCCTCCGCTGCTTTCAGCAGGTCATCCAGTGCATTCGCTTTGGAAAAACCACCCAGATAGAGAAGCACAAACCGGCCTTCCCGATGAAGACGGTCAATTTCCTCTGTAATATGCGGAGGGGCCGGCTGGAAATGTCCCTCTTCCATGACTACACCGTTCGGGATATGTAGATACGGAAGATCTTCAAACCCAAGCTCGCAGATATGACGGTCCACATCCGGCAGGATTGAAATTACCAAGTCTACCGTACGATAGGCATGGTTTTCCGCTTTTTGCAGGCTCCGCATATAAGGGTTTTTCGGGCTGAGCCCGTAAAGTTCAATTAAAGAGAGTGGCCAGACATCATGGATTTCATAACATACCCGAACCTTTTCCCCATGTGCGGCAATTTTCTGCGCTGCCTTGACGTCATATGGATAAGTGGAAGACGCCACAATAACATCCGGGCGGTAGGATTCATAGATTTTCCTGCTGTTCGCTTTCAGCTTGTGTAGGAATGACGCCATATTCAGAAAGCGGTACAGGTCATTTTTCCGATAAGCGGGCGTCTTCAGCCAAACATACCGCACCCCGTCCGTCCATTCCTCGGTAAAATCCCGCGGAATATCCGGGTTGACTGCCCGCAGATGGGAATGATCCGCCGCCAGCACGGTCACCTCATGCCCCAGCTTTACAAGCTCACGCCCTAAGTACAGCGGACGGAATTCCATTCCATAATGGTCGCTCCCCGCATAATGGTTGATAATCAGAAAGTTCATGGTTCTTCCTTTCTTTCTGCCGGAAAAACCGCTCCGCCCTCCCGGTAAAGCGCGAAGAGCTTTTCCTTTTCCCTGTCCCAATTATATTTTTCCAGCACCTTTTCCCGGCCGTTCCTTCCCATTTCCCGTGCAATATCCGGATGGCGGCAAATATAATCCACTGCTCCCCGGATCTCCTCCGGCTTCATCGGATCCACGCAGATCCCACATCCGGCATCGTTTACAATATCGCTCCAATAAGGGAAATTGGATGCAATCACCGGCACCTCCGCGATCATATATTCAAACATTTTAACTGGAAGCGCCGTCTGATATTTCGGCGTCGGATGCAGGGTGACCAGCCCAGCTTTTACCTGGGAAAGCATTTCCCGCACCTGCGGCCGGGTTAAAAACCCCAGATAGGAAGCCCGTGCAAAGCCGGGATGCGCTTCCATACGCCGGCGCAGCTCCTCCGTTTCATACTCCCCGGCCAAAAGCAGCTCGGCAGGGCAGCCTTCCCGAACAGCCTCCAGCATTTCAAAAGCCCCCCGGATTTCCGTAATGCCGCCCAGATAACAGACCTTATCCTCCCTGCGGGAAAAATCCAGCTGCGGTTCAGTAAATTCTGATAAAATTGGGTAATTGCAGACCAGGGCAAGATGACGGCAGAAGCCCTTCATCCGTTCGTAGATCACCGGTTCCGCTGCAACCACACCAAAAAGCCGGCGGACGGCTTTCCGTTCACGGCGTTCCATCCAACGGGAGGCCAGCTTCGCCGCCCAAGGCTTCAGGTAGGGCTTGGTTAAAATCTGCCGTGGGACGTCCTCGTGGATATCATAAATAACCCGGCCCTTCCGGCTCAGGCACAGCCCCGCCCCCAGCAGTTCAGGATCGTGGAAGTGGTAAAAATCCGCCGGAATCCGCGCCGCTTCCCGGGCAAATCTTCGGGATGCGGTCAGCATCCGGGCAAACCTCCCTTTCGGGACGGAAACCTTACGGAACTGGATCCCGAGTTCATCCGTTCCTTCATAATCCGGGCAGAGGATGGTGACCCGGCACCCCATCTGCCGGAGGGATTTGGCTTCTTTATGGTAAATGCGTACATCATCATGCCGATGCACGCTGGTCATAATGCAAATGGATGGTGTTTTCATGCCGTCCCCCTTTACACGGGTTTTCTATAATCAAACAACTTGAAAAGAAGCTCTGCTTCTTTTCAAGCGCCCAGGCTTTCAGCCTGGGCAGGACGCATTCGCGGCCTTGGTTTAGATTTCATAGTCAATTACAGCGTGTTCCACACGCAGGCAGGCTTTGCCCGCTTGAAAAACAGCGCTGCTGTTTTTCAAGTTATTTGACTATATTGATGCTTTATTGAAATTTACGCGGTCTGCCAACGTTATGGATGCGGTTCCCCAGCATCCCCAGATGATTTAAACAGGACAGACCCTCCGCAGAGAATCGTCAAAACCACCAGGAAAAATACGTTGTTCAACAGTCCAAACGCGCCGGAAATAAAGCTGTTGCACAAACAAAGAGCAGCCGGAATACAGACGGCCAGCCCAATCGGCGGAATTTTCCGGCAAACCGCCGCCGTCTGCGCCAAGGCGGAAAAACAGACTAACAGCCCCAACAGCAGCTGAATGATCCCGCCGCCCAGCACATCCGCCAACAGAAAATTATGCGCGCTCATCCAGCCTTTCGACGGGCGGTTCTCCGTGGTATAGCCGTACGCTTCCAATAATGCCTGATCGTCCGTCCTGTCAAACAAAACCAGGTCGTAAGCCTGTCCTCTTCCCCAAACCCATTCGGTGGGGGAATAGCCCAGCAGTTCCCTCAAGGCGGTGGAATAAATCAGCTTCCGCTTGCTGGACATACTGCCATTCTCGATCGTTTCCAGAATACTGGAAATCGTCTTTTCTGGAACTGTACTTTCAGCCTGGTTCCCTCCAGGGGATTGCTGCCCGGATTGCTGGAGGGAAACCCATTCCTGATAAGCCCGTTCCTTTTCCGCGCCAAACTGTGCAAACGGTTCGGCCAGCAGGGATACGCCAAAGTAGGCCGCCCCACAGCACAGCAGCAAAACAGCCTGCTCAGCCAGCCGCCTCCAATCCTTTCTCAAAGCCAGACGGATCCCCTCGTAAAGCAGCGCAAATCCTGCAAAATAGGGCAGCAGGATCACCATCCGGCGGGAACCTGCCAGATAAAAGGCCGGAAGGTTCAGTGCCAATACACCCGCCAGCAGCAGACAGCGCTGCCAAAAGCTTCCCTGAAAAAAATTCAGGATCAGTGTCACCGCAATCACCAGGCTGAAGAAAATCAGGGTCGCGTAAACATTATAATCCCGCGCGGTGCTGGTCCGCTGGAAATAAATCGGACGCCGGCTAAAAAAATACAGCAGATAAGACGCTGCGGAAACCACGCTTCCTGCCAGCCCTATCACACCCAGAAGCAGGATCAGACGCTTCCTGCTGTTGCAGTAATACAGTCCGGCTAAAAACAAAAATAAATATTCCAGCCGGTAGGGAAGGCCCCGCAATGCGAGAGAAAAATCCCTGGTATAAAAAAGCGTGACCAAATTCCAAAGATAGTATGCCCCAAGTGCCAGCAAAAGCAATCGATTCCCCAAAAAATTCCGCTTCCAGGTTTTAAGCAGAGATTCCCGTCCAGCCTTCCAATCCGCGCGGACACAAAGGCAAAAGCTGATAGAGGTCAGGATCACCAAAGCTTTGTCAAATAAGGTGGAAACAGAAAACGAAAGAACCGTCAGCACACAAAATACCGACGCCAGATAAAGCCCCGCGTAAACGGAAGGATTCACCAATCCCTTTCTCATTCTTTCCTCCTCTCCTGCCCCACTGGATCCCCTTTCGAAAGCCGGTGGGTATAGGCAAAGCTCACCCCATAAAGCAGGGTCTGCGCCAGCCCGAAGCAAAGCATCATTCCATAGCTTTCCCCTGTCAGCAGATAACCCAATCCAAATGCAGACGCGGACGCTGCACAAAAAGCAATCTGCCACTTCATATCAAAGCCCTGCTTCCCGGCGATATAGGTCATAAAGGTCAGGGGGCTGACCACAAATTTTACATAATAAAACGGCGACATCAGCAAAATAAAAGTCCCTGCCATCTCCCACTTCCTGCCGTAAACTAGTTCCAGCACAGGCTTCCCTCCCAGCATAATCAGCAGAAAAGGAAGGACCGCTGCCAAAGCCAGCGTCCGAAAGGTCGAGCGGTAGGTGGCTTCACATTCGCCGCGATGGGCATACTCCCGGCTGGCCTTTTGACGGAAAACATCCCGGATTGCCTCGGAAATTGCTGTAATCGGCGCACCCAGGATTTTATTCATCATCCCATACTGACCTACAACCGCCTCACCAGCAAACACCCCCAGCAAAATGGTGGGAAGCCGTACCGCCAGATTATTCACCACCCCGGATAAGCAGGACATTTTGGGAAAATTCAGATATTCCCTTGCCAGCTCTTTAATTCTGAGGAAGGAAATTCGCAAATCCAGCCGCCGGTAATCCCGCACCAGATAGAACACCAGGACAGCCATCACCAGCGCCTGCGACAGAATATAGCCGAAAATCATGCCATACCGCTTATCCGGCAGAAAATACGCAAACAACAAATTAAAGCCGAACATCAACAGCCCCTGCAGGACGCGGTTGACAGCAAGCTTCCAATAATCTTTCCGGCGGTTCAGCCAATAGTTACAGGAGTAATATACCCCCAGCACCGCTAAACAAAGCGGAAGATAAGCCGCCCAGTCCAGCTTGGCCCCCAGCCACGCGGCGATGCAGAAAACCACCCCCATGCCAAGAGAAAAAAGCAGGGACAGCCCAGCAGAAAGCAGCACCAGCAGGAAACCGTCATTTTCTTCCTTTGGAAGCATAATGGCCAATTCATACCGGCCGGTCGCCACAATCAGCAAAATGGAATACCCTGTCGAAAAATATTCATAAACCCCCATGACCTCCGCCGGATAAAGGCGGCCAAGCCATAGGAAGGACAGCGTCTGAAGCGCCATGGAAAGGACCGTTCCCAGCATCAGGATGGAGGAATTCCTGGCGTAATCGCTTTGACAGAAACGTGAAAAAAGGCTCATCCCGCTAAAACCGGCCCCAAAAATCGGTTGTCTTGCAGCTGCGGAGAGGCAGCTGCACCGGGCGATGCTCATCAGCAGACAGATAGATCGCCAAAACCAGCTCCAATGCACGCCGTCCAGCCAAGCCGTCCACCAACGGAGGACGGCTTTGGCGGATCGCTTCAATCATATCGGCATAAAGCGGGCGATGGCCAAAGCCATAAACATTCGGCGGCGTTTCAGAAAAAACCTCCTTCACCGCTTCAGGCGATTCGGCTTCATCGGCAAAATGCCATTCCTCAATGCGGTTCACGGATTTCCCGCCCGCTTTCACCGTTCCCTTTTCGCCAAAAAGATACAGGTTTTCTTCCAAATTGCAGGGATAAACATTGGTCGTCCCCTCAATAACGCCATAGCCGCCATTGGCAAACCGGACCAGCGCCAAGCCAAGGTCTTCCGCCTCGATATAGCGGTGCGTCAGCCGGTCGGTATAGGCGATTACTTCTGTCACCTCGTCCCCCATCATCCAGCGGAGCAAGTCAATATTGTGGATACACTGGTTCATCAGCGCACCCCCATCCTGCGCCCAGGTCCCCCTCCAGGGCGCCTGCCGGTAATACTCTTCCGAACGGTTCCACCGGACATGGGCCGCAGCATGGAGCAGGCGGCCAAACCGTCCTTCCTCAATCGCAGAACGGATTTTGCGGATGGACTTGTTAAACCGGTTCTGATGGCAGGCGCAAACCCATACCCCCTTTTCCTTCGCAGCAGAAAGAATACGGTCTGCATCCTCCAGAGAAAGGGCTATCGGCTTTTCAATCAGCACATGGCAGCCTTTTTCAATGCAGTCCAGCGCTATACGGGCGTGGCTTCCCGACTCCGTGGCGATTGCACAAAGCTCCGGCTTTTCGGTACAAAGAAGCTCTTCATAGGAAGCATAGACCTTTGTATCCGTCAGGCCAAACTGTTCCCTCAGTGCTTCCGCCCGTTCCAAAACAAGATCGCAGAGCCCGCAGAGCTCCAATTCCTCCGAATGCTGCTGAACAGCGGCAACATGATTCGGCGAGATTCGGCCGCAGCCGATCAGCGCATAACGGATTTTTTTCATTTCCCTTTTCCTTTCTACAATACTCTGCCGGTTCCCCGGCCAATTATCCAATTTCCTCAAAAGCCTAGCTTTTCCTGCGCACTCAAAAGCTGATCCGCAGGAACCTCTTTCAGCAGCCGGGCCGGATTTCCTGCCGCGATCATGCCGGGCGGTATGTCCCGGGTAACGACGCTTCCTGCCGCGGCAAATCCATCCTCCCCGATGGTCTTGCCGGGAAGGATCACGGCGCCTGCCCCGATCCTCCCGCCGTCCCGGACCGTTACCCCTTTGAAATGGCGGAAACGTTCCGGCGACCTTCCGGCAAAGTTATCATTTGACGTTACGACTCCCGGGGCAATGAAGCAATGATTCCCAATTTCAGAATAGGCTGTAATGTAGGCATTGGTTTGGATCTTGGTCCAGCAGCCAATCCGGGAATGGTTCTCTATGGTCACGCCTTTCCCGAGAATACTGCCCTCTCCCACAAAAACATCCTCCCGTACCACGGCATAATCGGCAGCCAAGCAGCGT
>CANAQK010000018.1 GCA_947363605.1 uncultured Clostridia bacterium | reverse complement strand
AAAGGCCGGAAGTAATATCTGCCATGTTTTGCGGTTGCCGCCGGTTACGGCGGCGGGCAAAACGGCTCCAATCAAATGTATTATTTCCGAATTTTTAATTCGGAAATAATAAAATCCGCCTTGCCCCGAAAAGGGATAAGGCGGATTTTGCTTCAAATAAAGAGGGGATCATCCTCTGGTCTGCCTGCTTTCCAGGATTTCCCCGATACGCTCAGCCATTGCCTGGGCAATCTCCGGATATTGAGCGGCCAGGTTGACCCGCTGCCCCGGATCGTATACCAGATTGTAAAGCTGGCCTTCCGGGCTGTTCCCCAGCTCGATGCCGGTCTGCGGCTGGACGGCTTCGCCCTCGCTGGGCTCCAGGTATTCCCATTTTCCCTGCCTCAGAACCTTGGCCTTGGACAGGCTCTCATACAGGACCTCCCGGCGGCTTTCCTGGGAGCGGCCCAGCAGGGCGTCCAGATGGTTTTCACTGTCCGGCAGGTCGCCGTCCTGGATTTCGACTCCCAGCATCGCTGCGAAGGAAGCGGCCAGGTCGCACTGGCAGAACAGGGCATCTGATGCCTGGGGATGGATTTGCCCTTTCCAGTAAGCCAGGAAGGGGATCCGGGCGCCGCCGTCGAATTTGCTGTATTTGCCCCCTCTCAGCGGGCCGGTCGGGCGGTGCGCGCCGTTTTTTTCCACGGCCTGATCCTGATAACCGTCGTCCAGGACGGGGCCGTTATCGCTGGAGAACAGGATCAGGGTATTTTCCAGGAGCCCTTTTTGCTCCAGATGGGCAACCAGTTCTCCGACGCACCAGTCCAGCTCCGCGATGACGTCGCCTCTCGGACCCAGCCCGGTGGATCCCCGGAACCGTTCATTGGGGACTCTCGGCACATGGGGCTGATGCAGGGTATAGAACAGGAAGAAGGGTTGCTCCCCGCATCCGTCGATGAAACGCCTGCTTTCATTCAGGAAATCCTCTGCCAGATCCTCATCCCTCCAGACCGCGTTTTTCCCGCCCCGCATATAACCGATCCGGCCGACACCGTTGATGATGCTCATATCGTGGCCGTGGGAAGAGCGCATCCGCAGTTTTTCAGGGTTTTGATGATAGGTATCAATATCCGGATAGGGGCAGTCCGCCTCATAGGAAACCTCGATGGGATCCGCTTCCTCCAGGCCTGCAATCCGGTGGTTCCGCACATACACGCAGGGGACGCGGTCATTGGTTCCTGGGAAGATAAAAGAATGGTCGAAGCCGACGTCGTTGGGGGTATGGGGGATTTCCCCGTTCCAGTCGATCGCGCCGTCGCCCAGCCCCAGATGCCATTTCCCGACGACAGCGGTTTGATAGCCGGCCTGACGGAACACCTTGGGCAGGGTCAGGGTGTCTTTGCTGATAATACATTTCGCGTTGCCCGGCAGGATCCGGGTGTCCGGGTTCCGGAAGGGGTACTGCCCGGTCAGCAGGCTGTACCGGGCCGGTGTGCAGACGGCTGAGGTGGAATACGCATTATCAAAGCGGATCCCTTCGGTTGCCAGCAGGTCTACGTTTGGGGTGCGGATGTCCTCGGCTCCATAGCAGGACAGATCCCCATAGCCCAGGTCATCTGCGTAGATAATGACTACATTTGGTTTTTCCTTCATGTTTCCTCCTTTGGTAAAAAGCCTGATTTCTGAGTTGTATCAGTT
This sequence comes from uncultured Clostridia bacterium, assembly GCA_947363605.1. Taxonomy (GTDB): domain Bacteria; phylum Bacillota; class Clostridia; order Oscillospirales; family Ruminococcaceae; genus Paludihabitans. The sequence continues at coordinate 29,091 of CANAQK010000018.1, read as the reverse complement.
CCGGTCAATATTCTCTTTACCCCCTTATTATACATCGGCCCCGAGGACACCGCAAGGGGGAATACCCATCAAAACAGATTTGAAAACGGAAAGGAGCTTGCGATGGATTCGCCGAACCTTCAGAATATTTTTGACAACGAAGCCTTTTTTGCCGGCTATGCCGCCTTGCGGAAAAATCCGGCCAATTACAACATCCAGATTGAGCATCCCGCCATGGAAGCGCTTCTGCCCGACCTGGATGGGAAATCCGTGCTGGATCTGGGCTGCGGCTTTGGGGAAAACTGCGAAACCTACCGGAAATTAGGGGCGCGGGAGGTGCTGGGGATTGACCTGTCTGAAAAGATGCTGGCGGTTGCACGAGCAGAGCACAGCGGCAGCGGGATTGCATACCGGCGGATGGACATGACGGAAATCGCCTCGCTGAACCGGCAGTTTGATGTGGTTGTCAGCTCGCTGGCGATCCACTATATCCGGGACTATGCTTCTTTGCTGCGGGACATCTGCTCCTGCCTGGCGCCGCAGGGGATTTTCCTTTATTCCCAGGAGCACCCGCTGGTCACGGCCCCTCAAGCAGGTCCGGACTATGCCTTTGACCCGCAGACTGGTGCGCCGCTTTACTACCGGTTGGATCATTATGCCTGCGGCGGCGAGCGTTCGGTGGAATGGTTTGTAGAAGATGTACGGAAATACCATCGGACTTTTTCCGAGCTGGTCAATACTATCTTGCAAACGGGTTTCCGCATCCTGCAAATGGAAGAGCCTGTTCCCCCGCCGGAAATGGTTCAGGCCTATCCGGCTATGGAAAAAGAATACCATAAACCCTCTTTCCTGATCTTCAAGCTGCAAAAAGCGGCGGATGGATTAGGAGGGGGGAGCCCAACACGGCTTTTGAACCGGGAAGGGAGGTCTTGAATCATGAAAATCTGTCCGGTCTGCAAAGCGCCGAATAAAGACAGCAATGCTTCCTGCCTGGACTGCGGGCATTTTTTAGGAGGGACGCCCTCCGTGGACGATCAGGGGTATCTGAAATCCCAGCTGGACCGCGCCGCGCGGAAAGGCTCCCGGAGGAAACTGCTGCTGATCCTGCTGGGGATTGTGGCCTATGCGGCGGTTCAGCTTTTTTTCCTGTATCTTCACCATTCTACCTTCGGGCATATTGAGTTCTGGTCCCGCCAGGTGTGGCTGAGTATCCCGGCGGCGCTGATCTTCTTTTTCCCCTATGATGGATGCTATTCCCGGATTTTGAGGGCGATGGGGAAGCCGGAAAAGCATCTGCCGGAATATGTCCGCATCGGGCTGGTAATTCTGGGCGTTCTCTTCCTGTTCTTTATTATCCAGCATAATTATCAGATGTTAAATATCCTGCCCGGACAAGCTCCGGGCGTCAGCAGGATCTATAGCTGATCGTATCAGTAAAGAAAGCCCGCACCCTTTTAGGGGTGCGGGCTTTCTGGCTTATGGCGCTGTTTAATTTCCTCCATCATAAACCTTTTGCCTGGATCGTCGCGCTCAAAAATGTGTGGTGCAAATGTCAGGCGGATCACAGAGCATAATCGCTGTATGGTTGTAGTCAGAAATCTTATGTAATACATCTGTCAGAACATTTGTATCAACAATGACTTTTTCCCTTTTGCAGACCGTTTTACCAACTCCATTATTTCAATTTCGATACACTCTTGTGCTATGTAATGTGTCCAATCCCAGTGTTCCTCTGGCGTCATATTCAACCATTCTTCCCAACCGCTCATCATGTGAACATAGGACAGACCAGGCTGTTTCCACCGTGACAGCTTCTCCCGCGGAAATGCCTCATGAAAATTCTCGCCGCAAAACATGGCAGATGTTACTTCCGGCCTTTCAGTTCGGAAGCAATAATGTTGTCGCTGATTTGTATCTTCATATTCATTCACCTTTTCAATATCCGGATTATTTTTAGAACCTGTATGTATAATCAGAGGATGCCGGATGCCCGAGGGGTTTTTCGGGCAGGCAAGAAGGCCATTTTTGGCAGGCATACTGCCGTATGGCAAGGAAAATGAACGCAGTCTGCCTGAAAAAGCACGCAGTCTGCCTGAAAAAGCACCAGGCAGACCGTGTTCGATGGTTGTGCATACAGGTTTTTACACCTACAACAAAATCAAGCTTATGTGAGGGCAGGTTTTTTGTGTTAAGCATTGGCCGGCGCTTTGGAAGAAATCGGAGAAATCTGCCTTTGAACTGCGGGGATTGCCGCCAGGATGACCGCAACCAAGAGGGTAAGAAGCCCCTCCAGCCCGAATTTGGTTCCGTTCACCAGGAAGGAATAGAGTGCGGCACTTTGTCCCTCCGGTGCATAAACGCCCCAGACAATCCAGCCGGACAGGAAGGTACAGAGAAACCGTGCAAATACGCCGGCAGCGGTGCAGAGTGCCAGCCCAGCCGGCGGGCTTTTGATCAGGTTCCGGGTCAGGCCGGCAAAGCCCAGGGAAGCGAAGGCCAACAGGTAATCCAGCGTGATGACCAGGAAGAAATTCCAGACGTCGGGGGTTGGGGGCGGGTCAATCCCGCCCTCAACCATTTGCAGGATACCATGGATCAGGCCGCAGAGAAGCCCCCACGCGGTCCCATATTTGTAAGCCAGGAGAATAATTGGCAGCATACTGACCAGCGAAACCGTGGCGGCAGGGCCGATCGGCACCTTGATGAAGGAAAGGACGAAGCCCAGCGCAATTAAAACGGCGCTTTCGGCCAGCCGGCGGGTGTTGAGTTTTTTCATTGTTCAAACCTCCTTGAGCAAAAAAGGGGGGATTCCCCCGGTGGAGCCTGTCCCGGGCAGGGAGGCCGTGCGGCAAAAACGCACAGACTTTTCTCCGCGGCGGAAAAGGCGGGTGAAAAGTCCTGAATGGAACAATGAAGCAAAAAAGCGCAACGGCAAAAAGCCGTCGCGCGTTCTGTTGTTTCCAATCCAAATAGAAATTCAGTTTAAAACAATCTTCCTACGATGGCATTATCCATATCAGGTCAAAGGGACTCAAGCAAATACCATGCTTATTCTCAGCCGCGTTTCACGCAGCGCCCCTGATTGCTTTTTATTATACCAGATTCAGCTGGATTGTCAATCTTTTTTGAAAGTCATGTCCATCTCATAAAGGGCAGATCATGAAATGCTCAGGGTTTCCGTACCCTCGCGGCAAAGCCGTAGGGCTTCATAGACGGTGTGCAGTGCATTTTATGCCAGGCGAAGCCTGAGCCTCAAATCGGGTGCCGATTTGAGGGTGTGCCGACTATAAAAGTCTGATCCTTTTTATGAAACAGGCATATCCGGAGGGTCGATCGGCAGGAATTTATAATAGCTCCCCATCTTTTCAATCCGGAAGCGGTTGTTCCCGCGGGTGGCGTCCAGGATGTCCATCAGCACTTTCCGCTGTTTTTTCGGCAGCATCCGGACGGAATACATTTTGTTGTCCGCCGTATTGATGGTGAAATCCGGCGGGGTTGCCATCAGGCTGACGATGTCATCATAGGGGAAAAAAGCGTCCCGCTTTCCCACATAGTACTTGGCGACCAGCAAAAAGCCTCCGGCCGCCCCCAAAAAGACCAGGATCACCGTGAGGGGAAGGCTGTTCAGGAAAAATGCGGCGGCATAGGTGGCGCCGGCGCAGAACCACATGGAAAGCACCAGAAGCAGGGTGGAAACCAGATGGACCGAGATCCCTTCCTCGGAAACGACCAGCGCGGCCATTTTTCCATAGAGGGAAACCAGGGTCCGGCGGGATTTTTTCTTATTTTCAGCAGGTTCTTTCATTACAGAAACGTCCTTTCCTGACCGGGTGCAGCCCGGCCTGTTGCAATGACTCTATTATAGCGGAGAGGTACCGGGTTTGTCAATTCGCCGGGAAATTTCCAAACCGGGATTGCAGAAGGAAGGGCTGCGTCCGATAATAAAATATAGAAGGGGGCGAAGGAAATGAAACTCTATTTGGACGACCGGAGGACGCCGCCGGAAGGATGGACCTTAGTGCGGGGGTTCCGGGACTGCATTTTTGCGCTGGATACCCAGAAATGGGAGGCTGTATCGCTGGATTATTCGCTGGGGGAACGCTGGAACGGATTGGATGTGCTCCGTTGGATGGCAGACCGGGGGAAATTCCCTCCAAAGCTGAACATCCATTCCACCCATTCCTACGGCCGTGCGGCGATGGCGGATTATATCCGCCGCCATTTCCCGGAGGGATATTCCTTTACCATGCGGAGTTTATAGCGCAAAAACCCCGTAAATAAGGGCTTTTTCCCGGAATACAGGTTGACATTCTCTATTTTCTGGTCTATACTCCTGTTAAGGAAAAGGGTTTGTGAAATCTCTGTGAAATCCCTCTTCCATTGATTGATTTCTTTTTTGTATTGTTGCACTATATATTATATACAACAGAGGAAAGGAGGCAGGAATGTCCAGCAATCAGGAGATTCTTGTGGAACAGTATCGCTTGCAGAATGAGGATGGGCGTGCAGGCTTGACCCGGTCGTCTGGTTTGGAATTCCATTACACCAAAAAACATCTGGAAGGCTTGATTAAAAGTACGGACTGTGTGTTGGAGGTGGGCTGCGCCACCGGATATTACGGCCTTTATTATGCGGATCAATGCCGGGAATACCGGGGGATTGACCTGATTCCGGAGCATATCCGCTTATTCCGGCAGAAAATTGCGGACAGCGGACGGACCAACCTTTCCTGCCAGGTAGGCGACGCGACCTGCCTGAACGGGCTGGGGGACGAAAGCTTTGACGTCGTTTTGTGTCTGGGTCCGTTGTACCACCTTCCTCCTGTTGAACGGGAAGCGGTTTTTGCCGAATCGGCCCGGGTGTGTAAAACGGGTGGGATTGCCGCCTTTGCTTATATCAACCAGGTTGGGGTTTATATGGGCGGATGTCTGCTGGACAGCCGCTACCCCAATGAGGAAGCCAACCGCTGCGTACTGGAAAATGGTACGGACGACCTCCGGCCCGAGCTGTTTTTCTATACCATGCCGGAGGAGATGGAGGCCGTTGCCGCCCGATACGGGTTCCGTAAAATTAAAAATGTGGGAACGGATTTCATGATTGCGATGCAGCTTGTGAATGCGATGAGCGAGGAGCAATTTGACCAGATGCTCCCGCTTTATGACCGGATGGCCTGTTGTGAGAGCTGTACCGGGATGGCCAACCATGCCCTGCTCGTGTGCAGAAAATAAGTTCATTTTATCAGTCATCTTCTATGGATATCAGAGAAAGAGGGGTTTGTGATGAAAAATAGAAAAATCAAAATTGTTTCTTTAATGCTGGGCCTGGGGCTGATGCTTGGAGGGGTGCCCGCTTATGCTGAAACCAGCCCGGCAGCAGCCGAACGGGAGGAGTCCCGGTATGTCCTCACCGAGCCTGTCCCGCAGGAAGCGGTGGACTATGCCTCGGCAAATCTGGAGGGCTTTTTGGCCCGGCATCTCTGCCACGATCCTGCAAACCAGATTGAGCACCTTCACCAGTACTGCATGGGAACGCCCTATGCCCTAACCGGAGAGGATGGGCATCATTCCTATCAGTTCCCGGTTTTCTGCGGGAAAGAAATCTGTTATCTTTTCACGGTTGATGAGCCGGCTCAGCAGGGCGGGGCTTATCAAGGGACACTGAGCACTTCGGATAACTTCTTCGCGCAGGTTTCAGACGATCAGAGCCGCCCATCCCAGATCGTGGAGGCTGGGGAGGATGCCCTCTACCTGCTGAACGGCCAGGAGGTTTATGCGCTGAATCCGGCAGAAAACAGCAAACCGGCGGATACCCAGGCTGTCCTGCGGCAGTCCAACAGCACAGGGGAAGCAGTTAATATTATGCAGCAGATCCCCTATACCCAAACGATGAATGCCAATGACTTGGCAGCGCTCCGTACGGCCAGCCAGCCACAGGTTCAGCAGTACACCTGCCCCAATAATCCGAGCTGCACCCAGTATCCAAACTGCCCGCATTATGGCACCCAGACCTATGGGCATCGCGGCGGCTGCGGCGGTTATAATTACAACTACAACACCGGCCATCATGGCGGAGGATACGGATACGGCAATTACAACTACGGCCGTCATTCCTCCCATCATCGCGGCGGATGCTAAAAGAGCTTGCTTTGCATCCCTTAGTCTGAAAAAAGGAATTAAGGTTTCGCCCACTTTGGCGGGCGAAACCTTAATTTTTAAAATATGGGAAATAACGGTATTGATATTGAAAACGATGTTTGAATACAAAACTGAAAGAGAAAGGATGGTTTTTATATGGAAAAGAAGGTGGCAGGTTACAGAAATGAAATCATCGCATTGCCAAAGGAAACGTGGAAAGGTACGGCTATACCGTTGGTAACGAGAAGCAATAGCTACTATGACCTGGAAATGATACATCCGCTGGATAGAAACGGATGTATCATTTCCTTAGCCAGGAAACAAGCGGAAGAGGAGATCGTTCATACCCCTGAAGAATATGAATTTCCCGATTCATTATATCAGGAACACTGGGAGAACGCAGAGGCCTTTGGCATTGTCAGCGAGGATGGGGATTTACTGGCCTGCATTGAGGTATGTCCGGAGGAATGGTCAAACAGGCTTATGGTTACAGAACTGTGGGTGTCTGATGGGCTTCGTCATCAGGGGATCGGGAAGAGGCTGATGGATAAAGCAAAAGCAATTGCTGCAAGCCAAAACCGGCGCGCCGTCATTCTGGAAACACAATCCTGCAATACAAACGCTATCGGCTTCTATCTTCACGAGGGATTTGAACTGATTGGTTTGGATACCTGCTGTTACACAAACAATGATATTGGCAGACGAGAGGTAAGGATCAATCTGGGATACTTTTTTCATAAGGACGCCCGGAGACGTTGACCTGTGATGGGTCGGACAGTTATTTTGACGAAAAATGAAAAAGTCAGGCTTTCATCAGTACAAAAGGAGAAAAGAGGATTTTATTTTGAAGCAATACCCAACCCTTTGGAATTAATTTTGGAGGAATATAAATGGACAAAACAATTACCATCCGTGAGGCAGTTACGGAAAGCGACGTTTCGCTCTTTTGGGAGCAGCTTCGCTGTTATTTCAAGCGGGATATTTTCCCTGACCCGGAGGATGAAGACAGGGAGTACTTCCTCAATGATGCGACGTATCAGGCACAGGTACAAAAGCTTCATGACAGGCCGCAGGACCGATGCCATTATCTGTTCTTTTGCCGGAATGGGCAGGACATCGGTTTTGCCATGCCGGTGATTTATACGACGGAGGATGGAAAGTGCTTCATCATGGAATATGGCGTCTATCCGGAATTCCGGGGCAATGGTACTGGAAAGCAGTGCGCTGGGGTACTTCTGGACTGGGCAGGAGAGAACGGCGCACGCTATGCGGAACTGAATTACGGCGGGAATGACCGGCGGGCTCATTTTTGGGAGCAGGTCGGTTTTATCAAAAACGGTGCTGACGAATGGGGGGAACCGTTGATGATCCTGCCCCCAAAGGATGACATCCCCATTACCGTAGAAATCCTTGCAGATCCGGAGGACTGGCAGCTTAAAAAGCTGGAGAATGGATTTTCCAAGGAGATCGGGGAATCGGTGCTGACAGAGGAAGGGCAGGATCGTCTTCGGCAAGCGATACGGGAGGGCCGGGTCACTTTCTTTATGGCAAAGCGTGGTTATCGGGCGGTTGCCATGTGCAGTGTGGTAACGTGTTTTTCGACTTTCACTTGTTCCGATACCGGGGTATTGGATGACTTCTATATTGAACCGGTGTTTCGTAAAAAAGGGATCGCCAGGAAACTGACCCAGGCAGCACAGGAATGGTGCGGTGAGAAGGGCCTGTCAAGTCTGACCGTTTGTTGTGCTCCCTGCGATGAAGAAATGTACCGGGCGCTTGGGTTTGACATCCCCTTAGGCCGGATGCTGGCTCATCTGTATTGAATTTCTGACATTAAAAAACTTCCCGAAGTTTTTCGGGAAGTTTTTGTTTTTTTAGGGGGCTGAACCGCTCGCCCGCTGATCCAGGATGAACTGCTCTAAATTGGTCCGATGGTGGTACCTGATGGAAGCGGCACGGTCTTTGCTCAGGATAAAATCATTCAGGCTGAGCCCGTTCAGGGCGGCGATTGCGACCGCGTAATGGATCACATCAGCCAGTTCATTCCCTAGCTGGGAGAGTAAATCCCCTTTATCTGCTGCCTTCCGCCCGGCTTTTTTATTGAGGACTTCCGCCACTTCACCGATCTCCTCGACCAGCTTCATGAATAAGCTTTGGTCGGTTCCGCCCTCACGGTAGCAGTCCAATAGATAGGCCTGCAGCTCTTCAATAGCCACTTTCATGGTCAGTCCTCACTTGCTGCGACATGGCCGCCCTTGCTGGCGACATAATCGTCATAGCTGGTGAATTTATCGACAATCCCGTCGGGGGTCAGCTCGATGATCCGGTTGGCGATGGTCTGGATGAATTCATGGTCATGGGAAGCGAACAGGATATTCCCCTTGAAATCACAAAGCCCGTTGTTGACGGCTGTGATGGATTCCAGGTCGAGGTGGTTGGTCGGGCGGTCCAGCATCAGGACATTCGAGCCGTAGAGCATCATCCGGGAGAACATACAGCGGACCTTCTCCCCCCCGGAAAGGACGCTGACCGGCTTGTACACATCGTCCCCCGAAAAGAGCATCCGCCCGAGGAAGCCCCGGAGATAGGTTTCGGTTTCATCCTGAGAATACTGCTTGAGCCAGTCGATAATGCTGGTCTGGTTTCCATCGAAATAGGCGGAGTTATCGTTGGGGAAATAGCTCTGCGAGGTGCTGACCCCCCATTTGAAGCTTCCCTCATCCGGTTCCAGCTCACCGGCCAGGATCCGGAACAGGGTAGTCACGGCGATTTCATTCTCCCCGACAAAGGCAATTTTTTCGCCCTTCCGCACAATGAAGGAAACCTGATTGAGCACCTTGACCCCGTCCACGGTCTTGGAAAGCCCTTCTACACTCAGGATATCCTTCCCGGCTTCCCGATCCATGGTAAAGCCAATGAAGGGATAGCGCCGGCTGGAGGCAGGCATTTCCTCTACCGTCAGCTTTTCCAGCAGCTTCCGGCGGGAGGTCGCCTGCTTGGATTTGGATTTGTTGGCGGAGAACCGTTCGATAAAGCTTTGCAGCTCTTTGATTTTTTCCTCGTTTTTCTTGTTTTGCAGCTTCATCATCTTCTGCATCAGCTGGCTGGACTGGTACCAGAATTCATAGTTACCGACATAGAGCTTGATTTGGGTATAGTCAATATCGACAATATGGGTGCAGACAGTATTCAGGAAGTGCCGGTCATGCGAAACGACAATGACAGTGCCCTCGTAATCCAGCAGGAAGTCCTCCAGCCAGTCGATGGCGGCGATATCCAGATGGTTGGTCGGCTCGTCGAGCAGGATGATGTCCGGGTTCCCGAACAGGGCCTGCGCCAGCAGGATTTTGACCTTTTCGTTGCCGGTCAGGGAAGACATTTCCTGATACAGCAGCCCCTCCGGCAGCCCCAGCCCCTGGATCAGCTTGGAAGCGTCCGATTCAGCTTCCCAGCCGTTCATTTCGGCGAATTCGGCCTCCAGTTCGCCGGCCAGGATGCCGTCCTCGTCGGTGAAGTCCTCCTTGGCGTAGAGGGCGTCCTTTTGGCGCATGATCTCGTACAGCCGGGCGTTGCCCATAATCACCGTATCGAGTACGGGGAAGCTGTCGTAAGCATAGTGGTCCTGTTTGAGGACGGACATCCGAACCTCCGGCGGGATAATGACTTCGCCCCGGCTGGGCTCCAGTTCCCCGTTCAGGATCCGCAGGAAGGTGGATTTTCCGGCCCCGTTGGCGCCGATGACGCCGTAGCAGTTGCCGGGCAGGAATTTCAGGTTGACGCCGGAAAAAAGGTTGCTTCCGTCAAAGCTCAGGCTGACGTCTGAAACAGTAATCATATAAATAAAACCTCCAAAGATGGAATGAATCAGTCCGGATATAGTCGGCACACCCTCAAATCGATACCCGATTGAAGAGTCAGGCTTTGCCTGTTCGCGCATAAAATGCGCTGTGCGCCGTCTATGAAGCCCTACCGCATGGCCGCTTCGCGGCCCGCTGCGGCATGATATGCCGCAGTGTTGAAAAGAACCCAATGCTTCTTTTCAAGTGCGTTGACTATAAAAATAAGGATGCTTTATCAAGGATAGCATAGTGGGGCTGTTTTTACAAGGGTTAATCAGCGTTTTGGCACGCTGTCACATAAAAAGGATTCGGCTTTCAGGAGGGGCATCCAGCGGGATGGGATGCTGCATCAAGCCGGATTTCTGACAAATAGGGTGGGATTCCGGCTCTTCTTCAGCAGTTTTCTTTTTTCACTTTCTTTGGGGGAGATCAAAGAAAGCAGGCGGGGAATTCAGGCGTTGATTCAGAGAAAAAAGCAGTTCTTGTGGAATTATTGTTGTAAATTTTGCTGAATTATGTTAAAATAAATAAAATAAGCGGGAATTCCCGCCAAAGAATCCGGGAGGTCAACAGGAGGATACGGAATGACGGGATTTTGCTGCCCAGTCTGCGGCGGAGCGCTGGAGCGGGAGGGCCGGAGCCTGCTTTGTGAAAAACGGCATTGCTTTGATTTGGCCAGAAGCGGGTATGTCCATTTGCTTCCGGCGCATTTGGCGCGTTCCAAAGAGCCGGGCGATAACAAGCAGATGGTGCGGACCCGGACTGCCTTTTTGGATAAAGGGTATTATGCCCCTTTGCGGGAGAAATTGGCCCAAAAAGCGGCGGATTTTCTGGCAGAGGACCGGGGGACCCCGGTTTTGCTGGACGCTGGCTGCGGGGAAGGGTACTACATGGCTGGGATCGCCGAGGCGGTTCAGTCGGCGGGAATTGAGGCCCGGCTGTTGGGCGTGGATCTTTCTAAGACGGCAGTCGACCGGGCCGCCCGGCGGGTGACTTCGGCGCTGTTCGGCGTGGGAAGTATTTTCCGGCTGCCGGTCCAGTCCGATTTTTGTACTGTGGTGACCGAGGTCTTCGCTCCCTGCTGTCCGGAAGAATTTTACCGTGTGTTGAAAAAGAATGGAGTTTTTCTACAGGTAATTCCCAGCGAGGAGCATCTGTTTGAGCTGAAACAGGCGGTGTATGCCCATCCCTATAAAAATGAAGTCAAGCCGTATGTACAGGAAGGTTTCCGCTTTTTAGGCGGGGAGCGGATAGAACAGAAAATCCGGCTGGAAAGCGGGGAGGATATCCGAAATTTGTTCCGGATGACGCCCTATTCCTATAAAACCTCGGTGGAGGATACCGCCCGGCTGGAATCGCTGGAGCGGCTGGAAACAACGGCTAGCTTTGAGCTGCTGGCCTACCGGGTGGAAAAATAGCCTCCGCCGGCGCAGCCGGCATATTGGAAATATCGCAGCAGAATCGAGAGGAGCAGAGAAAATGGTGGTTATTAAGGTGTGTGTCGGGAGTTCCTGCCACATGAAGGGTTCTTATCAGGTCGTCAAGACGTTTGACGGCTTGATCAAGCAGCATGAGCTGGAGGACGTCGTCCAGCTCAAGGCTTCGTTCTGCCTGGGCAACTGCCTGAATGGGATTGCCACGATGGTGAACGAAAAAAATGTCAATAATGTGGGTTTTTCCAATGCCGAGCAGGTTTTTTATGATGAAATCTATCCCCTCGCGCTGGCCGAAAAAAACGCGGCCGGCGGGGAAGCTTGACCAGATCACGAAAGGACGGTATCAGCGATGAAAAGTATTCTCAGATTAAATGCGGAAAATTGCCAGAACTGTTTCAAATGTATCCGGGAGTGTCCGCTGAAGGCGATCGAATTTAAGGAGAACCATACCAAAATTATTGAAGAGGAATGCATCCTCTGTGGGAAGTGTATGGAGATCTGCCCCCAGAACGCCAAATATGTCCGGCAGAATGTGGACGAGGTCAAGGCGCTGCTGGCAGAGGGAAAACCGGTCTGCTTGTCGCTGGCGCCTTCCTATACGGGCTGGTACGGGAATGCGACTTTTGCACAGCTGAGTGCAGCGCTGAAAAAGCTGGGCTTTGCCCGGGTGGAGGAAACGGCAATCGGCGCGGCGGAGGTCACCAAGGAATATGAAGAACTGTTAGCCAGCGGAAAGATGAAAAATGTGATTGCGACTTCCTGTTCTTCCATGGTCATGCTGATCGAGCGGCACTTCCCGGCGCTGATTGGTTCGCTGGCGCCGGTTTCTTCCCCAATGATGGCGCACGCCCGCCTGATGCGGGAAGCTTACGGGGATATCCGGGTGGTATTTGTCGGGCCCTGCCTGTCCAAGATGCAGGAGTCAGAGGATCCGCTGGCGGGCGGCCTGGTTGATCAGGTTCTCACATTTGAAGATATTGACCTGTGGCTGAAGGAGGCCGGGATCCGTTTAGAGGAGGAAGATCCCGATGCCACCGGTGTGGCACAGCCCCTTTCCCGGATTTATCCCAAGCAGGAAGGCATCATCAAGACGATGCTGAACAACTTCCATGGATACACGCCGGTTTCGGTGGATGGGCACAGCCGCTGCCTGGATTTCTTTAGGCAGATGCAGGAGGGCGAAGTGGACCATCTCTTCGTGGAGGCTAATATTTGTATCGGCGGCTGTATTGGCGGCCCGATTATGGAAAAACATCGGAAAAACGTGATCCATTCCCTGGTGAGATTGAAGTCAGAGCCTCAGCCGATGGATCAGAACCCTTCTGCCAGTGCGTCGCTGACCTTACTGCACCCGCGGGTATTCGCGAACCGCCAGGTTGAAACGAAAAAGCCCACCGAGGAGCAGATCCGCGAAATCCTGGCAAGCATTGGGAAAACAACCAAAGAACAGGAGCTGAACTGCGGAAGCTGCGGTTATCCGACCTGCAGGGATAAGGCTGCCGCTGTCTTTAACGGGAAAGCCGATGTGACGATGTGCCTGCCCTTCCTGCGGGAACAGGCGGAGAATATGTCCGCGACTATTATTTCCAATTCCCCCAATGGGATTATTGCCTTTGATACAGATCTCTGCGTGACCGAGATCAACCCGAAGGGGCAGGAGCTGTTCGGGGTAGATCTCAGCATTTTGGGTGAGATGATCCCGGCGCTGTACGGTGAAACCGCTTTTGATGAGGCCAGGGAGGAAAACCGCCTGGTGGTAAAGAAGGTCGAGGGCGCGACACCGGAGATTATCGTGGAATTCACCGTGATGTACCTGGCTTCTAACCGGATGTATATCGCCTTTGCGAAGGATATTTCGGAGCAGGAGCACAGCCGGGAGGAGCTTTCCTCGCTGCGGATGTCTACAGTGGATGTTGCCCAGAACGTCATCGAAAAACAGATGCGGGTCGCCCAGGAGATCGCCAGCCTGCTGGGTGAAACCACGGCCGAAACCAAGATGGCGCTGACCCGGCTGAAGAAATCCATCACCGAGATTTCCTCCAAAGACTGAAAAACGGACAGAAAGGAGCGATAGAATGAAGCTGTTTGTAGACGCGGCGTGGGACAGTCTGTTCCACTATGGCGAGGAGCTTTGCGGCGATAAGGTGGAGATTGTCCGAGGCGACCGCTATTTCTTCTGTGTTCTGGCCGACGGGCTGGGGAGCGGCGTGAAGGCCAATATCCTTTCCACCCTGACCAGTAAGATTATTGCAACGATGATGTCGGAAGGGGCGCTGCTGGAGGAAGCAGTGGAAACCATCGCCAGTACCCTCCCGGTCTGTTCGGAGCGCGGGCTGGCCTATTCCACCTTCACCATTGTTAAGGTTTCCCCGGCCGGGGAGGTCTATCTGGCCGAATTTGACAACCCGTTGGCGGTTTATTTCCAGGATGGCGTTTTTACCCCCATTGAGCGGGAAGAGCTGCTGCTGGATGGGAAACAGGTGTATATCAGCCGCTTCCAGGCGGGGCCGGGGGATATGCTGATTACCTTTTCGGACGGTGTGGTCCATGCCGGGGTGGGGCGGCTGCTGGATTTAGGGTGGCAGTATGAAAATATTGTGAGCTATATCCAGGAAAATATGACGCCGGATACCTCGGCGCGGATGATCGTGAAAAAGCTGCTGGGCAGTGTGAATACCCTCTATATGGATCAGCCGGGGGATGATTCCACCGTCTGCGCGCTGAAATTCAAGCCTTCCACGCCCTGTACAGTGATGGTTGGCCCGCCGATGGATTCCTCCCGGGATAAGATGGTCGTGGATAAGCTGATGTATTCGCCGGGGCTAAAGGTGGTCTGCGGCGGCACGACCTCCCAGATTGTTTCCCGGGTGACCGGAAAGGAGCTGGAAGTCCGGGTTGACTACGAGAACCCCTCCGTCCCGCCGACTGCGCATATCCCGGGGATTGACCTGGTAACCGAAGGCGTGCTGACCATCGGCAAGGCGGTGGATTATATCCGGGCGTTTACCTCGCAGCAAAACCATGACGATTCCTTCCTGCTGTATAAAAACGACGGCGCGGCTCAGCTGGCCCGGATGGTGCTGGAGGACAGCACCGAGGTCCGTTTCCTGATCGGGCAGGCGCTCAATCCTGCCCATCAGAACCCAGGAATGCCGGTTTCGCTGGGATTGAAGCTGAACCTCATCAAGGATTTCGCCGCGGAGCTGGAAAAGACCGGGAAACGGGTGACGTTGGAATTCTTCTAAAGGGGAGGGCCCTCTCCCGGCCGGGACGTTCGATTTGTGGGGCTCCGCAGCCTGTGCCCCTGCTGATTTGTGGGGCTGCGCGCCCCACACCCCGCCCCATTTCTTTGGACGCCCAAAGAAATGGGGGAAAGAAATGCGCCAAGGGAGTCCCCTTGGATCCCCGCTCAGCGTAGGCGACCGGATTGCAGACCGTAGGAGCTTCTGCTTCTAGGGTATCACAGAAGGCAGGCCGGGGTCATCCCCGAGCGGGCGGCCCGCCCGCAGGGAAACTTTCCTTCTGTTCACCATGTGGGGGTTCCCAGGGGGATCCCCCCTGGGCGGTTTTCTTTTCCCCTCTTTTCTTTGAGCGATCAAAGAAAAGAGGGCGCCCGGCACGGGGCGGAGCCTCGCATCCGAATTTCTCTGCACAGCCCTTATTTCGACAATAAAAAACATTGACGGGCTGGATCAAAAAAGGTATAATAAGTCCGAAACAGGGATTTGCCTGCTTTTTTTCAACGCAAGACGCCTGGTTTTGAAAACAAAAGGAGCGAAGAAATATGGTGCTTACAGTTGATGTGGGAAATACCAATATTGTATTGGGGGGCTTTGAAGGGGATGACCTGCGGTTTGTTTCCCGGATGCATACCAATAAATATCGAATGATGGATGAATATGCGATCAGCTTCCGGTCAATCCTGGAGTTTAACGGCTATACGTCGGACCGGTTTGACGGGGCGATCATCTCCAGCGTGGTCCCGCCATTGCTGCCAACTCTGAAAATGGCGGCGGGCAAGCTGTTTGGCTGCCGGGTGCTGACCGTTTCACCCGGGACAAAAACCGGCCTGAATATCAAGATTGACAATCCGGGGGAAACCGGCGCGGATCTGGTCTGTGACTGTGTAGGCGCCTTGACACGATACCCCATGCCCTGCATTATTGTTGACCTGGGGACGGCAACGAAATTCCTAGTGATGGATCGGGAAGGCAGCCTTCTGGGCGGGCCGATTATGCCCGGTGTTGGAATTTCACTGGACGCGCTTTCCAGGAGCACAGCCCAGCTTCCGCATATTGAATTTGAAAAGGTCAGCCGGGTGATTGGCACCAACAGCGTGGACTGTATGCGTTCCGGGATTTTATACGGCACGGCCAGCATGATTGACGGGATGATTTCCCGGATTGAAGAAGAACTGGGGGAAAAAACCACCGTGGTGATCACGGGCGGCCTTTCCCAGAGCATTGCGGAATACTGCCGCAGCAAGCTGCATTATGACGAAAATCTTCTGCTTTATGGGCTGAAGGAGATTTATAATAAAAATACAAAAGCCCGTGCCTGAGTCTGGTTCTGTGCATGGGTGAAATACGCCTGTGCTGGAATAAAATTGATCTGCGCCGTATCTCTTGCTGATGAGGGAGCGGCAGCAAGGAGGAATTTTGAATGACAGCAAAAAGAATCAACAAACTGGTCCAGTTGGGCCTCCTCACCGCCATTGTGATCCTGATGGCCTTCACGCCGCTGGGATACCTCAGGACGGCGGGGCTCGAGATCACCTTCATCATGATCCCGGTGATTGTGGGAGCGATCCTGCTGGGGCCGGGCGCAGGCGCGCTGCTGGGCGGTGTATTCGGCCTGACGAGCTTCGTGCAGTGCTTCGGGATGAGCCCGTTCGGTGCGACACTGCTGGAAATCAACCCCATTTGGACTTTTATCGTCTGCCTGATTCCACGGGTATTGGCGGGCTGGCTTTGCGGCGTGGTATTCCGGGTCGTGCGCCGGTTTTGGTTTGACAAAGGCGGGCTGGTTTCGCTCAGTGCGGCATCCCTCTGTGGGCCGCTGCTGAATACGATTTTCTTTATGTCTGGTATTGTTTTGTTTTTTTATAATACAGAGTATATTCAGAGCCTGGTTCAAGCTTTGGGGGCAGGAAATGCTTTGATCTTTGTTTTCCTGTTTGTTGGAGTAAACGGCCTGGTAGAACTGATTGTCTGCTTTGTCATTGCCACGGCGATCTGCAAGGCGCTTTCCCGGTTTCTCTTGAAGCGGGAAGAAAACCCGGAAGGATCCCCGGAATAATAATCGAATCCCCCTGGCCTTAAAATGGCAGGGGGACTATTTTAAAGGATGCGGGTTCCCGCTGAAAAAGGAGTGATTCCAATGGATGAGGGCCGCAGAAAAACAAAGCGGCTGGCTATCGGTTTGTTCCTTGCCTGCTTGTGTGCCGCTCTGGCCTGCTTCGGGATTTTTGCCGGGATGGCGGTCGCCATCCGGGGGAGAGAGCCTGTCGATGAAAGGATGGTTACCATCTCGAAAATTGTGGTGATGATCGGGATCTTTTTCCTGGTGCCGGCGTTTGGCTATCTGCTTCCGTCCTTGATCTCCCACAGAAACAGAACCATGCAAGGAGGGTTCAATGTGATTTTTGACGAGGGAAATATGCGGCGGGTTTTAGGGAAATCTCTGCCTGCTGGGGAAACGCTGCTGGCGGGGATCCATGCGATCTCCCAGGAAACCAGCATCAAAGGCATTTTCAGGAACTGCATCTGTATGGAGGACCGGCTGGTCCCGGTGAAAAGCGGAGAGACGGTGATCCTGGAAAAGAAAAAATATTCAACCTATGACATCTATATGGGCGTTGCCCGGAATTTCCTGGTAATCAATGGATGCGAGCAGAATTCTTACTACTATCAGACAGAGAATGGGCCGGACGACGGCAGGGGATACGCGCAGGAAGTGACTTCAGAGCTGCTGCTGGAGGATATTGGAACCTGCTTCCCTTTGACGGACATTCAGACCTGTACCTTCAAGAAAGGGTGGATGGGTTCGGTGAAATGCCGCCTGATGATGAAGGACGGAAGCTCTTTCAAGCTCCTGCTGCCCAAGCTGGGCGGATTGGGGGGCGGGATGCCGCACCATAAAGAGTACCGCAAAGCGATTATCGCACGCCTGGGAGGGGATAGCCCGGACATCCGTTGACCAGGGCTTTTCTCATCGAAAAAAGAGGGATCCAAACTGGATTCCTCTTTTGTATTGGCGCTGAAATTTCCATAAAGAACGCCGCCCTCTGCTTATTGGAAGCGAAGGGCGGCATTTCGAAAGGAGATAGAAGAAAGCTTGGTTCCAAAAAGGCTTAGGACAAAGCCAGGTCGATGTTCTTCGGGTTGTATTTTTTGACAGCGGCGTCATTGAGGGTATAGGACAGCGCCTTCCCCCATTCAGTGACCATTTCCTCGAAAGGATCGTTTTTGATATCCAACAGGACAGAGGCCCGCATTTCGTCAAAGTTCTTTTGGTCTTTGGTCGCATCATACCGTTTGACAACGTAATAGTAATCCCCATCCGCGATTACCTTGGCATCCCCATCCGGGGTTACCTCGTTGAAAACCGCATTGACGACTTTTTCCGACGGATTGGAGGTACCCTTCTTCATGTAGGTCCGGCTTTCCTCGTCCTCGGTGATGACGTCGTTTTCATTGGAACCGTCGTGCTCGTTCCGGTTCATGTAATGGTTGTAAGCATCCAGCGCCTCGCCATAGGTCAGGCTGCCCTCATTGATCTGCTGAACCAGCTCGTCCGCTTTGGCTTTTAGGCCGTCGTTCAGCTTCTGATCCTCCTCGGAGAGATCCTCGCCGGATTTTGGGGCCATCCGGAACATATTGATGCTGGCGTAATTTTCTTTGAAATGGACCATCAGGTCTTCATCTGAAACCGGCTCGACACCGTCAGCCGCATAATAAGCGTCAAAAATCAGCCCTTTTTTCTGGCTGTTTTCAATCACCTTGCGGTAACTGGATTTAGCCACGCCATTTTCTTCATAAACAGCCCCGAATACAGCCCAGGTATTTTCCACACTGGAATCAATCGTCCGGGTATCTTCTTCGGTCAGTTCCAAACTCATTTCGGCGAATTTCCGCTCAACCGCGGTGTATTCGTTGCAGAACTGCAGGGTGCGCTCGTTGATCCAATCCTTGGCTGCCTTGCCTTCCAGGGTCTGCTTCATCAGGTCTTTGATACTGCTGTCTATATCTTCATGGGTCTGTGCCTGGGCATAGGCCGTCATGGACAGCGCCAGATAAACGCCGGAAGGGATTTTTTCCCCTTCGTAATCAACAACCCAGGTTGTATCGGAACAAGCAGTCAGGGACAGGCTCATGCCGAGCACGAGTACCGCTGCCAGGATCCGTTGAAGTAATTTCATCCGCTTTTCCTCCTATGCTTCGCCCGGATTTCAGGTATATACGGGCACATATTGTTTTTATTATACCCTGTCCGGAGAAAAAAGTCCAGTTCTTTCTTGTGATATTTTTGTGTAGGAAAATTCGAAAATTTTTATTGACAAGTATTTTCTGCTGTGTTATGATAAACAAAAATTCAAACGCTTTGACGGAGAAAGTAGAAAGGCCCCTCCTCTTCCAGAGAGCCCTGATTGGTGGAACAGGGCAGAGCGAACCCTTTTGAACATGGCTCCTGAGCAGCGCACCGACCGGCTTTCAGGCCGTTAGGCTGCGACGGGTTCTCCCGTTACAGGGAAAGAGTATAACCGGTTTTCCGGCGTACTCGTCGAGGTTCTGTCCGTGAGGGCAGGACGAATTGAAGTGGTAACGCGGGCTTATCCCCGCCTTCTGTATCAAGCAGAAGGCGGGGATTTTTTGATGGGCCCTGATCCCCCGAACTCCCTTTGCGAAGTCTAAAGCATTTTAGGCGATGACCCGTTTAGAGTGCTTTAACGATAAACCCATCCGCCCCAGAATCAGAAAGGATGATTGAATATGAAAATCGAAACCCAATGTCTCCATGCCGGTTATTCTCCTAAAAATGGCGAGCCGCGCGTCCTGCCCATCTACCAAAGCACCACCTACCGTTATGACTCTACCGATCATGTCGGTCAGCTGTTCGACCTGACGGTTGCCGGGCATATGTATTCCCGGATTTCCAATCCTACAGTAGCTGCGGTGGAAGAAAAGATCGCTGCCTTGGAGGGCGGCGTGGGGGCGCTCTGCACCACTTCCGGGCAGGCGGCCAACCTGATTGCCCTGCTGAACATCTGCTCTGCGGGGGACAGCTTTATTTCCGCCCCCACCATTTACGGCGGGACGATCAACCTTTTTGCCGTGACCCTCAAACGGTTTGGGATTGAGTGTATCTTTGTGGATGCAGAGGCTTCGGAAGAAGAAATCCAGGCGGCTATCAAGCCGAATACCCGGGCATTTTTCGGCGAAACACTGGCGAACCCGGCTGTCTGCGTGTTCGATATAGAGAAATTTTCCCGGATTGCTCACCGCAACGGGCTGCCGCTGATTATTGACAACACCTTTGCCACCCCAGCCCTCTGCCGTCCATTTGAGTTCGGTGCGGATGTTGTCACCCATTCCACCACGAAGTATTTGGACGGGCACGCGCTCCAGGTTGGCGGGGTATTGGTGGACAGCGGCCGTTTCGATTGGAGCAACGGCAAATTCCCCGAGCTGACCGAGCCGGATGAGTCCTATCACGGGGTGAAATATGTGCAGGACTTTGGCAATCTGGCCTATATCACCAAAGCGCGGGTGCAGCTGATGCGTGACCTGGGCTGTTATCCATCTGCAACAGCCGCATTTTACCTGAACCTGGGGCTGGAAACCCTTCCGCTGCGGATGGAACGGTATTGCCGGAATGCAGAAGCGGTGGCTGACTTCCTGTCGGAGCAAACGGATAAAATCGAGTTTGTCCACTATCCTGCTCTCAAAAACGATGAGTATCATGAATTGGCGCAGAAATATCTGCCCAATGGCTGCTCGGGGGTTATTGCGTTTGGGGTCCGGGGCGGCCGGGAAGCGGCAGTCCGGTTTATGGACAGCCTGAAGCTGGCTTCCAATGAAGTACATGTAGCCGATATACGGACCTGTGTCCTGCATCCGGCCTCTGCGACCCACCGCCAGCTGACGGATGAGCAGCTGGTTGCTGCGGGGATTTCGCCCGGCTTGATCCGTTTTTCCTGCGGGTTGGAGAATATTGAGGATATCTTGGAGGATATCCGGCTGGGATTGGCCGCGATCTAAGAACCTGTATGCACAACCATCGAACACGATCTGCCCGGTGCTTTTTCAGGCAGACTGCGTTCATTTTCCCTGCCGGGTTCCGAGGATTTTTAACGCAGTCAGAGCGGAAAATACACCGCCAAGACCTACGCCGAGAGATTTTCAACAGGCCCTAATACTATTTCTTGATAAAAAGATAAAAAATCTTTTTATCGCGGCTAAAATTGCCGCTGACATCGTTATCCTCGTTGCTGGGCGTCAGCCCAGCGCCGATTTAGGACGCTGGAAGGCGTGTTTCCCCTTGTTAATCGATGGTATAAGGCTTTCATAAAAAAGGAACCCATTAATGGGTTCCTTTTTTGCTTTGCTGTTGGATAAGGGTTATTCCAGGAATAAGCTTCCGCGGAAAACCAGGCGGATGCAGATGCTGCGCGGGGCTCCACTCCCTATGCTCCGGCGCTGACCGTGACATTTTTGATCCATTTTTCTGCCGGATGCGGATAAAGCTGGTGACCAATTTAATCAGGTTGTCTGATTTCAGGATGAAGAAAACCAGCGGTACCGGCCAATTCCAAACCAGCCCTGCTAAGAAGCCCAGTGGGACGGCGATCGTCCAAAGGAAAAGGATGTCGTTGACCCGTACAAATTTCGCGTCGCCTCCGCCCCGCAGGATCCCTACCATATTGACGAAAACCAGCGCGTTGAAAAGCTCCAAAAAGGCGCCGACAATCATGATCTGATCGACATAAAGCTTAGTGGTTTCCCCCACGTTGTAAATCACCAGCATTAACGGGCGGGAGAAGAAAACAATACAGCCAGCAAGGGCCCCCATGACGGTCCCCAGCTTTTGGAGGGTTGCTACCTTGAAGTCGATCTGGTCATATTCTCCCGCGCCGATAGTATTCCCGATCAGCACCGCCGCGGCGGAGGAAAGCCCCTGCACCATGACGCTGGAAAACTGGCTGATGACGGTGTAGATACTGTTGGCCGAAACCATCTCCTGCCCCATATGCCCCATAACGACCGTCAGCAGGGAAGCGCCGGCCGACCAGAGAAGCTCGTTGCACATGACTGGGATACAGTTCCTGAAAAAAGGCTTGGATATCGTTTTGTCCAGATGGATCAGTTCCCGGATTCGCAGCCGGATCTGCTTTTCAAATACCAGGGTGTAGGTCAGCACGATAGCAAATTCTACTATGCGGGAAACGGTTGTGGCTGCTGCCGCACCTACCACGCCGAGCGCGGGCGCACCCAGCTTCCCGAAGATCAGCACTCAGTTCAAGAAGATATTCAAGCCGACTGAAACGACCGAGGCCGCCATGGAAACCCGGACGTTCTGCACCGCACGCAGCATTCCGCTGGTAATTGTCGTCAGCCCAAAAAAGAAAAATGAAGCTGAAATAACACGGAGATACCGTGCGCCTTCTGCAATCACGGGTTCTTCATTGGTAAACAGGGACAGGATTTGTGTCGGGAAGAGGGCGGAAATTACCGTCATCAAGGCTGCAACAGCCAGCACCAGCCGATAAGTGTATCCCAATACCTTTTTGATGGAGGCAATATCGCGTTTTCCCCAAAATTGCGCTGCGAGTACATTGGTTCCGCCAGAAGTACCGAACATGACCAGTGTAAAAATGAAAAAAAGCTGGTTGGCCAGTGCGGAAGCAGATAAAGGCGTTTCCCCCAGCGAACCCAGCATCACGGTGTCCGCCATACTGACACCTACTGTAATAATATTTTGGATCGCTACCGGGATCGCAATAGCGATCATTTCCCGGTAGAATCCCCGTTTGTTCCATGCAGTCATTTCAAAAATCCCTCTCTGCGGCCAGCCTTTTCTTTCTATCGTTCCAGCCTGCGGACCGGGTTGGGGCAGGCTGATACTTCCAGCATAGAGGTTTTGAAGCAGATTGTCAAGAATTTTCATAATATCCCCTAATTTGAAGGATAAAATAAGATAAAAACCGGCTTTTTGCCTAAAAATTGCAGGAAAGAAAGTTTACTTTACTATTCGGGATTCCCATAAAAATAAGCGGATACTGCCGCCGCACAGGGGGCAAGGCAGCGCTGGTCTTCCTGAACTATTCCTTCCTGCACCCCTTTCTCTCCCCAGTCATTCAGGATCTGATTGACCCGGCCCATGAGCTGGTGGTCTTCAAAAAAGCCCCCGATCCCATAGACTGCTGGGATATCAGTAATACGGCTGATCGTCCGGACGGCTTCTGCAACTCGCTGGCAGAAATCCGTTTCCGGATGCCCTTGCCCGAACAGCCAAGCAAATCCACCCGCCTGTTTCCGGGACCCGGCGTAAATCCGCCCCGCTACCCGCAGGCAGGATTCCAGGTCCATCCGCCCGCCGCCAACCTCTTTGGCGTCCCGCAGCAGCACAAAGTCCGACGGGCTCTGGCGAAAGACCGCCTGCGCCTCTGCGGCCCCTTCCACCGTACTGCATACTGCTACCGGATGCGGTAAAACACGGGCCAAATCCCGCCGGAGCCGCTGGAGCTTTTCTTCTAAAGAACTCCCTTCGACCAGCCCGGAAGCGCTGCTGCCCATACAGATGCCTACAGCCAGGATCCGCTCGTTGGAAAGGCAGTTCCTTTTTTTCAAGGCTTCCAGCCCCTTCAGCATTTCGCTCAATACGGTACGGTAGGAAGGCTCCGTATAAAGGATGGTTTCCCTGTCCACAGTCTGCCCGGCCAGGTTGGTCAGACCCAGGAACCCGCGTCCCCTTTCCAGTACCAGCCCGCAGGCCAGCCGGTAGTTTTCATTCAATCCAACCGGTACCTTCCGGCGGCCCCGGGAATACGGCTGAACCTCCGGGAAGGTTTCCTCTTGCTCAGATAGGATCCCTTGTTCGATCAATTCCGTAAAAAGCAGCGCTGCCGTTGCCCGCGGCAGTTTCAGGGCTGCAGTCAGTTCTGTCCGGGAGTGCGGCCCGTTTTCCCGCAGAAAGTGCAGGATGCGGCTCCGGTAGCTTCGGCGGGTTTCCCGGGTATACCGGGTAATTTTCATGGATGCTCCCTCCTTCTTTTGTGCTTCCGCCCTTGGAATCCGCGGCATCAGACAGGTTCGTTTTTACGTAAAAAAAGGCTTTTTCTCATGAAAAAGCCTTTTTGGCAAATGGGGGCGATTTACAAACATAGTTCCCTGACAATGATCTCCGCACATCCGGCCGCACGGTGTAAACTTGTATCTACGCTCAGCCGATACGCGATATTTTTTGCCATCCATTCATGCTGTTCATCCGATTGGCTTTCATACCGGTGCCCGCGGATGAGATTCCTTTTTCGGCAGATATCCAGCGGGCCGTAAACCTCAACCAAATCAAGCGGGTTGTCTTTCAGGATTTCGGTCAGCTGCTGATAATGAGGAGCCAACTCGTCCCGTTCAACTAAAATTCCGTCAATCAGGACATTTTTGCCCATATCGGAATAGAGCCTTGCTGTGTGATACATCAGGATAATGACTTCGCTCAGGTATTTCCAGTAGTTTTCACGCAGATATTTCTCCCCGGCCATTTCCGGAAACAGATCGTTGGCAACCACATAAAAGAATACGTCGTCACGCTCCTGGATAGCCTCAACGACAGACGTTTTTCCGGAGCTTGTTACCCCGTTCAGGAAAATAATCCGTCCTTTTTTTATTGCATCATCTCAATAAGATATCAGGGCGTTTACCGGTTGACCACCGTTTCCATCATCTGGGCGAACAGGGTATTCGCCCAGGCAAACCACTCGCGGGTGAAGTTGGACGGGTCGTTGACGTCAAAGCCCTCGTGCATGAAATTCGTCCCGGCATGGGTGCGCGCGATCGTCGCCAGGCATTCCTCGATTTCAGTTTCATCCTTGCTGGTCAGGATCTGCATGGTCAGGCTGATATGCCAGATGTAGTTCTCCGGCGTATGCGGGCTGCCGATCCCTTTGGCTGCGGTTCCTTCGTAATAATAGGGGTTCTCCTTGGAGAGGATAAACCGGCGGGTATTCTGATAGACCTCGTCGTGAACCGAGCGATACCCCAGGTAAGGGATTGCCAGCAGGCTGGGGGAATTGGCGTCGTCCATCAGGTTGTAATTGCCGAAGCCGTCGGTTTCATAGGCATAGATCCGGCCGAACTTCGGATGCTCGACAATCCCGTAAGCCCGGATCCCGTCGTCAATTTCAGCCGCCAGCTCGACACAGCGGTCGCTGAGCTGGCTGTCATTGTATCCGTCCTGCACCAGGCTTGCCGCATACCGGAGCGCGACTACCGCCATCATGTTCGAGGGGATCAGATATCCGTATTTGCAGGCATCGTCGCTGGGGCGGAAGCCCGACCAGGTCATACCGGTATAATTGACCTGCGCGCCCCGGCCCTTATTGGAAAGGGTATCGCTTTCGGGGCAGTCGCTCCGGCTGAAGAAATAGGAGGTGTCCGCATGGTTCTGCTGGTCGGTAAAGGTTTTGAGGATGGTTTCCACCATCTGCCGGAATTCCGGTGTAAAAATGGAGGAATCCTGGGTGGCTTCATAATAGTCGTGAGAGAGATAGAGCGCTGCGCAGAGCGAATCCACTTCATATTTCCGTTCCCAGATCCAGCCGTTTTCGAAGTCGGTTTCGTCTTTGTAGCCGAATTCCTTGCCGCTTTCCTCCGCATTGAAGGCGTTGGAATAGGGATCCAGGTTGATGTAGAATGCGTGCTTGGCGATTACGCTCCGGAGGATTTCCCGCAGCTGTTCGTCCTCCTTCGCATAGGGGATATAGGGCTTGAGCTGTGCCGCACTGTCCCGCAGCCACATGGCCGGGATATCGCCGGTGATGACAAAATAGCTGCCGTCCTCCAGCTTTTGGACAGTCGTTTCAATTGTGTTCAGGAAGCATTGTTTGACCAGGGGTTTCAGATCGGGGTATTTTTCGCCGGTTTTTTGTTCCAGCTCCTCGGCCTTTTGGAGCAATATTTTCGGAATATCGGTCATAGGTCGGATCGTTCTCCTTCAAAAATAATCGTTGAGGGGATAACTGCTTTGATCAAGCCGATTATACCACGTTTCCTTAGTGAACGCAAGGAGTCCTTTTCCGGCTTGGCGCTTTCTTTCCATACATTTGCGGGATCTGCGGGGCATGGCTATAGGATCTCCTTCAGATATTCCACGCCCTCCAGGGCATACAGGCCGTCTAGAGCCTCCGCATGGTTCAGCTTTTGAGTGAGCTTCATGGAAAAAACCAGCGTTCCCATTTCCCCATTCAGGGTTTTGATCTTTCCGCGCTGCATATCAAAAAGCACAAATTGATGTTCCTGGGCGTATTTCGATAATTTCCGCAAAGAAAAGTCGGAGTTATACTCCAGATAAACCTCCATGCTTTTGGCGTGCTGTTTGATGTAAACATCAATTTTTTTCAGGATAATGAGCGCGAACACCGAAAACAGGAAACCAATGATTGCACCGGAATAGAACCCGATCCCGATCGCAAGGCCCAGGCCGGCGGTGAGCCATAGGCCGGCAGCGGTGGTCAGTCCATGTACCTCGTCATTCCTGGTGACGATGATGGTGCCGGCGCCCAGAAAACCGATCCCGCTGACCACCTGCGCGGCCATGCGGCTGGGGTCGGATTCTGCATATAGAGTGGAGATATATTGGTTCGTCAGCATAATCATAGTGGATCCTATACACACCAGCACATAGGTCATAAATCCGGCGGGACGGTTCCGCAGCCCGCGCTCCGCCCCGAGAATACCGCCCATCAGAAGGGCCATAAGGATCCGTACCAGGATGGACAGCAGATTGACTTCATGCAGCAGGGAATGCCAGGTTTCTATCGTTGTGGGCATATTTGTGGTTTCGGCTCCTGTTCATTAGAATAATTGATTTGCGGTTTTGATTATAGCATGAAGCGTCCCGCGCGGAATGGTATAATTGGCCGTCAGGGCGGCAGTGAGCTTTTGCGAACGGATCGCCCCGGCCATCAACTATAATAAGCGCTTTGCGCTTATTATAGCATGCGTATATACTTTTTTCAACCGGTTTCGGCGGAAGGGCACGGCAGTCCATTTGGATTGCGGCGAAGCCAAATAAAAGTTTTTACTCGATTTTTTTACAAAAAGATCGCGGATTCTAAAGGCGGAGCCTTTAGCCGCTCACCGCAGTGAGCGGAATCCCCATCCCTTAAAAGCGCATTTGGGGGTGAATGGCCGTAGGCCAGAGGGGGCGTTTGCAAGTGAAACGCCCCCTGCTGCAAATTTCTTCTATGAAATTGATTTCCGTGGCGGAAGGGACGGGGTCCTGTCAATCGAGGATGACAGTTGATCATGCGGGTCATAAATGGTATGATGTTCATAGAAGAAAAATACATCCGCCGCTGGGATTCTGAACGGGTTTCCGGCAGATTAAAGGAGGGGATTCGTATGACAGCTGCTGTGCTGGCCTGGTTACTGGATTCCGCGAATCCGGCAGTGAAATACCGGGTAAAAACAGAATTATTGGATTTGGCTGATGACCCGGCCGAAGCATTGAGCTGGATTGTACAAAAATGGCCGGCGGATTGGTACAAAACAAAAGGGCTGCGGTATGTCTATTCCGTCAATGCTCTGGCGGAATGCGGCCTGCACCGGTCGGATATGCCGTCCGAATGGTTTGAGCCGGCAATGGACAGGATACGGACAGGCTTTGATTTTGGCTGTGAGGCATTTTTGCTGCTGCAGGCAATGGCTGCCCTTGGCTTTGGCGAGGATCCTGGCGTACAGGAGCTGTTTGCATTGCTGCATTTAAAACAGCTTCCGGACGGAGGTTTTCTCTGTGAACGACGGAGGGGAAAGCTGAAGTATGTTCCAAAAAGCTGTTATAAGGCGGACTATTATGCCTTGCGGCTGTGTTCCTGCTGTCGTAAAAACGGGATAACGCTGGAGATCGAACCGGGTATCGTGCGGTATTTTTTGGACAGGAATCTGCTGTTCAGGCGGGATCACCCGGAGGAGCTTGTGCTTAACGGAAAAGAGGGGTGGCGGAATGCGGATGCGTTCTATCCCTTTGAAGTCATGCGTGTCGGGATTCAGAATATGATGGAAACGGTCTCCGCGCTTGGGTACGGCAATGCTCCCGAAGCAGCAATCGGATGGGAATACCTGGAATCAGCGAAGGATGCTATGGGACGGGTGATTTTATCGGGGACGCTGACGAAATCCTATCTGCCGAAAGAAAAGGTGGGAAGCCCGAGCGCATGGGCGACTTTTTACGCCCTTCTTGCAGAGAAAGAACGGCAGTAACCTGCGGAAAAGAAAGTATATAAGAGCCTGTATTCACAGATTGTGAATACAGGCTCTAAGGTACATATGGGTCAATCCGGCTCAAAAAATACGGCGTCAGCAGAGCCTGACGCCGTATTTTTAAGTCGTATTCTGAGAAGTGCGGTCAAAGCATCTTTCCAATTGCGGAAAGCAGGCTTTTACTACGGTCAGCCGTGTCCTGCGTCACTTCCCAAACCATCATACCGCCCAGATGCTCTTTAGCATACTGGGTTTTGCGTTGGATGGTATGTACCCCGTTGTAATAGGCCTGTACCCCGTTGACGGTGACAATATCCTTCTGGTCGGCGCTGCTGTCGATTTCCAGCAGCTGCGCATAGGATTTCCAGGAGGGGCGGGCATAGAAGGGGACGCCCAGCACCACCTTTTCCGCCGGCATTTTCCGGGTATAACGCCAGTAATTCCCGGACATGACACCGTATTCATAGCTGGAATGGTCTTTCCCGTCGCCCCCATCATAGGCCATGACGTTGACCCAGTCCACCGCTTCAAGCACCTTGTCCGTCTGCGCAGCCGCGTCGTAGGCTACATAGCCGCCCGGAGTGACGCCGGCCAGGACAGCGGCCGTCAGCAGCTTTCCCCGGCTGTGCAGGGTATCCGAAAGCTGAAGCATCAGGTCTTCATATTGGGCTTTGGTTGTTTTCGTACGGGGATGCTCCCAATCCATATCAATTCCGTCAAAACCATATTCTTCGCACATTTCGATGATTGCGTCATGGAATTTGCGGCGTTTTTCCGCAGTTTCCGTGGCTTTGTTGAAGGTCGGTTCCAAAATGACGTTCTGATAACTCCAACCGCCGACAGCCAACAGGACTTTATTCCCATTTCGATGTGCATCCGCAATAATCTGCCGGGCCGTTTGAGGGTTTTCCAGCGGCAGAAGCCCGCCGTCCTCGGTGGGGATAGCGAATGCGTAAATGACATGAGTAGTCACATCGTATTGCAGCTTATGGGTGGATTTGGGTTTCCAGGAGGGATAATAGGCAACGACTTTAAATTTGTCGGAGCCGACAGCAGGGGGATCTCCCGCCCCGGGAATAGAGATTCCTGGTTCAGAGGAAACCGGCGGCTTGGGAGGTGGGGTACTTTCCGGTTTGGAGGAGCTTCCGCCGGAGCTGGAAGAGCCGCTTCCCGGTTTGGAGGAGCTTCCGCCGGAGCTGGAAGAGCCGCTTCCCGGTTTGGAGGA
>CANAQK010000017.1 GCA_947363605.1 uncultured Clostridia bacterium | reverse complement strand
TGAACGGCAGGCCGCCGAGCTTGCGGATGTGCTGGCCCGGCTGAACGCGGAACGGACGGAGCTCTTAAACGGCGTTGACAAGGAACACCCCGCGCTGGTAGCCTTTGCAAAGTATCAAACCATCGAAACGCTGACCCGTGAAATCCTCACGGACTTGGTAGACCATATCAAGGTCTACGAAAACGGCAATATTAGCGTACATTTCAAGTTTGCGGACGAGTTCCGCCGGATTGCCGAATACATTGACATTAACACTACTGACAAGGCCGAGGCGGGCTGACCCCCGCCAAAGCATGAAATCCCTTTGACAGTGTGTTTTCCTAATAGGAGTTAATCATATGCTTGCTGTCTTTGTTCTTCTTCCCTTAAAAAGCGTTCTGCCCCCAAAGAAATACCCGCAAAATCCCGGTTTTTCCGAAAACTGCACAAAAAAAGAGGGCGCAGCTTGCGTCCTCCCAAAAACAAAACAGAGGGTTGTCATGCACCCTCCGTTTCGTCATTCTTCTGTTGAATTTGAATGGCCCCGTCAATCGCGCCCTCGATGATCGGCAGAAATTCTTCCGGGCAGAGTTTCAGCTTGTGGCTGACCCGCTGCCGCTGTGCGCTTTCCTCCCGCATGATCTCCGGGTTAAAATACCGTTCTACGGGAAGCCCGCAGATTTTGATAAGCTGTATGATAACCGGCAGGCTGGGAATCGTGCCGTCATTTTCGATGTTGGCAAGATAGCGCCAGTCGATATTGACCTGTTCCGCCAGCGTCTTACGCGATAACTGCTTGACTTTCCGCGCCTCCTTTACATCTGCGCCGAAAGTTTCAAAGCCGGGACAATCTTTGATATTTGCCATATAGCACCACCCATCTACATTGTATATTTCATATTTTCTCAATGGAATGTTGCTATATGCAGGAAGATTAAACTTTATAATTCATATTTGGATATGAGAAAACGCCGGACGCAGGGCCAGCAGGCCGCCGCATCCGGCGCTTTCTTATGGGCTTTCCTACGCATTTAGAAGCTTGTTTTGGCGGGAATTAGATAATCTATCCTGTCTGCCCGCCACCCATGATGGAAAAGCTTTGAAATGATGGGCTTTTCGGCAGCTTAAATGTGTAGAAATGAAGTGTCTTTACCGTTTCTTTTCAGCCTATACCAATGTCAAAAATAAGAGTTGTTTTATAGCCGCAGTTCAGCGCACTTTCAATTTTCATTGTACCACTATGTGCTTCTACAATTTGCCGTACCAACAATACACCAAGTCCATGACGGAGGTTTAGTTTTTCATCTGTGCTTTCAAGATAGTGCGTTTTGGTATTCAATTCTTGCAACTTATCAGCAGATACCCCCACGCCATTATCCGCGACAATAATTTCTGTATGTCCATCCGTACAGTCAACCGAGATTGTTATTGCACAGCCGTTTGGATTGTGGCCGATGCTATTTTGAAGAAGATTTGTAATCGCCCGCTTTAAGAGCGCTTCATCACCCAGCATATAGTGCAGCTCGCTTTCTTCATCCGATTGAAAATCAATAGAGAAACTTTCATCAAGCCCACTATCCAGAAAATCACATACCACTTGCCGGGCCAATTCTACTGGGGAAATTTTCTCAGTTCGTAATGGCTGCATATCATATTCCAGTTTTGAAGTCAAATTCAAATCCTCAATGAGCTGCTTAATTTTGGTAGCCTGCTGGCGGATTGCCACAATCTTTTCTTTCTGTTCTGTGTTCAAATCCCGGCTTTCCTCTAAGCTGCTGGAATAGCCAAGCACCATTGATAGAGGTGTGCGGATGTCATGTGAAATACCGCTGATCCAGTTTGCCCTTGCCCTGTCCCGGCGTTGCAGGGTTTTGGCGACCTTATTCAGCTTTGCGTTGATTTCCGCCAATTCACCCCGTTCAACTAACTGCGTTTTCTTCCCAGATGAAATTTCTTCTATGCCGGTGAGGATCGGCTTAATGGATTTTTCAATCTTGCGGTTATTGTGAATGAACAGGATCAGCACAATGATGATATTGAGCAAAAATAAAGTAACCAATCCAAATATGTCTATTTTAATGCTGTCAGAAGTTTTGTAAGCAGACAGTTTCCAAAAACTATCCTGCGGGTAGCCGACAACCAGCAGACCATAAGATTGATTTGACACGAATACAGGATAGTCCTCTAAGTACCACCTTGTCATTTCTGCAATATCGCCCGGTGTATAGTGCAGAGGCAATTCGGACGGTATTTTGTAATTCCAAACCACATCGCCGGTGTCATTGCTTATCAGCATACACCATGAGTTTTCTTTCGTCATTTGGGTAGCCGTATCTTCTGAAAGACGGTAGCTTTCTCCACTTTGCTGCAAGTCTGCGGAAACTTGCTCCAATAGATGTGTTGGGCTATGGCTGCCTCGACTGCTTGACACCACAGCCAGCACAACAAAAAGGACAATGTTTATCAGGATAAAGAAGCAGAACAGCTTCACACTGGAATGAACATACCGCTTAAAAAATCGTTGGATATTATTCATAGGCTCACCTTGACTTGTCCTTTAAGATCAACTTATATCCAATGCCTTTTACCGTTACCAGCGAAACCGGCGAAGATGGTTTTTCCTCAATCTTTTCCCGGATATGGCGAATGTGCGACATAAGTGTTTTCTCATAGCCTATATAAATATCCCCGCAAACCGTTTGGCAAAGCGCACCCAAAGTTACAATGCGGCCCGCGTTTGCATACAGTTTTTTCAATATCTCCACTTCTTTTGCGGTCAGGGAAACTGGTTCCTGTCCCTCACGATAGACTTCTGCCTGTTCTAAGTCCACTTTGCAGGCATCCAGTAAGAAGCTGCTTTCCTCACTTTCTTTATAGGTTCGCCGCAGAATGGCTGTAATGCGCCATACAAATTCCTGCGCGATAAATGGTTTTACCATGTAATCATCCGCACCGGCCTCAAAACCTTTTGATTTATCGTCGATTTCCCCTTTTGCCGTCAAAAAAAGAATAGGGATCGGGTTCTGTTCTCGGATTGTCTTTGCCAACATAAAGCCGTCCATATCCGGCAGCATAACATCCAAAACAGCCATATCCGGCTTTGCACTCATTCTTTCCAATGCGTTCAGGGCGGTATTGGCGGTTACTATATTTTCAAATCCGTTCTCTTTCAGAATGGATTGGCACATCTGTAAAATTGCCGGTTCATCATCAACCAGCAAAATGATTTTGTTCTTGATTGTACCCATCGGCTCACTCCTTTCCTTATGTATTATACCATATCTTTTCATATTTGCAGCTTTGATCGTGAAAATCAAGGTAAAATCAAGGTTCTCTCCAATGCAATGCAAGGTGGGGGCTATATGATATAAGCAGCTTAGGAAAGGAGAAAGAAAAAATGATTGTAGCAACAGATAATTTGTCAAAAGAATATGACGGTGTTTACCGTGTTCAGGAATTGGATATTCAGATTAAAGAGGGCGACATTTACGGCTTTCTCGGCCCGAATGGGGCAGGCAAGTCCACCACCATGAAAATGCTACTCGGACTTGTCAAACCCACCAGCGGAACCATTGAAATTATGGGAAAACCGTTCAACGAAAAGAACCGCTGTGATATTCTCGCGTCCGTTGGTTCCCTGATTGAATCCCCGTCCTACTATGGACATTTGACTGGCCGCGAGAATATGGAGATCATTCGCAGGCTGCTTGACTTGCCCAAAAAGAACATTGAAGAAGCAGTGCATATTGTCCGTATGGAAAACCAGATGGAGAAGAAAGTCAAAAACTATTCTCTCGGTATGAAGCAGCGGCTCGGCATTGCAATGGCACTGGCCCGGTTCCCGAAACTTCTGATTTTGGATGAACCGACCAACGGGCTTGACCCCGCAGGCATCGAAGAAATGCGGGAACTCATTAAGATGCTGCCGAAACAGTATGGCATGACAGTGATGATTTCCAGCCACATTTTAAGTGAGATCGACCAGATGGCTACTGTTGTCGGCATTATCAATCAGGGCTGCCTGATTTTTCAGGAAAGGATGTCAGTTCTGGATATGCAGCGGGAGCCACAGATTATATTGAGAACCAGCGATAACAACCACGCTTTCCAGCTTCTTAAAAAGGCCAACCCGCAGCGTACAACGGATGGTTTGCAGATCGGTGCGCTGACTGACGAACAGACCGGCGCTGTTGTGCAATGCCTGTGTTCCAATGGTATCTCTGTTTATCGTGTTGAGGAACACCGGGAAAGTCTGGAAGATATTTTCCTCAACCTGACAGGAAAGGAGCTGACACTGTGATGAAATACCTGTGCCTTGAATTATACAAACTGAAACGCAGAAAGGTTTTTCTGACCTTTGTGCTGATTCTCGGTGTGGAATTGCTCTTTGTATTTTCCAACTATGGAAACAATGAAAATTTCCTCGGTATGATTTACGACCCCAATGCACCGGCATGGGAGGATTTGATCGTTGGGCCAGCTACTATGAATGGGCTTTTTCTTCCCATTCTAGCAGCGGTTATTGCCAGCCGCATTTGCGATATGGAACACCGGGGAAATACATGGAAGCTGTTGGAGTGCAACAACGAAAACCGCAAGGCAATTTGGTTCTGCAAGTTTACCGTAGTAGCCGTTCTCATGCTGGCGGCAATTCTCATTCAGGCTCTTGTGATTGTCGCCTACGGTAATGCTGTGGGGATTGTTGAGCCGCTGCCGGTAAAAACGCTGTGGGAATTTGTTTTGGGGACAGTAATGGTTACATTTGTAGTTGTAACTATTCAGGTGTTTTTCTCTCTTGTTTTTGCGAACCAGCTTGTCCCGATGTCTATTGGTATGATTGGCGCGTTGATTGGCTTTATTTCTACTTTGCTCCCCACAGGCATCCGCAATATCCTCATTTGGGGAAATTACGCAGAAATGATGGTGCTGGGGCAGGACACTTCTTCCGGCAATTTGCAATCCAGTGAACTTGTCGTTCGGAATATTGACTTTCTTCCGCTTACGATCCTGTTTATTGTTGGATTGATTGCCTTTGTCCTGTTTGAGAAGAAGTTTCAAAAATACGAGTATTAAAGGAGGGGTTGTAATGCTTATCAATGCAATTCGGGCGGAAAATCTGAAAAGCCGCCATTCTAATATGTGGGTAGCAGTTCTCATTCTGCCACTTTTGACCGCCGCCATTGGTGCAATCATTTATGGCATCAATGCTTCAGCCAATTTGTACGACGGCGCAGTATGGCAGCAGCTTTGGCTTCAAACAGGGCTGTTCTATGGGTATTTTTTCTTTCCAATCCTGATTGCCATTTGTGCGTCCTATTTGTGGCGGCTGGAACACACAAATCACAACTGGAACAGCCTTATGACAACGCCGGTTTCCCGGTCAATCATTTTCATTGCGAAGCTGGTTGTGCTGACAAAATCTATTCTGACCGCACAGGTTCTTTTGATGGTGTTTATCATTATCGTGGGAAAGGTTGTGTTTCGGTTTGAACAGCCCATCCCTATCAATATGCTATGGTGGCTGTTTATGGGCTGGTTTTCAGCTTTGAGCGTTGGTGCTGTTCAGCTTTACTTGTCCATGCGGATCAGGAGCTTTGCGGTGCCGGTAGGTTTGGCGGTTTGCCTTAGTATCGGCGGTCTGGCTTTCCATATTGCCGGTTTAAGTGAGATGTTCCCTTATTCGCAAATTATTCTCGGTCTATCGTCACAGGACGAAGTGTTGTCGATTGACAGTATAACGACTTTGGTTCCAATGGTTCTTGTTTACACGGTATTATTTGTGATTTTGGCTACTAATCATCTGAAAAAGGCAGATGTTGTAGCTGGATAAAGGAGAAAAAATGAAAGCAGAAAATTTAGGAAGATTATCTTTGTTGGTAAGCGTACTCCCGCTGACCCTGTTTATCATCCGGCACTTGAAAATCGGCATGGATGCGCCGTGGGTTTATATCATCTTTGCAGTGTACGCGCTTTTGATTATTGCGGGCTTTGTATTCGCAATCTGGCTGGTGAAAAACAAAAGGACACGGACGGCCATATCTAAAGCGGCATTAACGCTTAGTTCTCTGTATGTTGCGTTTTTCAGCTTCTTTATTTACCTGACAGTAGCAGCCAGAATTTGACCTAATGGAAGCTGATTATAGCAGCAAACTTATTTCAGATAGCGAAAACCTGCCGGACGACGGCAAAAGAAAAAAAGCCGTCGTTCAGCAGGCAATTACTATGCCACAAATTCAATCTTACGGCGGCTTTGAATACATCAAGGCCGCCGTTTCTTTTTGCTTCGACGACCCCTGCACCGTGTTCTGGCATGGCGGCTTTAGGAGGGAGCCGCCATGCAACGAAAACCACTTCGACAAATTCTGACAGGGGTTAGCCTGTCAAAAAAAGCCGTCCCCCGGCAGCGGGGACAAGCGGCTACGAGTATGTACTATACCATGTAGGAAAAGAACATATTACTTTTTGTTTCGCCCAGCGGGTCTTTGACCTGCCGGGCGAATTTTGTTATTTCCTGCGGTCTGCTATCCGGCGCAAAAAGAAATTTCAAAAAAGTGAAAAAAGGAGGCGTTTAGCGGGCAGCCAGAGAGATTCCATTCGCTCTATTGGCGGAAAGGGAGAGAACCACCACATCCCCCACAGAAAGGGGGTGAGAAGATGGAAGCGATCCCCCGCAAATACGGTGAATGGGGCCAGTTTGACCGCTACTGCAAGCTGGTTCTGTACCATGAGGCGATAGATTATCTGCGGGAAATGAAGTGCCGCCGCGACCGTGAAGTGTCGCTGGACGCTCTTTCCCCGGCTGATTGGGACAAGCTCTCGACCGTAGATCGGTATTCCTGCGACAGCTTTACATTCAGTTCGCATGGGTATGACCTACATATCGACAACGAGCTTGTGGCCGAGGCATTTGCCAGCCTGCCAAAAGACGAGCAGAGTATTTTGATTCTCCGCTTTGTTCTGGATTTGACTGACGAAGAAATTGGCCGCCTGATGGGAATGTCCCGCAGCGCAGTACAGCGCCACAGGACAAGCACCCTAAAAGACCTGCGTGTAAAATTGATGGCGTTCATGCCGGAGGGAGGTTAAACGCGGATGAAACAATCCAGTTACAAGGGCAAAAGCCCTCTGCCTGATTTTGTGATCGACGCGGCCTGCGCCGGTAACGCCGAAGCCGTGGAGCGTGTCTTGCAGCATTACGACGGCTATATCAATAAGCTGTGTACCCGGACGCTCTATGACGGCAGCGGCCAGCCTCATATCTGCATTGACGAGTATATGAAGCGCCGATTGCAAATCAAGCTGATCCATTCCATCGTTAGTCCCATTGGCGACTGACGGTTAAGGCCCCGGCCATAGACAGGCGGCTTTCCCTTTCCCCGCCTGCCTGTTTTCCCGGCGGCCCCTTTGCTCCTTGACAAATACGCCCGCAGGACAATGGCGGCGCGTCATAGGGCAGACGGATACATTCTGTCTGTGCCGAGCCGGGCGGCAGGTGCGCCAAGAGGCTTTCCCTCATTGGGGTAAGCGGAGCAATTTTACCGGGCCGTAAAGCAGGTGTGGCAGCCTGCGGGCGACGACGCGCAGGCAGGACAATGATACGCCCTTGTCGTCGTAGTCCGAGCGTTTGAAGCGTCGCAGGCAACGAGCAGGGCCGCGTGAGAACCACGCGGGGGTGAGATTCCCGTGGAGCTGTGCCAGCAGCCGTCCGTTATTTTCTGCCCACTTTCACAACAACAACCTTTGTTTTGAAAAGAAAGGGGGCCATGTTATGAGTAATAACGATGTGCCTATTTGGGAAAAATACACGCTCACCATTGAGGAAGCGTCCAAATATTTTCGGATCGGGGAAAACAAACTGCGTCGGCTTGCCGAGGAAAACCCCACCGCTGGCTGGGTGATCCTGAACGGCAACCGCATCCAGATCAAACGGAAGCAGTTTGAAAAAATCATTGATTCCCTTGACACAATATAGTGAAAAAGGGCCTTGCGCGTGTTATAATAGGTTATAAGCGTGTCAAGGCTCTTTCCGTCATGGAAAGGAGCATGACGAAATGCCAAGAAAAGAACGAGATGAAAAAAGACGGGACAACAAAGGCCGCCTTTTGAAGTCTGGAGAGAGCCAGCGATCAGATGGAAGATACGCTTACAAATACATTGACACCTTTGGAGAACCCCAGTTTGTTTACTCATGGAAGTTAGTACCCACCGACAAAGTACCTGCCGGGAAGCGGCCCTGTCTTTCCCTGCGCGAGAAGATCAAGCAGATACAGAAAGACCTTGACGACGGGATAGACACCATCGGCAAGAAAATGACCGTGTGCCAGCTTTATGAAAAGTACACCCGGCAGCGCGGGAATGTGCGGAAAGGAACCCAAAAGAGCCGCCAGCAGTTGATGAAACTTCTGTCCGAAGATAAGCTGGGCGCGGCCAGCATTGACAGCGTGAAGCTGTCCGACGCGAAAGAATGGGCCTTGCGTATGCAGGAAAAGGGCGTTGCCTACAACACCATCTGCAACAGCAAGCGTTCCTTAAAAGCCATCTTTTATATGGCCGTACAGGATGACTGCCTCCGCAAGAATCCCTTTGACTTCCAGATCAATGAGGTTATCAACGACGATACCGTACCAAAGGTGCCGCTTACCCCTACACAGGAAAACGAGCTTTTGGACTTCATGCAGAACGATCCCGTCTATGCCAAGTATTATGACGAGGTGGTGATCCTGCTGGAAACCGGGCTTCGTATTTCCGAACTCTGCGGCCTGACGCCCACTGACCTGAATTTTGAAAAGCGCTTTGTGAATGTAGACCACCAGCTTTTGAGAAGCACCGAGGACGGCTACTATATCGAAGCGCCAAAAACAGAAAGCGGATTCCGTCAAGTGCCTATGAGCGCAGCCGCCTATGAAGCGTTTGAGCGCGTGTTGAAGAAGCGCAGGGACGGCAGGTGCATTGAGGTTGATGGTTATAAGGACTTCCTGTTCCTGAACCGGGACGGCCTGCCCAAAACCGCCGTCAACTATGACGCCATGTTCAAGTGCCTTGCCAAGAAGTACAACAAGTGCCACAAGGAGCCGCTGCCCGATGTGATGACGCCGCACACCATGCGGCATACATTCTGTACCAGAATGGCAAACGCGGGCATGAACCCCAAGGCATTGCAGTACATCATGGGACACGCCAACATTGTAATGACGCTGAATTATTACGCCCACGCTACTTTCCATTCCGCACAGGAGGAAATGGAACGGCTGCAAGCCAAGGCAAAAACCACCGCAGAGGCCAAGCCGGAGCCTGCGGCGGAAAGCGCCGAGGAAACCAAGGCGGCATAAGTAGTACGCAGAATTTACTACTGCTTTTACTACTTTTGAGAGCGAAAACATGAGGGGTAATAAAAAGATTTGTGAGGTTCTTCCGATATGAAAAGTGCCGGAAAAGCCCGAAGTAACGGGCTATACCGGCATATAAGAACATCTAAAGAGATAATTAGAAATCTATTAAATGATTATCAAGAACAGTATTATGCCATACTTCGCTTATACAGCGTCACACCGGAAAGCCGCACCGTATTCCCGGCCGTTTCTCCTGGAATTCCTGCATACAGGTACAAATCCATTTTTTCCTTGCTGTCCGGTACCCGGAGCTGGCAGGTATATCTTCCCGTTTCCTGGCAATAGGCGACATCCAACATACGGGAGGCCAAGACTTTCTTATTTTTGAGATCATTGATTTGAATCTTAACCGTGCCGGCATTGCCCTTTACAAATTCAATTGAATCAAATTCCAGCGTATAGCTGCCGCCGGATTCCAATTTTTCAAATAGGGTTATATACTTATTCCCGCTCTTCTCGTCCGCCTCCAATATCAATTCCGGGTTGTAATAAACCTCCTCATAAAACATTTCTGACAACGGAGTAGAAAACTTCTTATCTACGCCAAATTCCCATTGGCTTTTTGTCCCAAATTGGCTTGGATTAAACATACAAAGCACCAGATCCGGCTCAAAATCCCGGGCATATTCGGCCAAAGAATCTTCCGTAAAATGCCGGAGATCTACCACATCAATCTCCTGAAAAACGGTGGATAAAAAGCTCTGCATTGGCAGCATAAAGCTGTCCTTTATCAGAAGCAGGCGCTTCGTAGAGGGCGCACGCTCATTCCGATGCTGTACCACAGCATAATCCCCGCCTATATAAACACAATAAGGATTCGTATTGTAATAATCCGCCGGGTCGTCTATGTGTTGGCGGCGGATGACGGCGTCTTCAAAATCCCCCTGGTAAAATAAATTTTTATCGGGAACCAAGCAGGACATTTCGGTCTGAAATTCCGGTGTCAAATAAATCAGATCGTCCACCCCGCCAAAATAAGGGCCTACCCGCCGTCCGTGACTGCCCAGGAATCGATCCGGAACACGGTGAACCTCCCACGAATCCTGCCCCGCGGCTATTCCGCAAACCGGCTCTTCCGGGAAAATCTCCTGTAAACGTTCGGCAATCACCTGAAACCCCCGGAAAGCCCCAATCGGATTCCAATGATGATCCGTAGCATAAAAATGCTGCTTTGACTGATCGGCAGTTTTAGTGATATAGGGACGCAAATCCAGCGTATCCACCCCATATTCCTGCAAATACTTCAGCAGTTCATCCGTACTCTCATTATAAAGATTTTCAATTCCCACCGGCAGTGCTGATTCATCCAGGGACAGCTTATAGGGAGCCTGGACATAAAGGAACGGGATCTCCAGCCCGGATAAAAAATCCGAAAGCCCCGCTACACTTTCCGCATACGGTTTGGTATCCTGTTTACCTATCCGCTGATGGGTAAGCATCCCGTTATTAGTCCGTACGACATTATTGCTTGTCCTTGCCCCGGTCATCCGGGCATACAGGCCGTTCAGGCTGACAAAATCATTTTTCTGATCCAGCTTTTCCCGGTAGTTTTTCTGTACCTGCGCCACATACTGCGCGAACCCGTTGTTCCCATTCTTATCCTCTTCCGCAGACAGAAGCGGGAGCGAATCCAGCACAATATGGAAGTTGGGAACCGCCAAGCTCCCCAGCAGGAGCAGGAAGCAGAGAATCAGACTGATGGCGCCGTAGTTCTTCTTTTCAGGCATGATCCATCCTCCTTAGAAATTGAAGTAAATAAACGGATTGTGGGCATTCATAACCAGATAGGAAATCCCCACCAGGAATAGTGCGAACTGCACGGCTATACCCGTCACCTCGCAAGCCTGTCCCACCCGGACATGAAAAGCCGAAAGCTTCTCTTTCCCCCAGCGGATAAGAGGGGTAGAGCAAAGGATCCCCGCAGCCAGAATCACCATATATTCCCGCAGATGGAACTGGAACATATCATCCCAGAAGAGGTTCCCATTCAAGGCAAACATGGATTTGATATACGTCAGAGCCGCCGTCAGATTCTCCGCCCGGAACAATACCCAGCCCAGCATCACAGCCAACAGGGCAAATATCTGGTAAACTGCTCCGGCTGCCCGGTGCTCCGTCAGCTTTTGAGGCAGGCCAAACAGTTTTTCCACGATGATAATCACTCCAAAGAGGGCTCCCCACAGCAGAAACGTCCAGTTGGCCCCATGCCAGATTCCCGTTGCCAGCCAGACCACCGACAGGTTGAACACCAGCCGCCACCGCGATTTCACCCGGGAGCCTCCCAGTGGGAAATAGATGTAATCCCG
Organism: uncultured Clostridia bacterium; assembly: GCA_947363605.1. Lineage (GTDB taxonomy): Bacteria > Bacillota > Clostridia > Oscillospirales > Ruminococcaceae > Paludihabitans. The sequence goes on along the minus strand of CANAQK010000017.1, from coordinate 20,065 downwards.
GAACCAGGAACCCAGGGAAATATGCCATCTTCGCCAAAATTCGGTGATCGTCTTGGATATGTACGGGTAGTTGAAGTTCTCCAGAAACCGGAACCCGAACATCATCCCGAGTCCAATGGCCATCTCGGAATAGCCGCAGAAATCAAAAAAAATCTGAAGCGTATAGCAGATACAGCCCAGCCAGGCCATTCCTACGCTCAGCTCCGCAGAAGCAAAGGCCGTGTCCGCTGTAATCGCCAGCACATTCGCCAGCAGCATCTTCTTGTTAAACCCGTAGAGGAATCTACGGATCCCCTTCGCAAAGAGGTCCGCCGTCACCTCCCGGTGCAGGATCTGTTCCTCTACCGTGGTATAGCGGACAATGGGCCCGGCGATCAACTGGGGAAACAGGGCGATATAAAGCCCGACAAAAGCTGGATTCTTCTGCACCTTCACCCCGCGGTAGACGTCGATGACATAGCTCAGGGCTTGGAAGGTGAAAAAGGAGATGCCGATGGGAAGGACGAATTCTGTCTGCTTGAAAACCGGTTCCGGGCCCCCTGCGGCTGTGTTGATGCTTGCAATGACGAAGTTCAGATACTTATAAACAAACAGCAGCCCGATATTCGCTGCCACGGCTACTCCAAGCATCACTTTCCGGAGCAGGGCCTTGGGCGGATCCTCGCCCAGCTCCGCGATGCGTAAGGCAATCAGGTAGTTAAACCCGATGGATACAAGCATGACGATGAGGAACTTCGGTTCTCCCCAGGCATAGAAAAACAGGCTGACCAGCAGCAGCCAATAGTTCCGGCCGACGGTCGGAAGCAGAAAGTAGACCAGAAGGGTTACCGGCAGAAAGCCGAAAAGAAATTCCAGACTCGTAAAGAGCATAGCAAGACTCCTTCTTCGTTGTAGTTTGTTGACAAGGTTCTTTGGTCTAAGGACTATGTCCTTAGACCAAGAGAGGTACCTCTCTTGAAATTTTTATTCTGTTTTGCGGCAATTCTGTCCCCGGAGATGGGCTTCCTGGTTGGAACCGCCGGCGGCTTCTATCCACTAAATATACCCGCGAAAGAAAAAGAACGGGATGAGCCGTTCTTTTTTAGAGTTTAGCATATCCAACCGCAAAATGCAAGCAGGATTTCCAAAATCCGGCACAGGGCATACTTCTGCTTCCCATAATTGTCGATGGCTGTTTTTACAGCAAAAAAGCTCCCAAGAGCTTTACTCCCGGGAGCTTTTTTGTTTATAAAGAAGAAATTAACAAGGGCCTTTTTCTCCTATTCAACCGTATATTCATACCCCAGCCGAAGCGCCTGAAGGTTCGGCTCCAGCAGATGTGCCTTCTTGGCGGGGACGCATTTTTCAAGCGCCTGGCTCAGCACCTCGAAGCTGGTAAAGCCGGTCGCTTTCAGCACCTGGCCCAGCACAATGATATTCCCTAGGCCATGCAGGCCGTTGTCATTCGCCATTTTGGTCGCCGGGATCGGATGGATACGGATATCCGTACGGCTGCATTCCGCGTCGATCAGGGTGGAATCATACACCATTACGCCGCCCGGGACAACCTCATTGACAAATTTATCATAGGACGGCCGGTTCATGACAATCAGAGTTTCCGGGTTCAGCACGATTGGACAGCCGATCGGCTTGTCATCAATACAGATCGAGCAGTTCGCGGTGCCGCCCCGCATTTCAGGGCCATAGGAGGGCAGCCAGCTGACTTCTTTCTCTTCGATCATCCCGGTATAGGCCACAATTTTCCCCATAAACAGGACGCCCTGCCCGCCAAAGCCGGCAATCAACATATTCACTGCCATATTAAAAGACCCCCTTTTCTGTCCGATCCTGATAGCAGCCCAGCGGATAATGCGGGATCATATTTTCCTTGAGCCATTTCACAGCCTCTACCGGCGCAAGGCCCCAGTTGGTCGGGCAGGTAGAGAGCACCTCAACAATCGAAAAGCCCTTGCCCTCAAGCTGTGCCTGGAAAGCTTTTTTAATGGCCGCCTTTGCCTTGCGGACATTCGGCACATCTACCACGGTGACCCGCTCAGCATAGGCTACCCCGTCCAGCGTGGCCAGCATTTCGCTCATCCGGATCGGGAAGCCTGCACGGGTCACATCCCGGCCATAGGGGGTGGTCTGGGTTACTTGGCCTGCCAGGGTTGTCGGGGCCATCTGCCCGCCGGTCATCCCGTAGATCGCATTGTTGATGAAAATAACCGTAATATTTTCTCCCCGCGTCGCCGCATGGACGGTTTCCGCCGTACCGATCGCCGCAAGGTCGCCATCGCCCTGATATGTAAACACGATATTGGCTGGGTTTGCCCGTTTTGCACCTGTTGCCACTGCTGGGGCGCGGCCATGCGGCGCCTGGATCATATCGCAGTTAAAATAGTCATAAGCCATGACAGCACAGCCAACCGGCGCTACGCCGACTGCCTTGCCCAGGATGCCCAGCTCTTCCATGACTTCGCCCACCAAACGGTGGACAATCCCATGGGTGCAGCCCGGGCAATAATGAAAAACAGCGTCGGTCAAACCCGATGTTTTCTTGAATTCAGCCATTAGTTTGTACCTCCTGCCAATTTTTTGATTTCCGCCAGCACTTCCGCCGGGGAAGGCACGACGCCGCCGGTCCGTCCAAAGAAGGAAACCCCGCACCGGCCGTTTACTGCCAGCCGGACATCCTCGACCATTTGTCCCATGCTCATCTCGACCACCAGCATCCCACGGGCTTTTTCCGCCGCCTTTGCGATGGTTTCCGTCGGGAAAGGCCAAACCGTAATCGGCCGGATCAAGCCAGCCTTGATCCCCTCCGCACGGGCCATATCGACCGCGCCCTTGACTACGCGGGCAGTCGCCCCATAAGCCACTGTGATAATTTCCGCATCATCGCAGGCATATTCTTCCACCCGCACCTCATTCTGCTTGACCTGCTCATACCGGGCAAACCGATCCCGGATCGTCTGCTCCAGTACCGGCGCCTGAAGGTAGAGGGAATTGATGATATTCGGCTTGCGTTTCCCCTGAGTGCCGGTGGTTGCATAATCCTTTGCCCCGGCAGGCGCTTCCTTCTTCTCAGGGAATTCCACCGGCTCCATCATCTGGCCCAGCATCCCGTCCGCCAAAATCAGTGCCGGCATCCGGTATTGATCCGCCAGGTCGAAGGCAGTACCCATCAAGTCCACGATTTCCTGCACTGTCGCAGGCGCCAGGACGATCAGCTGGAAGTCACCGTGACCCAGGGCCTTTGTCGCCTGCCAGTAGTCCGCCTGAGAGGGCTGGATCCCGCCCAAGCCCGGGCCGCCCCGCATGACGTTGAGAATCACACAGGGGACATCCGAACCCGCGATATAAGAAACCCCCTCGCTTTTCAGGCTGATACCCGGCGAGGATGAGGACGTCATCGCGCGGACGCCGCAGGAAGCTGCGCCCAGCACCATATTGATCGCCGCAATTTCAGATTCCGCCTGTAAAAAGGTGCCGCCGATTTTCGGCATTACCTTGGACATATAAGCGGAAACCTCTGTCTGCGGGGTGATCGGATAACCGAAAAAGTGCATACAGCCATTGCGGATCGCCGCTTCGGCAATGGCTTCATTCCCCTTCATCAAAAATTTTTGTCCCATTTTCATGACCCTTCTGCCCCCAACAGGGGAAGCAGTTCCTTTCTGTTCAAACTTTAATCCTCACTGATGGTGATACAAACATCCGGACACATCGTTGCGCACATTGCACAGCGGATACATTCCTCCGGTTTTTGCAGGACCATCGGGTTATAACCCTTCCGGTTCAGTTTTTCTGCATCGGGGGCCAGGATTTTTTTCGGGCAGGCCGCTGCGCACATCCCACAGCCCTTGCAGCGTTCCACATCAATTACTAATGCCATATCGTTCCTCCTATCCCGGGAAAACCCGGTCTTTATTCAACTCATTTAAGCCCATGCCGTCCGGACATAGATCTCCACCGGATAGGCATCCGGAACTGCCAGTTCCCGCTTCGCCGCTGTCAGCGCCAGCGGGATCCCTGCTTTATGGGCGGCTTCTTCGGCAAATCCCTGTGAAGAAACAACCAGTTCCGGGGTTGTTTCCTCCCCCAGGTTGGTATTGTTAATCAGGGCAGTTGCTTTTAAGCGGGAGCAGGCTTCAATTTCCCGAAGCACCTCCAGAGCAGATTCCACATCCCGGGTCAGGTAGCGGCGCTCGTTTACTACATAGAACAGGCCGTAATCCTCCTGCCTGATCTGAGGGGCAAACTGACCCAGTGCAATCGCGCCGGCATCGTCGCCACCCACATCCAGGATCACCATCCGGTCAGTCTGATGAAAAACCGACTGGATCTCCGCCGGCAGTGCCGGGATATCCAAATTGGTATTGGCATAATGGGGGGCAATGACCCTCACCCCGCGGCTTTCCAGCAGCTCACGGAAATCTGCGCTGCGGAAATACGGGTTGACGATATCCAGATCCACCAGTGTAACCGGTTTCCCCTGGCCGGCCAGATCCAGCGCGAAATTAACAGCCAGATTGGTTTTCCCACTCCCGTAATGCCCTGTCAAAATGGAAATCCGTTTAAAAACCATGAATTACAGCACCGCCTTTTTATTTTATCACAGCATCGATTTAAATTGTAGCCTTTTTTCGTAAAAATTGCAGGAATTTAGCCTTTTTATTGCAAAATTTCAATTTTGCTCAGAATATTCTCCCGTATTATTAACACTTCCATCTAAATTAGCCAAATTGCTCCCCTATCCCGCGGGAGCTTGGTTCCATTGTATCGAAATCCCGCTGAAAATACAAGAGGAAATCTCCGGGTATTGGGCAGAGCCGTGATTTCAATGCAAGGCTCATGCCACCCAGGGTGGGATCCCCTCCCCCACATAGTGGACAGTGGGGCGGCTGCCCTGTGGCCGCCCCGGTCGGGGCCGGAAGAACGTCCCGGACGCTCGGGGGCAGGTGTGTTGATCGGGTGGTAAGCCTTAGTGCCGCCGATTCACCCAGCGGGCTAAAATACGTCCTGCCGTGACACCGATCATGGATACACAAGCATAAATCAGGCAATATGGGAGCGCCGTCCGGTTCAGATAAAGAAAAACCACCGGGAAAAAAGAAACCAGGGTGAACGTCGGATAGAGCCAGCGATCCTGATGCAAGAACCCGCAGAGCAGCCCGCATACCAGGCAAGCCAGCGGCGCGGCAACCATTAAGATAGCCATCCCGCTCCCCGTATCCCGGATCAGCAGCGGCAAAAGATAAAAGGCTGCAAGCGTAACAGCGGCATAAGGCAGCAGCTTTTTCCAATCTGTTTTCATGATTTCATCCTCCCCATCAGCAGAAATGTTTCAAATAGAAAAAACTCCGCTGCGTAAAAGATCCGCAGCGGAGTTTTTGGAGGCGCCACCCAGATTTGAACTGGGGGTGAAGGAGTTGCAGTCCTCTGCCTTACCACTTGGCTATAGCGCCGATTATTTAATGCCTGGATAGAAAAACGACTGAGCATTCAGTCAGCCGCTTTTTTTGGAGCGGATGACGGGTCTCTGTTCCGCACACCCCTCGCCTAAAAACAATCCACTGGATTGTTTTTGCCGCTTTGCGGCCGGCTCATTCTCGACCCGTCCAAAATCGAAAACAGGTGCCTGGATAGAAAAACGACTGAGCATTCAGTCAGCCGCTTTTTTGGAGCGGATGACGGGTCTCGAACCCGCTACCTCCACCTTGGCAAGGTGGCGCTCTACCAAATGAGCTACATCCGCATGAATTGGTGCCTCCGGTCGGAATCGAACCAACGACACGAGGATTTTCAGTCCTCTGCTCTACCGACTGAGCTACAGAGGCTCATTCACCAATTGATTTGTTATTCATGGTGGGGACAATAGGGTTCGAACCTATGACCCTCTGCTTGTAAGGCAGATGCTCTCCCAGCTGAGCTATGCCCCCATTTCTTCGCCGCTTGAAGGACTGTATCTCTCAGCGACGAATATTATTTTACACCAGAATCCGGAAAAAGTCAAGGACTTTTTTTGAAAAAATCAAATTTTTTTCAAGCCCCCCCGATCCCGTGGAAAAAGGCCGGAGTTCAGGCCTTTTTCCGTTTGGCCTCGATCATCTGCCGCAGCTCCTCCGCCGAAAATTGATATTTTTCCCCACAGAAGTGGCAGCAAATTTCACAGCCCCCGTCCTCTTCAATCATCGCTTGAAGCTCCTCTACTGCCAAGCTCCCTACAACCTTAGCCGAACGTTCGGCACTGCAGTCACAATGATATCCAACCTCCGCCGGATCCTCCAGCAGGTTCGGGTTCAGCCCGGCCAGCAGCCGCTCACAGATCTCCTGCGGCTGGGTACCCCCGTCAATCATTGCGGACACCGGAGGAAGCCCCTGAAGGTTCTTTTCCAGCACATCAATGCAGGCCTCATCTGCAAAGGGCAGCAGCTGCACCAAATATCCTCCCGCTGCCCGAACGCTCAAATCCGGGTCAACCAGCACGCCCAGCCCGCAAACCGTTGGGGTCTGCTCGCTGACTGCATAATAGCTGGTGATATCCTCGGCAATCTCCCCGGATACCAGCGGGACCTGCCCCACATAAGGCTCTTTCAGCCCCAGATCTTTGATGACGCAAAGGCTGCCGTTGCTCCCAACCGCCCCTCGTACATCCAGCTTGCCTGCCGTGTTCAGCGGGATTTCCACCACTGGCTGATCCACGCAGGCCTTGACAGTCCCTTTCCCGTCCGCCACAACGGTCAGCGTACCAGCCGGGCCGTCCGCTTTGATCCGCAGGGTCAGCGAATCCTCCGGATGCTTGAGATTATAGCCCATAATCGCCCCGGCGGTTGCCAGACGGCCCAAGGCGGCCGTCACAACCGCGGAAGTCTGATGAAGCCGTTCAATCTCCGCTGCAATATCGGTGGAATCCAAGGCACAAGCCATGACAGAGCCATCCTCGGAAATCATCCGCACTAATTTTCCCATCCTGTTCTCCTTCTTGTTGATTTTAATCCCGCTTACCGGTTCCCCATATGGCTGATAATCCAGTCATGCGCGGCCCGAGCCGCTTGCTGCGGCGTCAGTTCAGAGGTGTCAAGCAGTGTAATGCCCGGCGACGTCTGGGCGGCATTCTGACTCAGCCACCGGTTAAACTCCAGAGAGCTTTGGATCCAGCCTTCATCCGTGATCCCGCGCCCCTCCCGCATACGGCGTTCCAGGACATCCTCCCGGCATACCGCTGCAAGATAGTGGATCTGCTGAAACAATTCCCTTTCCGGCTGATTTTCAAACTGCGTTGGAACCCCGCACCCGCACAGGACTACCGGTTTCCTGATCTGCGAAATATTGGCGCACATCCGCATCCATAACCGGCGGTAACCGCAGTAATCGTCCTCCGGTGTATTATACATCTCGTCCCACAGCAAATCGCTTTCCATGACGATATATTCTTCCTCCCGGAGGAAAAGTTCATAGCAAAGCGTGGATTTCCCCACGCCGGAAGCGCCTGTAACAATAAACAGAGGCTGTTTATTCGTTGGCTCCATAAAACCCCTTCTTCCCTATTTCCGCTTGACGGACTTCGCCACATAGACCAGCCGCTCGGCCTGTTCTCCCGGAGGTTCCAGGGTATCCTCCCCATAGCAGGCCGCCAGCTCCATCTGCCCGCCCTTCAAAAAGGCAAGGATTTCTTCATGGGTATAGGCCCGCTCGGAAAATTCCTCGGTTTCCCGGATGTAATGCTCCCCGTCTTCCTCCGCTCCGAAAAGATCCAGGGTGATGTCAATTTGGTTCTCCCGGCAGACCGAATTCTGCCAGACACAGAAAACCTCGTCCAGGTCGTAGACAAAGGTCTGCCCGGATAAAACCTGCTGATGCTTATAGACGGAATTTACATCGAAAACGAAGATCCCGCCCGGTTCCAGGAAAAGCCCGACCCGCTCGAATACCCGGGCCGCCTGGGCGGGATCTGTCACATGGTTGATGCTGTCCAGCGCGCAGACGCAGGCGTCAATCCGCCCATAGAGATCCAGCTCCTGCATCTCCTGCTGAAGATAGAGGATATCCAACCCGGAGTCATACTTTTTATCCATGGCTTCCATCAGCATTTCAGGGGAAGCGTCCACGCCGATCATGTCATAGCCCAGCCGGGCCAGCACCTCGGTCAGGCTACCGGTGCCGCAGGCCAGATCCAGCAGGACACCCCCTTTAGGGACACCGTTCTGCTGCAAAACCGTATGAAAATATTCCCCACGCCGGACATAGGGAATATTCGCTGTCAGCTTATCATAATAAAATGCAAAGGATTGATAACTACTCATGCTCACTCAGCCTTTTGAAAATCACCGAATAACCGTCATTCCCGTAAATCAGCGAACGGTTCACACGGGAAATCGTCGCGGTAGAAGCGCCGGTTTCACTGACAATGTCACTGTAAACCCGGTTTTCACTCAGCATCCGTGCCACCTGGAGCCGCTGCGACATGGCCTTCAGTTCCGGAATCGTACATAAATCCTCAAAAAAAGCGGTACATTCTTCCCGAGTTTCCAACGCCAGGATAGCGTCAATTAAAAAATCGAAATTTTTCTCCTTCAGCTTGTTGTTCATGTCCACACCTCGATTGCGCCTGACATCAGGCAAATCTTCCCTTTCTGGAAAATAATCCTCCCCGGCCCTTGAAATCAGGCCGCAGTATTGCTTTTACATTTTAACATATAGAAGTACGGAAGTAAACTGTTTTTTCACAAAAAAGCAAAAGCCATGCGGAAAATCCCGCATGGCTGACCTCTATTCTAATAGCCCCGAATCAATATTCCGCACTGCCCACGGTCCGCGGGAAGGGCAGGACATCCCGGATATTGCTGATCCCGGTGATGTACATAATCAGACGCTCAAAGCCTAAGCCGAACCCAGCGTGCCGCGTACTGCCGTACCGCCCCAGGTCCATATACCAGCTGTAATCCTCCGGATCCAGGCCCAGCTCGTGGATCCGGGCCTCCAGCAGCTCCAAACGCTCCTCACGCTGACTGCCGCCGGTGATCTCGCCCACTCCCGGGACCAGCAGATCTACCGCAGCGACGGTTTTGCCGTCGTCGTTCTGCCGCATATAGAACGCTTTGATCTCTTTCGGATAATCCGTGACAAAAACCGGGCGCTGGAACACCGTTTCTGCCAGATAACGCTCATGCTCGGTCTGGATATCCGAACCCCAGTCCACCGGGAACTGGAACTGGTCCTTATTCTTCTGCAAAATCTCAATAGCTTCGGTATAGGTAATCCGCGCAAAACCAGATTGGATAATGTTGTTCAGCCGCTCAATCAGGCCTTTATCGTAAAAATTGTTGAAGAACTGCATCTCGTCCGGGCAATGCTCCAGCACATAGGAAAAGACATACTTGAACATGGCTTCCTGCAAATCCATATCGTCGTTCAGGTCGGCAAAAGCCATTTCCGGCTCCAGCATCCAGAATTCCGCCGCATGGCGGGTCGTATTGGACTTTTCCGCCCGGAAGGTTGGGCCAAAGGTATACACCTTCCCGAAAGACATCGCCATACATTCCGCTTCCAGCTGCCCGGTTACGGTCAAGTTGACAGGTTTCCCGAAGAAATCCTGGGAGAAATCAATACTTCCATCCTCCTTACGGGGCGGGTTTTCAGGGTCGAGGGTGGTGACCCGGAACATTTCCCCTGCGCCCTCCGCGTCACTCGCGGTAATGATCGGGGAATGGACATAAACAAAGCCGTTTTCATTAAAGAACCGGTGCAGGGCAAACGCCGCTACACTCCGGACCCGGAACACGGCTGCCAGGGTATTCGTCCGGGGACGCAGATGCGCGATCCCCCGCAGGTATTCCAGCGTATGCCGCTTTTTCTGAAGAGGAAAATCCGGAGAAGAAGCCCCCTCCAACAGGATTTCTTCCGCATGAATTTCAAAAGGCTGCTTCATTTCCGGGGTCAGGACAACCTGCCCTTTCACGATGACTGCCGCGCCGACATTATATTTGGTGACATCTTTGAAGTTATTGATTTTCCCATCCTCAAAGACAATTTGCAGGTTTTTAAAACAGCTTCCATCATTCAGCTCAATAAACCCCAGCGATTTTGAATCCCGGATGGTTTTGACCCAGCCGCAGACGGTGACTGATTGCCCTGTATACTCGGCCGGAGCCGCATACAGCTTTTTAATTTCAATTCGTTCCATCACGATTTTCCTCCTTCTTGGAAAATTGGTTTGACTGGAAACTATTATACCTGATCCCGCTTCAAAACGCAAGATTCATTTTATTTTCTTTCACCGCACCCGCGTTCTGAAGCAGGGTTTTGTCCTGATTACCTGCACCCGTGCTGATTTGTGGGGCTCCGCGCCCCACGCCCCGCCCCATTTCTTTGGACACCCAAAGAAATGGGGGAAAGAAATGCGCCAAGGGAGTCCCCTTGGATCCCCGATCAACGTAGGCGACCGGGTTGCAGACAGTAGAAGACTCTGCTTCTAGGCATCACAGAAGGCAGGTCTAGTATTGAACTAATTTTTCTGGGCGGTTTTACATGAACTGCCGGATGAAAGCGAATCGCTCCTTACGATTTAACGCAAGGCAAACCTGAGGTAAAAGCGTCCGGGGGTCTGGGGACTGCCTCCTCCTAAAAAAACAGCCGCACCCCTGTCAAAAATACGCCTGATCCACTGGCATCGAAGCCGCCGCATTCAGGTCCAGCCCGGCGAACCGGCCCTTCTGCGCCTCAAAATAGGCCTGGCTCCCCACCATGGCCGCGTTATCACCGCAATAGCAGAGCGGCGGGACGAAAAGCTGAAGCCCCCGCTCCCGGCATTCGGACTCCATCCGTGCCCGGATCCCCGAATTGGCGGACACCCCGCCCGCCAGCACAATCTGACGATACCCAGTCGATTCCGCCGCGCGCATCAGCCGGTCCGCCAGGATATCGCAAACAGCAAGCTGGAAGCTGGCACAGAGATCCTCCTTCCGAACCTCCTCCCCCTTCTGGGCCGCTTGATTCAGCAGGTTGAGCACCGCCGTCTTTAAGCCGGAAAAGCTGAAGTCGAAGCTGCTCCCCTCCACCTGAGGCCGGGGCAGACGATAGGTCGGACTGCCCTTCCCAGCGGCCTGGTCTACCGCCACCCCGCCGGGATAAGGGTATCCCATTGCGCGGGCTGCCTTGTCATAGGCTTCCCCAGCCGCATCATCCCGGGTCCGGCCGATGATCCGGAATTCCGTATAATCCTTCACTTCAATCAGATGGCTGTGCCCGCCCGACACCACCAGACAGAGAAAGGGAGGCTTCAAATCCGGATGGGCCAGATAATTGGCCGCGATATGCGCCCGGATATGATGTACCGGGATCAGCGGCTTCCCGCTGGCCAGGCTCAGCCCTTTGGCAAAATTCACTCCCACCAGCAACGCCCCGATCAGCCCGGGCGCATAGGTCACTGCCAGCGCATCCAATTCCGGAAGGGCCACGCCAGCCTGCCCCAACGCCTCCTCTGTCACCGCGGCAATGCTTTCACAGTGACGCCGGGAGGCAATCTCCGGTACCACGCCCCCATATAGACGGTGCTCGGCAATCTGGGTGGCGACCACATTGGAGCAGACCCGCACGCCGTCCTCGACCACCGCTGCCGCGGTTTCATCGCAGGAGGATTCAATCGCAAGTATTTTCATAAAGATGGTTCCTTTCTTTCCAAATCCAGACCCGGACGGAAGCAGGTCAGGAGAAGCCCGTCCTCCTTGGGTTTTTCATAGAACCCCTTCCGGAGCCCGGCTTCCTGAAAGCCCAGCTTGCGGTAAAGCCCCGCCGCCGGGAAGTTCGATACCCGTACCTCCAGCGTAACAAAAGACAGCCCCTTCTCCCAGGCCATCGCCAGCAGACGCTCCATCAGCGCCTGGGCGACCCCTTTCCGCCGGGATCCAGGCTCTACCCCAATCAGGCTGACGCTTCCCTCATCCAGTACATAGGATGCCGCCACAAACCCGATCAGCCGCCCGTCCAGCCGGGCGGACAGGCCAATACTCCGGGGGTGGGCCGCGTCTGCCCGAAAGCTTTCCGCCGACCAGGGCTGAGAAAAGCAGCGCCGGCTCAATGCCGCGGCCTCTTCGGCGTCCTCCGGGCGAAGCGGGCCAATCTCCCAGCTCCCCATTCAGGACTCGTCCCCTTCCAGGAAAGAATCCAGTTCCCGCTCGAAGTAGTCCAGCATAGCATCCCGGCAGGAACGATAAGCCTCCATCCCCTGATGGAACGGGTCCGGGATTTCCAGCACCCGGACCCGCGGTTCCAGTTCCGGCAGTGCATCCAGGATCACATCCTTATGCTGATCGGTCATCACATAAACCCGGTCCGCCTCCAGCAGCTCTTCCGAAATTGCCTTGCGGGAACGATGCCCGGAAATATCAATCCCGATTTCGTCCAGCGCTTCCACCGCATAGACGCTGGCTCCGCCGCCCTCCTCCAGGACGGAAAGGCCCATGCTCGCCACCTGGATGTCCGGAAGCCCCCTTTTCTCCATCAAATGCCGCAGGATCCCCTCGGCCATGGGACTGCGGCAGACATTCGCCGCACAGACTGTTAAAACCTTTTTCATTGCCATTCCCCTCTTTCTCTGTTCGGTCAGCCCTTTGCCAGGTACCAGTTCATCCCGGTATGCACATCCGTTTCAAGCGGTACCTCCAATGAAGCAGCCCGTTCCATTTCTTCCCGCAGCAAAGCCTCCACCTGCGGAGCGATCTCCTCTCTCGCTTCAACGATCAATTCGTCATGAACCTGAAGGATCAGCCGTGCATCCAGCCCTTCCCGCCGGATCCGGTCCCGGACCCGGATCATGGCCAGCTTGATAATATCCGCCGCGGTCCCCTGCACCGGCATATTCAGCGCTACCCGCTCGGCAAACGCCTGAACCTGCTTATTTTTCGAATGGATATCCGCAAGCTCCCGCCGGCGGCCATAGATCGTTACAGCATAGCCGTCCTCCCGCGCCTGCTCCACCGCCTGCTTCTGATATCTGGCTACCCCGCTGTAGGTCCGGAGATAGGCATCAATATAAGCTTTGGCCTCCGCGACCGAAACATGGATCTGCTTGGACAGGGAAAAGGCGCCGATCCCGTATACAATCCCGAAATTGATGGCCTTCGCCCGGCTCCGGAGCTCGGCAGGCAGGCTCTCCAGCGGGCAGCCGAACACCTGGGAAGCCGTGATGGCGTGGATATCGGCATTTTCCCGGAAAGCCCGGATCATCTGCTGATCCTGGGCAATATGGGCCAAAATCCGCAGTTCAATCTGGGAATAATCCGCGTCCACCAGGGTATACCCCTCTTTAGCAACAAAGAACCGCCGCATCTCCGCCCCCAGCCGGGTCCGTACCGGGATATTCTGGACATTGGGTTCGGCAGAGCTGATCCGGCCGGTCCGAGTCTCGGTCTGGTTAAAGGTGGAATGCACCCGGCCATCCTCGGCCATCACCTTCAGCAGGCCTGTCACATAGGTGGAGGACAGTTTGGTCAGCTTCCGGTATTCCAGGATCAGCGGAACAATTTCATGCTTTTCCATCAGCCCCTCCAACACCTCGGCACTGGTGGAATAGCCCGTTTTCGTTTTCTTCTTAGCCGGAAGCTTCAATTGATCAAACAGAATCTGCCCTAATTCCCGGGTTGAATTGATGTTGAACTCCTGCCCGGCCAGACGGAAGATCTGCTCCCGTACCAACTCGGTTTCCCGGTCCAGCTCTTCCCCAAAACGGGTCACGCCGCCGCGGTCTACCGCAAAGCCTAAAACCTCCATATCCGCCAGCACTGGGCAGAGCGGAAGCTCAATCTCCCGGTAGAGCCGGCCCATCTCCTGCGCCTCCATCTCCTCCGAAAGGCGCTGGCAAAGCGCGGGGAAAGCGGCGATTTCCTGATAGGCTTCCTCCACCTCGTAGCGGATCTTGGGAAGATAGTGCGCGCAGAGCCCGGCCAGGGAATATCCCTTTGAGCTGGCATTCAGCAGATAGGCCGCCAGTTCTGCATCAAATACGATCGGCAGATCGCCGAACCCCATTTTCCAGCCCAGCTTATAGAGCGGTTTTGCCATAAAGGTATAAATAGGTACACCGGATTGAAACAAACTGCGCAGCGCGGCATCCTGATCAAAAGGCGGGATCGCGTAGATCCGCCCCTCTGCCTGAACCTGGAGAGTTTCTTCACCCAGCAGCAGAAAAACCTCCTTTACCCCCTCCAGAGCGCTTTTCCATTGCTCCAGCACATTCCCGGCGGCAATTTCGCAGTGCCGTTTTTCCTGGGAAGCCGGAGCAGAGCCCTGCCCGGATATCCCGGCTGGATCCAAACCGAATTTTTCAAAAAAGCTGAATAAATCCAGCCGTTCCAACAGGGCCGTCAGCACCGGTCCATCCACTGGCCCCCGGATATAGCCGGTTTCAGGCTCTGCCAGAGGGGCATCCAGGACAATCGTGGCCAGTTGCTTTGAAAGCACGGCCTGCTCCTTTCCCTCCGCCAGCAGCTTTTTGACCCGTGGAGTCACCTCCAGGCTTTCCAGCCCCGCATAGATGGTTTCAATATCGCCGCAGCTCTGAATCAGCGACCGCGCCGTTTTTTCCCCAATCCCTTTCACTCCCGGAATATTATCCGAAGAATCCCCCATCAGGGCTTTCATATCCACAATGTGGATCGCATCGAAGCCGTATTCCGCCCGAAAGGTTTCCGGCGTATACAGCAGGTCTTCCTTGGTTTTAGCCAGCGAAACCGAAACCTGCTCAGTCACCAGCTGGAGGATGTCCCGATCCCCCGAAGCAATCACGCAGGTATCCCCGCGAGCCATGCACCGGCGGGAAACCGTCCCGAGGATATCATCCCCCTCAAAGCCCTCACAGGTCAGGATTGGGTACCCTAATGCGGACAGGATCTCCTTGATCAGCGGCAGCTGCACAGCCAGTTCTTCCGGCATCCCTTTGCGGTTCGCTTTGTAGGCTTCATACTGTTCGTGCCGGAAGGTCTTTCGGGAAACATCAAACGCCACGGCCACCCCGTCTGGCTGATACTCCCGCTCCAGCTTGAGCAGAATGTTTAAAAAGCCAAAGATGGCGTTGGTATAAGTCCCGTCCCGGGCGGTTAAAAGCCGCACTCCAAAGAAGGCGCGGTTCAGCAGGCTGTTGCCGTCAATGGCCAATAGCTTCAAAAGAAAACCTCATTTCATTATAAATTTGCGCCGGAATCCTCCGCGCTTATGGTTTCAGCGGGGTTTCGTATGAAACCGCTCCAGATGATCCTCCGAAATTTCCGCCATGCGCGCCAGCGTTTGCGGGCTGACAATATGCTCCATTTTGCAGGCGTCCTCCTCGGCTGTTTTTTCATCCACCTCGACAATATGCAGCAGAAAATATTTCAGCAGGTCATGCCGGCGGCGTACCGACTGCGCCTGTTTTTTTCCAGCCTCTGTCAAGGTAATCTGCCCATAGCGTTCCTGCTCGATATAGCCGTCCCGCTTGAGCAGGCCGATGGCCCGGCTGACGCTGGCCCGGGAAAATCCCAGTGCGTTGGCCACATCAACCGATCGGACGCTTTCCCCCTCTTTCATTAAATCATAAATAGTTTCCAAGTAATCCTCACGGGACTGGGTAATATGATCCGCCATACGTCTCCCCTCCTTCCGGCTGCAAATCCTATATCCTGTGGCGTTTGATGCAGCTCAAGGCAAACGGCGTTTTTCAATGTGTTGATTTTAGTATAACATATCCGGCTAAAAAAACAACCTCTCTTTTCCTGGGGCCCCGAACTGAAAAGGATCAAGCTTTCAAGAGGAACAGCCCCCGAGCTGCCGAAACGTTCCTTCAACGTTAGACTGGGGCGGCCCGACAGCGTGGAAACCCCTCGAGCATTTCATGATACGTAAGCGTCAAAACCAGCAAGCAACTTGCAGTAAAATGAATCGTGTGAAAGAATTGTCCCTGTACAGCAGCTAAATGAGCACGATGAAGCGGCTGTGTGGGCAGAGCAGATCCCGGAGTGCCGGAAGAACGGACTGAGCGTAAAGGCCCACGCAAGAGGAAAATTTGATGAAGCCTTGCAGGCTTTGCCCCAAAAGGGGCGAAAAAGTCCCCTGGCCGCAATTGGTGAGTGCTATTTGCTCCAACTAAAGGAGTCTTTTGCGGAGCTGAACCTGCTGGGTCCTGCGGAGTACACCGGTACTGAGCCAATCCAACGAATCCCGGGCTGAAAATCTTCTGCCAGCCAACGTCCCACAAGAACGCCATGCTCAATAACGATTGATCCCCACCTCAGCGCATTCGCACCAAGGTGGAGATTTTTATACGCTGGTAGATTTGACGCTTATAGTCAACGCGCTTGAAAAGAAGCATTGGCTTCTTTTCAACACTGCGGCATATCATGCCGCAGTGGGCCGCGAAGCGGCCATGCGGTAGTGCTTCATAGACGGCGCACAGCGCATTTTATGTGCGGACAGGCAAAGCCTGACCCTCAAAGCGGGCACCGATTTGAGGGTGTGCCGACTATATAAATTCTTGATGCACGTTTTCTTCCGTCACCCTGCGGAAGGCCGTTTTATTGGGAATTAAAACCTGTATTCACAATCAGAGGATGCCGGATGCCCGAGGGGTTTTTCGGGCAGGCAAGGCCATTTTTGGCAGGCATACTTGCCGTATGGCAAGGAAAATGAACGCAGTCTGTATGAAAAAGCACCGGGCAGATCGTGTTCGATGGTGTGCATACAGGTTCTAATCCACGAACCCCCTTAATTTATGTCAATCCAAGGAAAATCAACTATATCGTACGAGCTTCCTGTAGCATTAAAATACTTTGATAAATCAAGAAAAATTTCATCTTTAGTTGCACGAAAAGATGCACCTTTTTCCGGTCTTTCACCATATATCAAGAGGTGATTCCACTGTATCGTATAGAAATTCCTTGAATAATGTGATATAGTAGGAAAAAGAGTAATAGTAGAAAGCCATTCAGCCGTCTGCTGTCCTTCCCGCACGGGGACGAGAATGAACCAAAGAAATGAGGAAAACGGAGGTGTATTATGATAACTATTCACGACTTCAGCAGTTGGAATATCTATGATGGTGCATCAGAGGGCAGTGGCCGAAGTGAAAAAATCTGGCTGATATCGGATAATGAAGAGATTGGTTTATTTAAATTCCCTAAAATTGACCCGGCCACATCACAGGAAACGACTGAACATATCTCCGAGCACTTAGCCCATCAATTAGGCGAAATACTTGGGGTTCCTACCGCCAGGGTAGAGATCGGCATTTACCAGGGCCGTATCGGCAGCATGAGTTATTTGGTTCGAAAGCCCAATGAACTCTTAGTAGAGGGCATCAACTTTATTTCCGGGCTTTATCCCAATTACGACGCCAATAAAATGATGGATACAGACAGCGGGAAATATTATTGCTTGGAGCATCTCTTTCAGGCAACCAAATTTACCACTAAAAAGTTCTGGATTAAAATGATCGTTTTCGATTTTTTAATAGGGAATGCGGACCGCCATCAAAGTAACTGGGCTGTCCTTGCTTGGTTTACCGAGCAGAAGAAGATTCAATGGAGGAAATGCCCCTTATACGACAATGGCTCATCCCTGTGCTGCTATGTAAACAATGGTCAATTAGACCAGATATTTGGAAGGGATCCCGGCCCGTTCCGGGCGTTGGTCGATACGAAGTCCCGATCTATTATCCGAATCGACGGTTCCCGCAAAGCGCAGCCCCGGCACAAAGAGGTTGTCAAATACCTGCTCCTGGAATATCCGGAAACAGTTGATATCTGTAAGCAGTTTTTAGGTCGATTAAGTGATAAAGACATTGATGATTTATTAAATATATACCAAACGGAAATCTTGAATCCAAGAAAAAACGAATTGATCCGACGTTTCTTAAAACGCAAATTAGAGATTCTGAGGGAGTTAGCAGAAGGAGGCAGCTAAATGTTGAGGGACAATCAACACGACTTTTTGTATTTAATTTGGAAAGATCCCGAAACCAGAAAAAACTTCACCGTTGGAAAGCTGACCCGGGCAGAAACCTCTCAATTTCAATATTATGGAGAATATAAGAAGGCTCAGGAATGCGGCTGGGGAAAGCTTAATGCTTTCCCCGAAGAAAAAATTTACGAAAGCGCTGTACTGTTCCCTGTTTTCTCCAGCCGGCTGCCGGACCCGAAGCGCCGGGATATGGAAAAAATCCTCGAAAAATACGGCCTTGCAGAATATGACGCCTTCGAGCTGTTAAAGAAAAACGGGGGCAGGCTGCCCATTGACACCTATGAGTTCATCCTCCCGATTTCTTCGGACGAAAAAACTGTCCAACGGGATTTCTTTATCATGGGCGTCCGTCATCTGGCTCCATGCGCTGGAAATGATTGTACCCTTTTACCTCAGGTTGATATCGGGGATCTGCTGCAGCTAAATCCGGAACCGGAAAATAAAGCGGATCCATTTGCCATTCAGGTAAGCACCAACAGGGGCGAATGTTTGGGCTATATCCCCCGATATTACAACCAGGCAATCCTTGAACGGCTTTCCAAGGGGATGGCCTATTCCTGTCAGGTTATTGAGGTGAACCGGAAGCACAGCTGCTCAGAATGCGTAAAAGTCCGCTTTAATATGCCAAGCATTGCGAGCAAATAACACGAGCCGGTATCCGGACAGCTTGCAAAACCCGATTTTCGGCGCTCCTAAAGCGGCCTTCCACGAATCCGGGAACAGGTTCGACAAATTGATATGTACCAAACTGTCTACCCAGGCAAATGTGATAACGCTTAACAGCATAGCCGCCTCGCGGATTCCTCCATCAATCCCAGCGGAAGAGTTAAACCCTCTTTCACGGATCGCACGCAGAACCCCCAGCAGCATATCCAATACCACTGCTACCGCCAACAGGATCACAATCGGGTTCCGCCCGGTAAAGCTGCCGATCCTTCTTTATCACCCGGCCTTTGGGGATCTCCTGTCCATCTGCCGGCACCTGTTCCCAGGTCTGGAACAAATCCGGCATTTTCAGCGCCTGCTGATCTGAAATATCCGCAGATGCCGCCGCATAAACCATTGTCGCCGCCCGAACCTGGGCCAGCAGCTCCTTTTCCAGAATCCGGGCAGTTTCCCCGAAGTCGAGCGCATGGGTATGAGAGTATGGCATGACGAAAACGGCGGCGTGTGATCCTTCGAAAACCGCCTATGCCCACGCCATACAACGCCGGACGAAAACGGCAATGTGATTCTCGATTATTGCTGCTGCGTCGAATAAAAATTCTGAGACAGGCGTGAACGGAAGCAGCTGTATCTCTTCCCGACAGGATTGAGAACCCAAAGGCCTACTCCCTTTTCCCACGCCCTCCTTGCAATTGGGATGGACATTTAATTCCCATCCTTTATAATAATTTTAATTGAAAAAAGCCGATGGAAAATTTCATCGGCTTTTTTATCCAGTTTTACAGCCATCTGCCTTATTTCAGCCCGTCAATCTCCTGGCCTTTTGAGGCCCCAGCCAGGATTTTTTCATACGCCTCCTGGATTTTCTGATCCCCGGCCTGGATCCGTTCCAGCGCTGCTTCATTGAAATTCTCTTCCGTCAAGCCTTCCAGCTCTTCCCGATAGATCGAAACCGCCTCTTTCGCCAAAGCGGCGCCTTCGCTCAGCAGCTTCTGCACTTCTTGATAATCTCCTGGGGCTTCCAGCGTTTCCAGCTTCCCGTAAGCATCGGTCAGGGCAGTCAGGGCATCCAGTACCGGAGCCCGCCGTTCCACAGCCAGCCGGCTGTCAAAATAATCCTCCACCGCTTCGGCAAAAACGGTATAATTGCCGCTGATGTCTGCAATTGCCGCTGTCATATTCGTTTTGTATTCCTGCTCCTTTTTATCTGCACAACCCGCCAGGCTGAATAAAATGCAAGCCGCCAGCAGGAATACCACCCCAGTTTTTAATAATTTCGGCATGAAAATCTCCTTTTCGTTTTCCTAATTAAAATACTTCCTTTTCGGGAAAGTATTCCACTGCATCAAAATAAAGCATCCTGTGTATCGCACAAGCTATTATTTCCAAATTAAAAATTCGGAAATAATACATTTAATTTGAGCCGTTTTGC
>CANAQK010000016.1 GCA_947363605.1 uncultured Clostridia bacterium | reverse complement strand
TTTTTACTTCAATTACATCATTTATTATGGCTTGCTGATTTTCTGTTGCCAAAATGTTGCCACGCATTTATTATAACAAATCCCTGCAAATTAGCAATCCACTTTTTGAAATTTTGCACACCCAAAGCACAATTTTCCTTAACCACCTTATTACATGGTGCTAGCACCATGTATATAGAATGTTAACAAAGAAAATATCCTTCATTACTTCCTACCACTCTAATCGACAATCTTAAATTTACTATCCAATTATCACTTTTGAATATATTTCTACAACTATGCTGTCAAAATCCTTCTCTTGCGTTATACTGCATTCATCAAGTATCTCTGAATAATCTTTTTCAATCCACCACCTCCGCATTGCCTCTTCCCCAAATTCCTGACAATTCGGTTTTGTCTTGTGTCGTTTTAGGGTTTCCTCAAATGGTAAATCAAAATAATAAGCATATACATTATCATTATATAACTTTTTAGCCAACTCAAATAGTGAGTGATACCATTTGCCGTTCATTATCCCCTCTAAAATTACAACCTCACTATGAACACTCCCATATTTTAATAATTCTTTCAATAATGGCAAAGCTTCCGTAGTTTCTCCATCTTTGACACAAAGCATATCTCTTCTAACTACATCTTGTGAAATAAGCATTGTATTTCTTCCAAAACGCTTTTGTAATTCTTTAGCTACAGTTGTTTTTCCGCTTCCAGAGTTCCCTCTAAGCACTATTAACTTTTTCATATTTATCCCCTTAGCGTTCCTTAATCGCTTCTTCAAATGATAAGTTGTTTATTTCAATTCATCAATATACTTTTGCATTCTCTCTGTTACCAATTCATTCTTACTCAGTGATACGGTTTGGATATACGCAGTTGCCGTTACATGAAACATTTAAGGATTCCCCACGATAGCCGCACTTGCTGCAAATTTTTTCATAGGTATGGGTTTTCTTATTACAGCCGACAGACCGCCAGGAAAGGGAGTGGGTAGGCGTATCCTTAGCTTTGGTAATCGTACCAGCTTTAACCTCCGTACCACAGTCGTTACAAACTTCGCGATAGGTACGGGTGATTGTAGTGCAGGTTTCACTGACAATCCCGCCAACTTCAACACTCACATAGGTGTGTTTACAGGATGCCAACACGGTTGCTTTAGGTGCATCATCTGGAGAAGCAGCGGGAGCAGGGATAGTTTGTTTTTTCATTTTCTGTTACCTGTTTTGTAAAAAGCAGCTTTATATATTCATGGGAATCACCGCTTTCTTTTTGATATTTCTATATTAACATAAAACCCAAAAAAAATCCAGCCTTTTTATAAAAACAATCTAAACTGTAAAGAAAAAATCCTATAAATCCAACAGGATTTATAGGATAAAAGAGTAATTGTTCCACAGGCCGGGAAAACCCCCGGGAAGAGCGGGTTTACCGCTTTTCCCGGGGGTCGGTTTGTTCTTTCAGGAATTCCTCCAAAATCCCGGCGGCTGAGGCGCAGAGCCTGCCGCAGGGCCGGGCTTGATAATACTGCGGGGTGCGGGCATCCGGCACGGATCCCTGTCCGGCCAGCTCCGGGCCCAGCAGCTCCCGGCAGATCAGGCTTCCGTGTTTCTCCCGGAAACGGTTGGCCAGCGTCTGGATTTGGGCGTAGAGCGCAGCTTTGGCTTCAGGATCATGTGGGTCATCATAGCCGAGCAGCATCCCTGCCGCCAATACCATGCTGGATACCGCGCCGCAGGTTTCCCGCAGACGTCCCATCCCGCCGCCCATTCCTGAAACGAGCCGGGCTGCTGCCGGCCGGTCGAGCCCCTGCTCCTCGGCAAAGGCCAGAAAAACAGCCTGCGCACAGTTATAACCTTCTTCAAACAGCGCCTGAGCCTGTTCGCCTTTGGTATTCATCCGGATCCCTCCTTGGTATAGTAAAGGTTTTCTGCCATTATAGCACAGTCTGCCCCTGTTTTCCAGCAGAAAAACGGTGTGCGCCTGAAGCAAAAAAGAAAAATGAGCCGGCCAGGATCGGGAAGTAGAAAGTAATCATCCGCCAAAGCAGCATCGCTAAAGAAACCCCGGCTTCACTCTGGAAAAAGGGGGCGAAAAATACATGGAAGCTGTATTCTGCCCCGCCGGCCGCGCCGGGCAGCGGGACAAAGGAGGAAACCATGGTGACGAAGGATTCCGCAGCAACTACCATCCCCGGAGGAGTCCCGGTAATGCCGAATGCCAGGCAGATAAAATAGGGGATCAGGAAAAATACCGTCAGCTGGAGCAGGGAAAGCAGGGCGCTGGCTGCGATACTGCCCGGATGCCTCCGGATCAGGTCAAAGCTTTCGTGAAAACGCCCCAGTTCCTTTTCCGCATAGGCGAGGGTTTCCTCCTGTTGTTTTACGACCCGCAGGCGGGCGAGCAGCCGGATAAGCCCTTCTGCAGCGAACCTGGTAAACCGCCGGAAGAAGCAGATGCAGAACAGCCCCAGCATGACCAGCGTATTGATGGAAAAGCCCAGGAATACCAGATAGCCAAAACCGGTAACCTGTCCGGAGAATTCCCGCCACCAGAACAGCAGGACTACCAAAGAATAGAGGGTCAGGCTGCATTGGTAAACGATAAATTTGACCATCAGCGCGCTGCCTGCCAGCCCAAGCGGGACGCCGCTTTTGACCATCGCATAGGCTTGGATCGGCTGTCCGCCGCTGGCAAAAGGGGTAATGCAGTTGAAAAGCTGGCCGATCATGGAGGTGGAAAAGGAATTCCGGAACTGCTGTTTGGCGTAAAGGGAGCGGGTGATTTGATGTAGGATTCCGGCCTCCAGCAGCCAATAGAGGATGATCATCCCGGCCGCGCAGAACATCCAGCCCGGCTCAATGCTTTTAAACAGGCTTAACAGCTGGGCAGCGCCGTTTTGATAAATGACCAGCCCGAATACGCCGAGAAATACCAGTGCCAGGATCAACAGGTTCCATTTTTTAGACTTCATGCGAGGCTCCTTTCCGGAACCGGCGCAGAGAAGAGCGCCGTTCCTGCGCCTGAATGACGCCGGTATAGAACTCATCCCACATGGAAAGGACATGACGCCGGTTATAAAATTCCTGCCCGCGGCGGGAAGCCTGAAGCGCTTCCTGGTAGAAATCCGGCTCCGCCTGCAGGCGGAGGATTGCACGGATGAAACCTGTGCAATCCTGTTCCTTAAGATAATAATCAAACAGGATGTTCTCATAGATTGGGATGTCCCGCAGCAGGATTGGGATATTGCAGTTCATCGCTTCAAGGATCGTCATAGGGAACAGCTCTTCATAGGAGGGCAGGAACATAACATCACCGAGATTGTAAATCCCGTTCATTTCCTCCCTTCCGACAATGCCGGTGAAATGCAGGTTTTCACCCGGGTTTTCCAGGACTTTCTGGATTTCTTCATAGCCGTCGGTGATTTTTCCGAAAGAAAATCCTCCGGCCCAGACGAACTGTACCTCCGGAAGCTGCCGCGCACATTCGACAAAATCAAAAATCCCTTTGCGGGTTTGCAGCTGTCCCGCACAGACCACCGTAAAGCGGTCGGGATCCAGCCCGTATTGCTGCCGAAGGGCCCGTTTTTGGTCCGCAGGGAGCGGGTAGAAATCCCGGTCGCTGACGTAATTCGGGATATAGGTCACTTTAGCCGGATCAATACCGTAAGCAGCCAGGCGTTCGATAAAATACGGGTTGACGGTGACCAGATAATCCATGGAATCGTAAAATTGGATCAGGTAACGATAGAAAAGCTTTTTAGCCGCCCGGGGGAGCTTCAGGCTTTGTTCCATAGTTTCGGGCAGGAAATGTACATATCCTACGGTAGAGCCGCGCAGCTTGGCAAACGGGATGCTCAGAAAAAAGGGGAAATTGACGGTGTGGTAGTGGGTGATATCGCCAACATTGCGGTTGACAGTGACTGAAAAACGGTCGGACAACCCCTCCGTAACCAGCCCGAGCTGCTCTTCATAGGCGGAAGCGACCCCTTGCCCTTTGACCGAACTGGCCCGGGACATCATGCTGATACGATATTTCATAACGACTCCTTCTTTCTTTTTATCGTAAATGCTGCCTGTCAATTAAAACCGTGATAGCAGACGAAATGTTCTATACACAGGAACGATTGGCTCAGAGAAGAATCTTCAAATTTTCGAAAAAAGTTGTCCATACCCTTTGGAGTATGGACAACTTTTTATAAATTTAGGAGGGACAGAAAAGACTAAACCTGGTTTTCTGCAAGGGCGTCCGTATAGCCCAGCTTGATCCACCGTAATTTCCGGTCAATGTATTCTGCACAGATCCTATATTGACCGCTGATGCCTTCATCAAAACAATAAATTTCGTACCAATCTGGCGTAATGGCCTTATCTGCTTCGCCCAGGATTTGGCGGATATCTTCCATCGAATCCCTGCACCGGATACCTCGGGTTAGGAATCCCTCACTGTGGTCGTCATCGAGCTTCCTGCCGCGGAGAACTACATCAGGAAGGTCTGACACTTTAACCCCGCGCACGATATAATCCATCAGTGTCATTTCCTCTCGGAATTCATTGCAGCCGACCAGCTCAAGCCGATGCTCCCCATCCCATTTCCCTTCAGGGAAATCGCTGTCTGAGATCAGGCTTTTATCTATCGGAGTTAGGGCGTTGCGGGGAGGAGGATCAAATCGAAAAGGCGCGTCCCCCACCCGGCAGGGGAGATAGGCTTCTTTTCCGCTTAAAACAAGGATGAAGTCGGCCTTAGCCTTGAGCTTCTATGTTTTGACAGCGTGGGAAACCGTAAAGAAGGCGATCAGCCCTGCGGCCAGGATCACCAAAATAGACAGGCCGATTAGAAGCTGCTTTTTCGGGGGGGAGTTCTTTCCAGCGGGTCATGGGATCATCTCCTTTTATAAAATCAAGGTAGTTCAGGAATTTGGCAGGGCGTTGACGGTATAACTCAGCTCGATTTGGTACAGCTCCGATGCAACATAGAGCAGGGACAACATATACCGTCCGCCGGCTTCATCGTCAAAGAAATAGAGCTCGCTTTTGTCCGGGGCGGTGACTTTGTCTGCGTCCCCGAGGATTCGGCGGACATCCTCAATGGAATCCCCACACTGAATTCCGTTGGACACAAACTCCTTGCGGTCTGCGCCGAGCTTCCCACCCCGGACAACAACGTCGGGGCTTTGTACAGCCCAAACGCCGCGCACCATGTAGTCGACAAGTTCGATTTCTCCGCCGGAGTTGTTGTAGCCGATCAGCTCAAACCGATGCTCCCCGTCCCATCTTCCTTCGGGAAAATTCCGTTTGAGGGCTGTGTCCGAGGATGTGCTTTTGCTGATCGGGGTCAGCGCGTTGCGGGGAGGAGGGTCAAATCGAAAAGGCGCGTCCCCCACCCGGCAGGGGAGGTAGGCTTCTTTTCCGTCCAGCTCGAGGATGAGGTCGGCGTTTGCCTTGAGATTCTGCTTTTTGGCCGTGTGGAAGATCGTAAAGAAGGCGATCAGCCCTGCGGCCAGGATCACCAAAATAGACAGGCCGATCAGAAGCTGCTTTTTCGGGGGGAGTTCTTTCCAGCGGGTCATGCGATCATCTCCTTTATTTTACGGGGTCGATTGGGCCGGAGGCAAAATATTCGATCCGTTCGTCGATCGCCTTTTGCAGTTCCTCAGGATCATAGTCGTCCCAATAGAGGGGTCCGTCTTTGATATCCCGGAGGTGCCCTCCTCGTAAAAGCGTGTCCATCGAATCTTTGGTATCGTTGAACCACTCCAAAATGACAAACCGTTCATCGGCGCGATGGACGATAAACTCGATGGTTCCCATATCCTCATAGGCGATCCGAAGATATATTCCGTTCTTTGACCAATAAGAATATTCGACCAGGCCGAGCTCATCAAATTCTCTATAAGGATAAAGCCCCTGAAATCTTAGACCCAGTTCCAGCTGCTTTTCCATATAGGCGATTAAATCCGGGTTTTCAATATATTTGCTGAAATCCACCTTGGTTTCATTTCCGGTTTCGTATGCCGTGACGAGCGCACTTTGGAATTCCGTCAAGGCGTCACAACACAGGGTATAGATGGTTTCAAAGTCGAATGCCGAAATGTAATCATCATGCTTTGGCAGATATTCCCGCTGGGAGGAAACCGGCTCTTCCTCCTGCGAAGAGGTTTCGCCGACCGCCTTCGAAGATTCCGGCTCAGGCTCCGGGGCAGGAGGACTGCACCCGGAGCAGAAAAGGCAGAGGGTAAGAAGGATGGATAAGACGAGCTTCCAGCGGGTCATGGGATCATCTCCTTTATTTTACGGGGTCGATTGGGCCGGAGGCAAAATATTCGATCCGTTCGTCGATCGCCTTTTGCAGCTCTTCCGGATCATAGTCGTCCCAATAGAGGGGCCCGTTGTTGACATCCCGGAGGTGTCCCCCTCGTAAGAGCGCGTCCACCGAATCTTTGGCGTTGTTGAGCCACTCCGCGATCACGAACCGTTCACCGTTGTGTTTGACGATAAACTGGACGGTTCCCCAATCCTCATAGCCGATGAGGAGATATATTCCATTCTTTGAAAAATAATCATATTCCACCAAACCGAGCTGGTCAAATTCACGCAAGGAATACGCCCCCTGATAGCCAAGGCCCAAGCGGAGCTGCTGTTCCATATAGGCGATTAAATCCGGATTTTCAATATATTTGCTGAAATCCACCTTGGTTTCCTCCCCGGTTTTGTATGCCGTGACGAGCGCGCTTTGGTATTCCGTCAAGGCGTCGAAACAGAGGGCAATGACGGTTTCAAAGTCGAACACCGAAGTGTGATCCTCATATTTCGGCAGATATTCCCGCTGGGAGGATACCGGCTCCTCCTCCTGCGAAGAGGTTTCGCTGACCGCTGACGAGGATTCCGGTTGGGATTCCGGCTCAGGCTCCGGGGCGGGCGGACTGCACCCGGAGGAGAAAAGGCAGAGGGTAAGAAGGATGGATAAGAGGAGTTTTTTCATATCAAGTATCCTTTCTGAATTTTATTGTTTATGAGGTATAGTTGGCATATAAACGGATGACCCTTTTGTCTCCATAAGACATCTCTTCTGCTTTTTTATTGCATTCAGATGCCAGTTCTGAAGTTCTACACGTAACCATTGCCGCCAGATGGGTTCCATCGGGGCTGTAATATCCTGAGATAATCCCTGAGTGTCTCCACATAGTATTATATAAGTCTCTGAATTGTATGACATCCCCGGCTTCATAGGGGCGACTTGTTACAGAGGAGGAAAAGGTTGAGTATGCGCTGGAAGAACCTTTCGGCCCTTTTGTTGTGGAAGATCTGGTTAAAAAGTTGTACAGATTCGGTACGCCGGACCAGGAGGTGGAGCGGTTGGACATACTGCTGTAATACCATCCCTTATCATCTTTGGAAGAAGTATTCTTTGTCGCGCCGCCCGCTAATAAAGCGTGCGAGACAAAATTGGTGCAGTCATAATTGCCCGGAACTTTTGAAAAATCATAATAGGGTGTGCTTCCGTCTCCACTGCGAGGAGGCTTTTTATCATGGTTTGAATTTGCCCAGGAAACGATCGCCGATTTGTTCAACGTGGTTACGGCTCTTGTATTTGCCCCAGGATCGCTTAAAATCTCCGCTTCTTCTGTAATTGCATTTTCAGGGTTGAACAGGGAGCTGTAATACTCCTGATAGTTATTATAAATCGTTTCCTGTGCGTCTGAGGGGTCTGCTGCCGAATATGTGCTCGTGTTCATGAGGGACTGATACTCTTCGTCGTATTCGTCGTTGGTTTCCCACTTCGTGATACGATTGGTCAGCGTGTCGATTGTAATGGTTACGCCGTAGGATGAACCGGAATCAACATCCAATAAATCCGCGTAATTGTAGCTGCATTGAGACAGGATATTCATGGATACCAGATTATCAGAAACCGTGTGTGACAGCAGGGTAAAGCCGTCTTTGAAGTTCACTTTATCGAAGGTCGGCTGTATGGATTTAACCTGCAAAGCGTCCGCTTTATTTTCCAGATATGTGAGCAGGTCTGGGTCTGCGACATATTCGGACAAATCTATGTCTTCATATAGATATTCAGCCCGGTTAAAATCGGATAAAGCCTGTGTTGCCAGTTCATAAGCGTTCTGGACTTGATCGTTTTCTTCCGGTTCAGCAGCATAAGCTGTGCCAGAGAAGAAAACCGAAGCGCAAAGGGCAAGGGAGAGCAGGGATGCTAATCTTTTCTTCAACATATTAGTGTCCTCCGATTTTTTTAATTTTTCTCATTTCTTTCTGCGCAGTTAAAATGAATCTGGAATACCCCGACGCTGGCGGCGCCGTTGTTCTTCTATATTTCCTATTATAGCATATTTTTATCGGGAATTCATTGGCATTAACCACCAAAGAAAAAGTTTTTGTTTAGTCATATTACCTAAAAACAAATTAGTAAACTTTACTTAATTTACAAAAATTGAACGATAAAAAGCCGCCTTCCCCGTATTATACAGGGAAAGCGGCAGGGAGGGCTCCGGGCTTATTCCGACAGGCCCAATTTTTCCAGCCACTCCGGTTCTTTGAACCCAACCAGGACAAAACCGTCCCCGATCAGGAGCGGGCGCTTGACCAGCATCCCGTCCGACCCGAGCAGGCGGAGCTGTTCTTCCTCCGTCATGCCGGGGAGCTTGTCCTTGAGGCCCATGGACTTGTAAACCAGCCCGCTGGTATTGAAAAACCGTTTAAGCGGCAGCCCGCTCAAACGGACCCATTCGGCCAGCTCTTCGGCAGAGGGGTTTTGCCCGGCGATTGGCCGGACAGAGAAGGGCACAGAGTGGTTTTCTAAAAATTTCCGGGCTTTTTGGCAGGTCGAGCATTTGGCGTATTCTAAGAATAAATAAGTCATGATCAATTCTCCTTTGTTTCTTCCAGATAGGGCAGGATGACGGAATAAGCCCGTACCAGATCTTCGTACTGGTAGTGGCGGCAATTAGCCGGGCTGGTGGATGGCAGTGGGATTGCCTCGATCCCGGTTTGAGGGAGGCAGAACCGCCGGTAGAGCGAAGCCGCCTTGGTTCCGGTGGTGAAGATGGCGCGGATGGGGGCAGCGTCGAGCACCTGGCGGAGGTTGTTGGGGACAGGCTGGCGGATGCTGGAATCGTCGGCCCCGGCGATTTCGCAGGAGTAGAGCACATCCCAGAGGGCGATCCGGTGACGGCGGAGCAGGCTGGCTTTCTGGATATTGTCCTGGGGGAGCGGCTCGCCCAGCAGATCGGCCAGAACCCGCCAGAATCGGTTTTGAGGGTGGTTATAGTAAAAACCGTTTTCCCGGGATTTGGGGGAGGGCATCGTCCCCAGAACCAGCACCTGGGAATGGGCGTCGAACGCGGGTTCAAACGCATGGATCACGGTTTGAGGTTCCAAAAAGATTCTCCTTTCGCAGAGGGGGATGGGGTTTTATACGAATTTTCGATAAAACGGTTTTTATCTTTTTATCAAGAAATCATATGAGAGCTTGTTCAAGAGCTCAGCGTGTAGGGATGGCGGAGGGATTTTTGGCCCGGCAAGGCAAAAAACGCAGGAATCCTTGCCGGATTCCGAGGATTTTGAACGCAGTCAGAGCGGAAAATACACCGCTAAGACCTACGCCGAGGGATTTTAAACAGGCTCTTACACATCTTTTTCGAGGAAATGGGGAAAACGCTCCCGGTATTTCGGGTAGATGAAGCCGGGCGGCGCGGTGAAATTAAGCTGGTACAGCCGGAAAACGACCTGTTGGTTTTTGGGCTGCACCTGTTCCCGGTAGGAATAACGGTACACCATGCCGAGCCGCTTCATCACGCTGCCGCTACGGGGGTTAAGGATGTCGTGTGTCGCGGTAAGGTAGGGGAAACGGCCGTCCTGCTGTACCTTCTCCAGCAAAGCGCGGCAGGCTTCGGTCATGAAGCCCTGATGCCAGTATGCCTTTGCCAGACCATAGCCCAGGTCGTGGCTGTCGTTCCCATCTATATGGACATAGCCGATCAGGCGCCCGTCCGGTTTTAGGCAGACCGCATAGTGATAGCCCTGCCCCTCCCGGCTGGGCTTCAGACACCGTTCCTCCAGATGGGCTTCGGCTTCCTCCAGGGTTTGGGCTGGGAACCAGGGCAGGAAGGTATTGACTTCCTCGTCCCGGAGAAGCTCAAAGAGGGCGGGTGCATCTGCCTCCGCGAAGGGACGGAGGATCAGCCGTCCGGTTTCAAGTATGGGGCTCAAGTTTATTCCTCCTTTGTTGTGGAATAGTCCCATTATAGCCGGAACCAGCCTTAAGGGCAAGGGGAGTGATAAAGATTTTATGGGGAGGGCCCCGCGCCGGGCACCTCTGGACTGGTTGTCCGCGCGATGATGCCTAGACTGGCCTTCTGTTGAATCGTAAGGAGCGATCCGCTTTCGTCCGGGAGACAGAGGGAACCGTTGGCGCACGGGAGAATCCAAGGGGGCGGCCTTGCATTATTTCGGCGCAAGCCGGAGTCGCCCCTTTTGGCGCATTTCTTTCCCCTCTTTCTTTGGGCATCCGAAGAAATGGGGCGGGGCGTGGGGCGCGGAGCCCCACAAATCAGAACCGGAGGAATGCCCCGGCTTGAAAATCCTCCAGCCGGACGCTATAATAAAAAAGAAAGGAAGGGATACGGATGATGGAAAATCTTCGCAGTCAAACCGAAGCTGCCTTGCGGGAGCTGCTGGAAGCTGCCCGGCTGCGGGAGGGGGATGTCCTGGTCGTGGGCTGTTCCTCCAGCGAGGCCGCAGGACAAAAAATCGGGACGGCATCCAGCCTGGAAATCGCGGAAGCCATCCTGGAGGGGATTCTCCCGCTTTTGGAGGAACGGGGGATTCTGCTGGCGGCGCAGTGCTGCGAGCACCTGAACCGGGCGCTGATTCTTGAGCGGGCGGCGGCGGTACGGCTGGGGCTGCCCCAGGTCAATGTTCTGCCCCAGCCCAAGGCGGGCGGCTCCTTTGCGACGGCGGCATACCGCCGGTTCCGGGATCCGGCGGCGGTGGAATCCGTTCAGGCGCAGGCCGGGATGGATATTGGCAATACCCTGATCGGGATGCATCTGGCCCCGGTCGCCGTGCCGGTCCGGCTTTCGATTCGCCGGATCGGGGAGGCGCCGTTGGTCTGCGCCCGGACACGGCCGAAATTTATTGGCGGGGAACGCACCATATATGACAGCCGCCTGCTCTGAATTCTTTCCAAACAGTCGAAATCCGCCCATGCACCTCCCGATTTCCTGCCGCATAGAATGGGGCAGTATGCTTTGGGAGGTGCCGGAATGGGCGGATGGTTTTTTCTGTTGGAATCGCTGCTTTTGGCGGCGGCGCTTTCGGTGGACGCTTTTGCCGCAAGCTTTGCCTATGGGGCGGATCGGATCCGGATCCCGCCTCTTTCCGGGCTGGTGGTAGCCGGGGTCTGCACAGGGGTTTTGGCTTTTTCGCTGACGGCAGGCCAGCTGATTGCCCCGCTGCTCCCGGAGGGGTTCCCGAAAACCGCCGGCTTTATCTGCCTTTTTATTTTGGGCGGGATCAAATTGTTTGACAGCGGTCTGAAAGCGGTCGCCCGGCGGATTTCCAGCTCCTGCCGGGAAGTGCGGTTCCGGCTGTTCAGCCTGCGCTTTATCCTTCAAATCTATGGGGACTGCATCAAAGCGGACCAGGACTGCTCCCGCCGGCTTTCCGCCGGGGAGGCGGCAGCGCTGGCGGCGGCGCTGTCCCTGGATGGGCTGGCGGCTGGGTTCGGCGCAGGGATGCACCTGGCCGGGCTTGGAGTCCTCCTGCAAACCCTGTTGATCTCTCTGCTGACGACCTTGGCGGCGGTTGGGCTGGGAAGCCTGCTGGGCCGCAGGCTGGCACAGAAGCTTTCCTTTGACGTCAGCTGGGTTTCCGGAGCGATGCTGATCCTGCTGGCTTTCCTGAAGAGATAGGGGCGGCTTTTATAATTCCTGCCGGCAGAAAAAGCGGACGGACAGAGAATAGGACAGCCCGAGCAATACAGCCAGGAAGGCCAGGACGGCGGCCGCTCCTCCGATCAGGGCGGCTGGGCTGGAGAGCGGCCAGCTTCCGGGCTCCAGGCCGGAGAAGCCCTCGTTAAACCCGATCAGCGGAATGGAAGCGCCGACCAGCCCGAAAATCAGCGCCAGGATCAGGCGGGATTTTTCCGGCCCGAAACGGATCATCAAGGGGAACAGGATGCTTACCGGAACCACCTGTACGCCCATCGTCACTAGGGATTCGACCAGGATGCCGGTCCATCCCTCCCCGCCGGAAAAAGCTAGCCGCAGGATCAGGACAAGGATCTGGATCAGGCATCCGGCCCCGATGCAGATCAGATACTTGGCTTGGATAATCTGCCGGCGGCTGACCGGGAGGGTGACGGCATAGCTGTTCCATTTGGAGGCACTGTCCATATTGATTGAAGAGGTAGCCAGTATAATAGAGATCAGGGAAACGACCGGGGGAAGGATGGAAAAAAGCGCATATAGGGTGGCCCCCTCCCCGTTCAGCAGGAAAAGACCCAGGATTACAGCCGGGATCAGGAGAAGGCTTTTCCCTATGGCATAGAACCCGTAGAGTTCCTTTAACAGCAGACCTTTCATTTAACAGCCCTCCTTTTGGGATTCGGGATGATGTTCCCAGTGGTAAAAGACCATGATATCCTCCAGCTTGGCAGGGTCAATGGTCAGGCCCGGATATTGCCGCTGGAGGCCGGCGCGGTCAAGCACCAGGGCTTCGGCTTCAAACCGGCCCTCTCGGAGCCCGATCAGCCGGCTTCGGTCCAGCCTTTGCAGTTCCTCATGGCCGCAGCGGAGGACCCCGCATTCCTCCAGCAGCTCATCCTTGTTCCGGCTGAACACCAGCTCCCCATTCTGGAGATAGGCGATCCTGTCCGCGATTTTCTCCAGGTCGCTGGTGATATGGGAGGAAAGCAGGACGGAGTGGTCCTCTTCCTGGACGAATTCCCGGAGCAGGTCCAGGATTTCGTCCCGCATGACCGGGTCCAGCCCGCTGGTGGCTTCGTCCAGGATCAGCAGCCGTGCATGATGGGAGAGCGCGGCTGCAAAGGCGAGCTTCATTTTCATCCCGCGGGAAAAGGTGGAAACCGGCTTGCGCTCCGGCAGGGAGAACCGGCGGAGCAGGGACTCATAGACCTCCGGTTCCCACCGGCGGTAGAGGCGGCGCAGGATGCTCCCGATCCGCTGCGGGGTGTATGCCGGATAGAAGAATACATCGTCAAAGACCACGCCGATTTCTTCCTTGGCCTGGGTAAAACCCGGTGAGCGGGTTTCCTGCCCCAGCAGGAAGGTTTCGCCGGCGTCCGGGTGAATCAGGCCCAGCATGGCTTTGAGGGTGGTGGTTTTCCCGGCTCCGTTTTCCCCGATCAGGCCCATGATGCTCCCTTCGGGCAGGGTGAGGCAGAGGTCTTTCAGGGTGAACCCGGTGTAGCTTTTGGAAAGCCCTCGGCATTCAATGGCGTTTGCGGTGTCCATAAAATCAATCCCTTTCATAGGTGATGCGGAGGATCTCGATCAGTTCTTCCAGCGGGACCCGGTTGGATTGAGCCAGCTCGGCGGCTTGGGCCAACAGGGCTTCGATCCGGCGGTATTGTTCCTCGCGGAGGAAATCGAGGTTTTTGCGGGCCACGAAGCTGCCCTTCCCGGGAAAGGTTTCGATAAACCCGTCCCGTTCCAGGTCTTCATAGGCGCGTTTGGTGGTGATGACGCTGATGCGGAGTTCCTTGGCGAGCAGCCGGATGCTGGGAAGGGCGTCCCCTTCTGCTAAAGCCCCGGACAGGATCTGATTTTTAATCTGGGTGATGATCTGCTCGTAAATGGGTTTTCCGCTGGCGTTGGAAATGATAATATCCATGTAGAGCTCCTACTGTATATATACGTTATGCACAGAATTATATACTCAATATATACAGTTGTCAAGAGGGGAATAGAAATTTTTCCTGGATGCGCTTGGGCATTTGCCTTCCTCTTCCTGTAATTTGGGTGGAATATAGGTCTGTAATGCGATTTCTTGATAAAAAGAGGTTAATCTTTTTATCGCGGCGGGATACGCCGCCGGACCGCATTCTGCGACCCGATAAAACGACGGCATCGTTTTATCAAGAATTCGTATAAAATATACTTTTTGTAGAATCTAGCAGGAAATTTAACGATTAAAAAACTTTACAAACTGGCTTGACAAAAGAAAATCAGGCTGTTATAATGATTTCCAGACGATGGCAAAAGGCCGTACTTCTGTTTGAAGAAAGGCGTCCCAATCATTATTTTTTCCAGAAAAGAAAGGAGGAGAGCAGATGAAAAACACATACAGTACCATTCATTCCAAATTATCTGTTTGTTCGATGCAGGTTTCGTTTGTTCCCTTCGGCTATTTGGAAGGGATTGGATAAGCCGTTGCTTTTGTCCCACGCCCGGCGTGGATTGGGAAACAATGGACGCAAGCGCACCTGAACGGATTTCAGGTGCGCTTTTTTACTGCCTTTTCATTGGTCTTTGTTCTTTAAATCGTTCAAAAGGAGGGGATTATTATGGAACAAATATCTGAACGGCGGCGCGGCGGTAAAGCTGCCCTGCTGTTTTCCCTGACGAAGGGGTTCCGTGGGCTGCTGGCCATTTCGGTATTCACCACGGTTTTTGCGATCCTGTTTAATTACCTGATGCCGCAGGTGGTGCGGTTTATTGTGGATTCAGTGCTCGGGGATAAGCCGATCGAGCTGCCCGGTATCTTCCAGCCCCTGGCGGATTGGCTGAGCGGAATGGGCGGGAGGGATTTCCTTCGCCAAAACCTGCTGATCTGTTCAGCGGCAGCGATGCTGTTTTCGGTATTGTCCGGGCTGTTCAACTATTTTTGCCGGGTTTCTATGGCGAAGGCTTCGGAAGGGATCGTCACCTCCCTGCGGAACCGGCTCTATGCCCATATCCAGCGCCTGCCCTACTTCTGGCACGTACAGCATCAAACCGGTGACATCATCCAGCGCTGCACCTCGGATGTGGATATGGTCCGCAACTTTATTTCGGGCCAGCTGTTGGAAATGTTCCGGACGATTTTTTTGATCACCCTTTCCCTGGCGCTGATGTTTTCCATGAACGCCAAGCTGTCCTGGATCGTGGTGCTCTTCATTCCAGTGATGATGTTTTATTCCGGTTTCTTCTATTCCCGTATTTCACGCCGGTTTAAAGACGCGGACGAGGCGGAGGGGGCGCTTTCTGCGACCGTGCAGGAGAACTATACCGGTGTCCGGGTAGTCCGGGCATTTGGGCGGGAATCCTATGAGATTGACCGCTTCGATGAAAAAAATAACGGGTTCGCGCGGCTCTGGATCAAGCTGGGAACCCTGCTGGCTTATTACTGGGGGGTTGGCGACTTCGTTTCCAACCTCCAGGTACTGACGGTGATCGTCCTTGGCGCGGTGGAAGCGGTAGCCGGAAATATTACCCTGGGCGAGTTCATCATCTTTGTCACCTATAACGGGATGATGGTTTGGCCGGTGCGCCAGCTGGGGCGTATCCTTTCGGAAATGAGCAAAACCAGCGTTTCGATCGAACGTATTGACGAGATCCTCCGGGCGGAAGAAGAGCAGGATGCGCCGGATTCCATTGAACCGCCGATGAATGGGGATCTGGTCTTTGAAGGGGTCAACTTCGATTACCACGGGATCAATCCGGTGCTCAAGGACATCAATTTCACAGTCAAGGCCGGTACGACCCTGGGGATTCTGGGAGGCACCGGGAGCGGGAAATCCACCCTGATGTATCTGCTGGACCGGCTCTACGATCTGCCGGAGGGTTCGGGCCGGATTACGATCGGCGGGGTGGACATCCGGAAAATCAAGCGGGACTGGCTGCGTAAAAATATCGGGATGGTGCTCCAGGAGCCTTTCCTGTTTTCCAAAACCATCCGGGAGAATATCGGTATTTCCCAGCATCTGAGCGGGGAAACCGAGCTGGAGGAGATCCGGCGGTCGGCCCGGGTAGCTGCGGTGGATGACGCGATTGTCGAGTTTTCCGAGGGATATGACACCGTCGTCGGCGAACGGGGCGTGACCCTTTCCGGCGGGCAGAAGCAGCGGGTCGCGATTGCCCGGATGCTGATGCAGCACGCGCCGGTGATGATCTTTGACGACTCCCTCTCCGCGGTGGACGCGGAAACGGATGCGAAAATCCGCAGCGCTCTGAAAACGAACACCGGGAACAGTACGGTGATCCTGATTTCCCACCGGATTACCACCCTGATGCACGCGGATCAGATCCTGGTGCTCAATGACGGGGAGATCGTCCAGCGGGGGACGCATGAAACCCTCTTGAAGGAAGAGGGCATTTACAAGCAGATTTATAGCATCCAAGGCTCGCTGGAGGAGGAACTCCAGGCATTTGCCGAATGACGGCCGGGCCCGGATCATTTGAATAGAGAAAAGAGGGGATTTTTATGAACGAACTTGAACTCGACGAGAAACAGCCCTTTAACCTCAAGATCTGGAAAAAGCTGTTCCCGTTTATGCGGCCGTTCCGCCGGGAATTGATTACCTTTCTGGTGCTGAACCTGATCTGTGCGGCGATTGATATCGTTT
The DNA here is from genome assembly GCA_947363605.1 of uncultured Clostridia bacterium. Taxonomy (GTDB): domain Bacteria; phylum Bacillota; class Clostridia; order Oscillospirales; family Ruminococcaceae; genus Paludihabitans. The sequence goes on along the minus strand of CANAQK010000016.1, from coordinate 16,654 downwards.
ACCCGCTGTTCCAGACCTATGCGATCAACCATTTTATCGTACCGGGCCAGACCGAGGGCCTGCTGCCCTTTGGCTTGGTCTATCTGGTGACGCTGACCATCCAGGTCATCTCGGTCATCTGGTTCTGCCGCTGTGCCATTACGGTGGAAATGGGGCTGAGCCGGGACCTGAAGCGGGCGACCTTTGTCCATCTGCAAAAGCTGTCGTTTTCCTATTACAACAAGACGGCGGTCGGCTATATGCTGGCCCGCACCATGAGCGATACCAACCGGATCGGCGGCATGATGGCCTGGGGCATGATGGATATGATGTGGGGGCTGACCTATGTGATCGGCGTCTTTATCGCCATGTTCGTGATGAACTGGCGGCTTGCCCTGCTGGTCGTGGCAGTGGTCCCGTTTATTGCGGTGGTGACGGTATTCTTCCAAAAGCGGATCCTGGTGCTGAACCGGAAAATCCGGAAGATCAATTCCACCATGACGGGCGCCTTCAATGAAGGGATTGCGGGGGCGCGTACCTCTAAAACGCTGGTCATTGAGGAAAAGAACGCCCAGGACTTCGGGGAGATTACCGGCGATCTGTACCGCCACAATGTCCGCGCCACCATGATGAACGCGCTCTATATCCCAATTGTCCTGTTGTTCAGCTCGCTGGCGGCGGCTTTCGTACTGGCGCGGGGCGGCCATATGGTGCTGGAGCAGGTGATCGAAATCGGGGTGCTTTCCGCGTTTATTTCCTGGGCGATCAATATCTTTGAGCCCATCCAGAATATCGCCCGTCTGATCGCGGATTTTATCTCGACCCAGGCGAATATCGAGCGGGTTTCCGAACTGCTGGAAACCGAGCCTTCCATCACGGACCGCCCCGATGTGGTGGAGAAATATGGGGACGCGTTCTTCCCCAAGAAGGAAAACTGGGAGCCGCTCCGGGGGGATATCGAGTTCCGGAACGTCTGGTTCAAATACCCGGACGGCGGGGACTATATCCTGGAGGACTTCAACCTGAAAATCAAGGCGGGGACGACGGTGGCCATTGTCGGGGAAACCGGGGCCGGCAAATCAACCCTGGTCAACCTGGCCTGCCGCTTCTTCGAGCCGACCCAAGGGGAGATCCTGATCGACGGGGTGGATTACCGGGAGCGGAGCCAGCTCTGGCTGCATTCCAACCTGGGTTACGTGCTTCAAAACCCGCACCTGTTTTCGGGATCAGTCTATGAAAACATCCGCTACGGGCGGCTGGACGCCACCCGGGAGGAGATCGAGGAAGCGGCGAAGATCGCTTCGGCGCACGATATCATCCTGGGGATGGAAAAGGGCTATGACTCCGATGTCGGGGAAAGCGGCGACCGGCTCTCCACCGGGGAAAAACAGCTGGTTTCCTTTGCCCGTGCCGTCCTGGCGGACCCGCGGATTTTTGTGCTGGATGAGGCGACCTCCTCAATTGATACCCAGACCGAACAGCGGATTCAGGACGCGATTTCCCACTTGCTGGAAAACCGTACCTCTTTCCTGATTGCGCACCGGCTGTCGACTATCCGGAAAGCGGATGTGATCCTGGTGGTCAAGAACGGGAAGATCATCGAACGGGGCACCCATGAGGAGCTGCTCCGGCAGAACGGTTATTACGCGACCCTTTACCGCAACCAGTACGAACAGGAACAGGGGGAGAAAATCTATGGCTGAGGAAAAAACCATGGCGCTGCAGTTCCGGCCGGTTACCCGGCAGAATTTTTTTGCCTGCTGCCAGCTTTCAGTAGCTGAGAAGCAGCGCCCCTTTGTAGCTCCGAACAGTTATTCGCTTGCGCAGTCCAAATTTGAGCCTGAATGCGAGCCGTTTGCGATTTATGACGGGGAAGAAATGGTGGGTTTCATCATGTTTGCCATTGACCCTAAAACCAACGATTATTGGATCCACCGGTTCATGATCGACCAGAAGCTCCAGAACCGGGGATATGGAAAGGCCGCGTTCCGGATGGCGTTGGAACGGTTGGAGAACGATGCGACCCGCAGCCGGATTTTCCTGGATGTCAACGAGCGCAATCCGATTGCCCAGCGGATGTACGAGGGATTTGGATTTGCCTGGACGGGGGAGATGAACGGCGACGAGCGGATCATGCTCAAGCAATATCGGTAGCAGCTTCCCGTAAAGGGCTGGAAACCGTGTGAAGGAGGGATGGAAGGATGGAATTCGTTTCGAAGGAACCGATTCGCAAGGGTTGGTCCGATGATCAGAAATACCGCGTGATGGATCAGGAGGGTACCCCCTATCTGCTGCGGGTTTCGGATATCCGGAAATATGACCGGAAAAAATCCGAGTTCAGTATGATGAAGCAGGCGGCAGCCCTGGGGATCCCCATGAGCCGGCCGGTGGGATTCGGTACCTTTGACGAAGGGGTTTATTCGGTTCAAACCTGGATTGACGGGGTTAATGCCGAGGAGGTTCTGCCCGCCTTTTCGGATACGGAGCAGTATGCCTATGGTCTGGAGGCCGGCCGGATTCTGCGGCGGATCCATGCCATTCCCGCCCCGGCGGGCCAGGAGGACTGGGAGAGCCGGTTTAACCGGAAGATGGATGGGAAGATCCAGAAATATAGGGAATGCCCGATCAAGTATGAGAACGGGCAGGCGTTCATCGACTACATAAACGAGAACCGTCATTTGCTGAAGGCCAGGCCGCAGACCTTCCAGCATGGCGACTATCATGTCGGGAATATGATGCTCGGCCGGGACGGGAAGCTGTGGATTATCGATTTTGACCGGTACGATTTCGGCGACCCGTGGGAGGAATTCAACCGGATTGTCTGGTGCGCCCAGAAGTCCCCGCTGTTTGCGTCCGGCATGGTGGACGGGTACTTCGACGGTGATGTTCCGCTGGAGTTCTGGAAGCTGCTGGCCCTGTATATGTCGAGCAACACGCTTTCGTCGGTATACTGGGCGGTTCCGTTCGGGCAGAAGCAGGTAGATGTCATGCTGCGCCAGGGCGAAGAGGTATTGTCCTGGTACGGCAATATGCAGAAGGTTGTGCCGGCATGGTATGCGGGGAGCGGGGCCCGGTGACAGGGGGATGCTGAGCCCCGTTGCGGGGACAAGCCCCTTACAGGCCGTCAGTTTCTGCGAGACTGACGGTTTTTTTTCGGGGCGCCGCTCCGAACCCCGCCAAAGGGACGCGTCCCTTTGGAATCCCGAATTTAAAGGGGCGCCGCTCTGGATTTTTCCCCGCCCGAAGCGAGACGAGGCGAAGCCGCAATAAAGTTTTTACTCGATTTTTTACAAAAAAACCGTGGATTCCAATTGTTCGTAAGAAGCGGGGGCGGCCGCGCAAAAGAAAGTCTTGCAAATCCGGCCCGTTGTGCTATACTGAGGGCAAATCCACAGCCTGAAAGGAATGATGTTATGAATTTACAGAAACCGATCCGCATTGCAGTCAACCGAACGACCAAAATGGTCTTGATCGAAGGCCCCTTCCCCCGTGCCGCAGCGATCCTGGGACGCTATCTGGAGAAAATTACCGGCGCGCATTTTGCGGTCAACCCCGTTGAATGCATCCTGCCCTCCTTTGTGTTCGCCAAGCACCATCCGAAAGAGGATGAGGAACCGCTGGGTGAATCCGGCTTTATTTACCGGATTTTTGACAAGGATATCCGCTTCGAGGCGGAAACCGAACAGGCGGCCGTCTATGCGGTCTATGATTTCCTGGAGCGGGTGGTTGGCTGCCGGTATTTTACCAGCAGTGAGGAATACGTCCCCTATGATGCCAATCTGACGGTTTGCTTCGAGGAAACACGGATGGTCCCGATCCTGGATTTCCGGGAGGTCTATTACTGGGATTTCGAGGATCCCGCCTTTGCGGAAAAGCATAAGATGGCGCCCTCCAAGCAGCATCAGGGCTGGGGCTTCTGGTGCCATTCCTTCCAGAACCTGGTTCCGGCGGAGGAATTTTTCGATTCCCATCCTGAATATTTTTCCCTGCGGGAGGGCAAACGGATCGGGAAGAATTCCCAGCTCTGCCTGTCTAATCCGGAGGTGTTTGACCTGCTGGTCCGCCGCCTGCGGATCGAGGTGGAGAAGCATCCCGAAGCCAAATACTGGTCGGTCAGCCAGAACGATAACGACGCCTACTGCGAATGCGAGGAGTGCCGCCGTCTGAACGAGGAGGACGGTTCCCCCATGGGCTCGGTGCTCCGGTTCGTCAACCGGGTAGCGGCGGAGTTCCCGGACAAGATCATTTCCACCCTGGCTTATTGGTACACCCGCACCGCGCCCAAGCTGACACGGCCGGATGAAAATGTCCATATCATGCTCTGCAATATCGAGGCCAACCGCGGCTTGCCGATCGAGGTCGATCCGCGTTCCGTGTCCAGCAAGCAGGAGCTGCTGGATTGGAAGGAGATCTGCGACCATCTGTTTTTGTGGGATTATTGCGTCCAGTTCCGCAACCTGGTCAGCCCTTTTCCTAACCTGCGGGTATTGGCGCCGAATATCCGGTTCTTTGTCGAAAATCATGTCCGGGCGCTGTTCAGCCAATGCAACGGGCTGAGAGGCGGGGAATTCAGCGCGCTGCGGGGCTATCTGCTGGCCAAGCTGATGTGGGAGCCGGATCGGGATTCCGAGGAGATTATCCGGGAATTCCTGGATGGCTATTATAAGCAGGCCGCACCGTTTATCCTGCGGTATATCGATCGGATGCAGGCGGTATCGGAGGAATCCGGCGGGGAGCTGAATATTTTCGGCGGCCCGCTGGACGCGGCGGACACCTATCTCGCGCCCGCGCTGCTGGCGGAATACGACCGGCTGTTTGACGAGGCGGAGGCGGCAGTTTCGGCGGATTCCGAGCTGCTGTTCCGGGTGAGGACGGCGCGGCTCTCCCTGCAATATGCGGAAATCTGCCTGGATTACGGTACCGTTGAGGAACGGCTGGCACGGATCGCATCTTTTGCCGCGCAGGCACGCCGCACCGGACTGGAAATGGTCGAGGAGCGGGATATTACACTGGACCGCTTTGTCACGGATGAATTAGCGCGGCTGGCCGGGCAGAAAGGCTGGTAAGTGGATGAGGCTGATCTCGTGGAATGTCAACGGGCTGCGCGCCTGCTTGCAAAAAGGGTTCCTGGACTTTTTCCAGGCGGCAGACGCGGATATTTTTTCGATCCAGGAAACGAAAATGCAGGAGGGCCAGGCCGAACTGGAGCTGGACGGCTATCAGCAGTTCTGGCATTCCGCCGAGAAAAAAGGTTATGCCGGGACGGCTGTGTTCACCCGGATCCCTCCGGTTTCGGTCCGGCGGGACATCGGCCGGGCGGAGCATCAGGGGGAAGGCCGGGTGTTGACTCTGGAGCTGGAGGAGTGCTTCCTGGTCAACGTCTATGCGCCCAATTCCCAGCGGGAACTGGCCCGGCTGGATTACCGGATGGAGTGGGAGGATGCTTTCCGGGCCTATTTGCTGGAGCTGGACGCACAGAAGCCGGTCATCCTCTGCGGGGACTTGAACGTGGCGCATCAGGAGATCGACCTGAAAAACCCGAAATCGAACCATCGGAACGCCGGCTTTACCGATGAGGAGCGGGGAAAGCTGACAGCTTTGCTGAAATCCGGCTTCACGGACAGCTTCCGCCTGCTTTATCCGGACCGGGAGGGGGCGTACAGCTGGTGGAGCTACCGCTTCCATGCGCGGGAAAAGAATGCGGGCTGGCGGATTGATTATTTCCTGGTGTCCAACCGGATCGCTGGGAAGGTCCGCGCCGCAGAGATTTACAGCGAGGTGCTGGGAAGCGACCATTGCCCTATTGGGCTGACATTGGAATGGAAGGCTGAATAAAGCCCCATACCAACCCTGTTTTTACCCGGCGGCTGCCGCCGAAAGCGTTTCAGGCTCAGAAGGATGATGGGGCCTTCTGTCGGATTTTTATACGGATCGGAGAAATCCGATCTGTTTTTTTGTTTTTTAGGCAAAAAATAAAAATTTTCTTGGAAAATCTCGTCAAACCTATTGTGTTAGTTCTATAAATCGTGCTATAATGGATCTATCAAATATAGTGATTTCTTACAATCGTTGAGTTTGCCCGGAAACGGCCGTGTTTCCTGCGGTAATTCCCTGGGAAGAAGGGCATTTTTCCGGCGTTTGTAGGCTTTCGCATATTTTTCGGGGCTGCTTCATATGCTTCGGATAAGGACAGGTTTGGAAAAAATAATTGCCAAAGGATGGTGAACAGCTTGAATGAGCTTCGTTATGTGAATCAGGATGATGTCTACCTTTTTAATACGGGCAATGCTCAGAAGGCCTATCTCCTGATGGGATGTCACTATATCCCCGAGCTGGACAAGCACCGCTTCTGCGTCTGGGCGCCGAATGCCAGCGCTGTCAGCGTGGTAGGGGATTTTAACGGCTGGGATAATGACAAAAACCCCATGCAGAAAACAGAAGGCGGGATCTTTGTCGCGTTTATTGCGGGGCTGAAAAACGGGGATACGTATAAATATTACATCCACGGTTATGATGGGCAGACCCATTACCGGGCCGATCCCTTCGCCTTTTACAGCGAGGTGCGGCCGCAGACTGCTTCAAGGGTTTGGTCGCTGGACGGATACCGCTGGAACGATGGGGAATTCTTGTCCAAACGGGCGAAAACTGATCTGCTGCACCGGCCGATGTCCATTTACGAACTGCATCTGGGTTCCTGGCGGCAAAAGACGGACGGGACGTTTTACAATTACCGCGAAATCGCCGATGGCCTGGCGGAATATGTAGTGAAGATGGGCTTTACCCATGTAGAGCTGATGCCGATCACCGAATATCCATTCGATGGTTCCTGGGGTTATCAGGTTACCGGCTACTTTGCCGTAACCTCCCGTTACGGTTCGCCGCAGGACTTCATGTATCTGGTCGATACCCTGCACCAGGCCGGGATCGGCGTAATTCTGGACTGGGTTCCGGGGCATTTCCCGCGGGACGAGCAGGGGCTTCGTCAATTCGACGGGACCGCGCTGTTCGAACACGCGAACCCGCTTCAGGGCGAGCAGCCCCAGTGGGGTACGATGCTCTTTAACTATGGGCGTCCGGAGGTCGTCAGCTTCCTGGTATCCAGCGCCGTCTTTTTTATGGATGTATACCATATTGATGGGATCCGGATCGACGCGGTTTCCTCAATGATCTACCTCAACTTCGGCAAGGAGGAGGGCCAGTACGTCAAGAACCAGTACGGCGGCAATGAAAATGTCGAAGCCATTGAATTCCTGAAAAAGCTCAACGGCACGGTTCTGGGGAGCTATCCCGGCACGGCGATGATTGCGGAAGAATCCTCGGCCTATCCGCTGATTACCAAGCCGCCTTATGACGGCGGGCTGGGCTTTACATTTAAATGGGATATGGGCTTCATGAACGATATGCTCGATTACATGGAAACCGACCATCTCTTCAAAAAATATAAGCATAACAACGTGACGTTTTCCATGCACTATGCGTATTCCGAGAACTATATCCTGGCCTTTTCCCATGATGAGGTTGTCCACGGCAAGCATTCGATGGTGGATAAGATGTTCGGGGATTACTGGCAGAAGTTTGCTGCTCTCCGGGCGCTGTATGGATATATTTTCGCTCATCCGGGCAAAAAGCTCTTCTTTATGGGCAGCGAGTTCGCCCAATTTATCGAATGGAACTTCGCCAAGGAGCTGGACTGGTTCCTGCTGGAATACGATTCCCACCGCACGGTTTCGGACTATATGGCCAAACTGAACCGGTTTTATCAAAAGCATCGGGCGTTTTACGAGATTGACGACAGCTGGGACGGCTTCCAATGGCTGAACGTGGATGACCGGGATAACTCGGTAATTGCGTTTATGCGCCATTCCAAGCCTTACCGGGAGAAGGTGCAGCATGTTGTCAGCGTGACGAACTTCACCCCGGTGGTCCGGGAGCATTACCGCATTGCGCTTCCGTCTGCCGGTACATTGAAAGAGGTGCTGAACAGTGACGATCCGGCTTACGGCGGCAGTGGCGTGAAGAATACGGCCGTAATCGAGGCGGAGGAGCTGCCCTTCGGCGGGATGGAATACAGTGCGGAAATCACTGTGCCGCCGCTGGCAACCGTTTACTTTGAATTCGTTGAAGAATCATAAAACAGGGGGATTTATACCATGATTGTCAAGAAAAATTGTGTAGCAATGTTACTTGCAGGCGGACAGGGCAGCCGGTTGTATGCCCTGACCCAGAACCGTGCAAAACCGGCGGTTCCCTATGGCGGAAAGTATAAGATTATCGACTTCCCGCTCTCCAACTGCATCCATTCCGGGATTGATACGGTCGGCGTGCTGACCCAGTATGAGCCGCTGGAGCTGAATGCGTATATTGGCAACGGCGCAACCTGGGATCTCGACTGTATGTCCGGCGGCGCTTATGTGCTCCCTCCTTATGTGAAGGGCAAAAAAGGCGAGTGGTATTCCGGCACCGCCAGCGCGATCTTCCAGAATATCCACTTTATTGACCAGTATGACCCCGATTATATCCTGGTGCTTTCGGGCGATCATATTTACACTATGGATTATGATAAGATGATCCAGGATCACGCGAAGAACGGGGCGGATGCTACCATTGCCGTTATGGAAGTGCCGATGGAAGAGGCTTCCCGTTTTGGGATCATGAATACGGACGACCAGATGCGGATTGTGGAGTTTGAGGAAAAGCCGCCGGTCCCGAAAAACAACCTTGCCTCTATGGGGATTTATGTTTTCTCCTGGAAAAAGGTAAAGCAATACCTGATTGCTGACAGCAAAGATCCGGAATCCTCCAATGATTTCGGTAAGAATATCATCCCGAATATGCTGAACAACGGCGAGAAGATGATGGCGTACCTCTTCGACGGCTATTGGAAAGACGTTGGTACCATCGACAGCCTGTGGGAAGCCAATATGGACCTGCTGAAGGAGAAGCCGGAGCTGGATCTCAGCGACGACAGCTGGCGGATTTACGGCAAGAACCTGGTGAAGCCCCCGCACTATATCGGCGAGGAAGCCAAGGTGAAGAACAGTATCATCGGCGACGGCTGCACCGTCTTAGGCGAAATTGAAAACTGCATCCTCTTCCCGAGCGTCGTCATTGAGAAGGGCGCAGTAGTCCGCAACAGCGTAATCATGCAGGAAACCGTTATCCAGGAAGGCGCAGTGGTGGAAAAATCCATCCTGGACGAACAGGTAACCATTATGGAAAACGCGAAAATCGGCGGCCCGGAAAAGATCACGGTCATTGGTTCCGAGCTCAGCATCCCCAAGGGTGCAGAAGTGGCGGAAGGCGAAATGCTCTATCCCAGCATGAAATAACCGAATTTTGAGAGAAAAGGTGGCATACTACTATGAGAAAAGACGTCTTTGGACTCATTTATGCCGGCGAGGAGAATATGAACCTCCGCGAGCTGGTGAATAAACGCTCTGTCGGCGCGCTGCCCATCGGCGGCCGCTACCGCGCAATCGACTTTGTACTTTCCAATATGGTGAATTCCGGGATCCGCAATATCGGCGTTATTCCGCGGGTGAACTACCACTCCCTGATGGATCATCTGGGCTCCGGGAAAGAATGGGATCTCAATCGGAAAAACGACGGCCTTTTCCTGATCCCGCCCTATGACAACCGGGACAATGCCGGCTCTTACCGGGGGCTGATCGATACATTAAAGGGCGCGAACTCCTTTATCCGTCATGCACAGCAGAAATACTGCCTGCTTTCCGGATCGCATACGATTTATAACGATACGTACCGCGAAATGTTCGACTATCATCTTTCCACCGGTGCGGATGTGACCGTGATGTACAATATCCCGAGTCATGGGTTTATCGGCGTGGATAATGAAAAGGATATCTGCCTGGAGATGGACAGCACCGGCCGGGTTTTGGATATGAAAGTACATGGAACAACCGGGGCTTACGATAAAGTCGGCATGAGCATCTATATGGTTCGCAAGGACCTTCTTCAGTATTTGGTGGACGACGCGAATTCCCGCGGTAAAACCTCCTTTGCGGCAGATGTCCTGATGAACAACCTGGGTTCCCTGAAAGTATACGGCTTTGAACACAAAGGGTATGTTGGACGCCTGCGCTCGGCGGCTTCCTTCTATAATGTCAATATGGACCTGCTGAACCCGGATATCCAGAACGCCTTGTTCCGTACCGGGAACAATATCTATACCAAAATCAAGGATGAAGCGCCTACCAAATACGGCAGCGAGGCGAAAGTCAGCAACAGCTTGATCGGTTCCGGCTGCGTCATTGACGGCGTGGTTGAAAATTCGATTATTTTCCGGGATGTAACCATCGCAAAAGGGACTGTGGTGAAAAATTCCATCATCATGCAGTCCAGCGAGATTTACAATGATTCCCGTTTGGAAAATACCATCCTGGATAAACAGGTTACTGTAAGGCCGAATTCGATCCTGGCAGGAAGCCGTGAATATCCTGTTATTATTCCGAAAGGAGCAAACGTATAATGGCCAAAAATGCACAAAAAAAGGTCTTGATCGTCGGGTCGGAATGTGCGCCGTTTGCCAAAACCGGCGGTTTAGCGGATGTAATCGGCACTTTGCCGAAACATTTAATCGCTTTGGGACTTGACACCAGGGTCATTCTCCCTTATCATAGAATCATTAAGGAAAAATATGGCGATTTAGTCGAACATTTAACCGATTTTACAGTACAGCTTGGCTGGCGCTCGCAGTATGTGGGCATGGAAAAACTGGTTTATAATGATATTACCTATTACCTGATAGATAATGAATACTACTTCGGCGGCCCGATTTATAAAGGCGGGGAAGCCGAGGGTGAACAGTACGCGTTCTTTACCCGTGCCGTGATGGAAGCGATCCTCAAGGTGGATTTCTGCCCGGATATCATCCATTGCAACGACTGGCAGACCGGTATGCTGCCTTTCCTGCTGAAAACGCAGTATCAGCATACTAAGCTGCAGAATACCAAGACGGTTTTCACCATCCACAATATGATGTACCAGGGGAAATTCTCGTTTGGTTTTGTGCGGGACCTGCTCAATGTGGATTCACAGTATAACAATTCCGCTTATCTGGAGGCCTATGGCTGCGCTAACTTCATGAAAGCAGCGCTGGTATTTGCGGATAAGATCAATACCGTCAGCCCGAGCTATGCGGAGGAAATCAAGCTGGCCTACTATGCGTATGGTATGGAGGGCATTCTCAATTCCCGCAGCAAGGATCTGGTTGGCATTGTCAACGGGATTGATACGGAAGAATTTAATCCGGAAACAGACCCGCTGATCAAGCATCACTTCAGCGCGGCGGATCTCTCCGGCAAGCTGGAAAATAAACGGGCGCTGGCGGAGCAGATGGATTTGAAATTCGACCCGGCAACAACACCCGTGATCGGGATGGTTTCCCGCCTGACCTCGCAGAAGGGCTTCGACCTGATTATGCGTGTGTTTAATGAAATCATGGCGGAAAATGTAGCGATTGTCCTGCTGGGTTCGGGTGATCCTTCCTACGAGAGCTTCTTCCGGGGAATGGAACAAGCCTATAAAGGCTGGGTCTGTTCCTATATTGGATACGACAACGCGCTGGCGCATCAAATTTATGCAGCGTCCGACCTGTTCTTAATGCCGTCGAAGTTTGAACCCTGCGGGATTTCCCAGATGATTTCCCTGCGTTACGGCACATTGCCGATCGTTCGCGAAACAGGCGGCTTGAAAGATACGGTACACCCCTATAATCGGTTTACCGGCGAGGGCAACGGGTTTACGTTTACCAACTATAACGCACATGATATGTTGGAAGTAGTACGGTTCGCACTGAATACGATTCAGGATGAAGAGGCTCGGAGCATTCTGCTGCCTCGGGCGATGAAGGAAGACAACAGCTTCACGCTTTCCGCGAAAAAATACTACGACCTGTACTGTAGTTTACTGTAAATTTCGGAATAATGCCGGCAAAGCTGGGGTTCTTTCATCCCCAGCTTTGCTTTCTGTTTTTACCTCGCCAGAATAGGAGGACTTTTATGGAGAAGGAAATGAACAACGCAAAGAAACCCAACCGGGCTGCGCTCGCCGAAAAACCAGCTGGTAAGCTGCCGAATGAAGTTAAAGAAATCCTTGGCAAGCTAAAGCGTCATTTCGGAAAAACCCTGGAAACCGCGTCGATGGAGGAGCTGTATAAAGCCAGCGCGCTTTGTATCCGGGACGAAATCCTGGACCTTTGGATGAATGCCAACAGCAGGGTTGAAAAAGAAGGGAAAAAACAGGTCTATTATCTTTCGGCTGAATTTTTGATGGGCCGTGCTTATACCAACAACATGATCAATATGGGGATCCTGGAAAAGTACCGCAAAACCTTTGAGTTCCTGGGGCTGGATCTCAATGAGGTGGCAGATCAGGAAAAAGATGCCGGCTTAGGGAACGGCGGCCTGGGGCGGCTGGCGGCCTGCTTCCTGGATTCGCTGGCTACGCTGGAGCTTCCGGCGGTAGGCTGCGGGATCCGGTATGAATACGGCCTGTTCCGCCAGCGGATTGTAGACGGCGAGCAGGTTGAAATGGAGGACAACTGGATCGAGGACGGCTTTGTTTGGGAGATTGAACGCCCGGATGAAGAAATCGAGGTCCATTTCGACGGCGAGATTGAGGAAGTCTGGATGGAGGACAAGATGGTGCCGGTGCATAAGAACTACACCACGGTCCTGGCGGTTCCTTACGATGTGCCGATTACCGGTTATCAGAGCAAGTGCCCGGCCACCCTTCGGCTGTGGAGTGCGAAGGCGAAAAAACGGTTTGACATCAAAGACTTCGATCAAGGGAAATATTTCCAGGCTATCCAGGAGCGGGAAATGGCAGAAGCTATTTCGAAGGTGCTTTATCCTAATGATAATCACGAGCAAGGGAAATTGCTGCGTCTGCGCCAGTTCTATTTTCTCACCTCGGCAACTATCCAGAGCATTGTGCGGAAGCATAAGCGCCTGCATGGCAACCTTCGCACACTGCCCAACTATGTGACCATTCAAATCAATGACACCCATCCCACGCTGGCCATTCCGGAGCTGATGCGGATCCTGCTGGATGAAGAGGGGTTTAACTGGGATGACGCATTTGCCCTGGTGCAGAGCCTGTTCAATTATACCAACCACACCATCCTGTCGGAGGCTCTGGAACGGTGGGACGAGCAGATGTTCAAGCTGCTGCTTCCCCGGATTTACAGCATTGTCCAGGCCATGAACGAGAAATACTGCCGCTGGCTCAATAAATTTTATAAAAACGACATGGACCGGATCAGCCGGATGGCGATCGTCGCGTATGGCCAGATCCGGATGGCAAATCTCTGCTTGGCCGTGGTCGGCCATGTCAACGGCGTTTCCCAGCTGCATGGCGATATCCTCAAGAAAGAATTATTTGTGGATGAATACCGCGTCAATCCTGGGAAATTTATGGCGATCACCAACGGGATCACCCATCGCCGCTGGCTGGCTGTCGCGAACCCTGGTTTGACCCAGCTGATGACGGAGTACATCGGGAACCGGTTTGTGGGGGATTACCGTGAGTTTGAGAAGCTGCTGCCGTTCGCGGAGGATGAAACCTTCCTGAAAAAATATGCCGCGGTAAAACAGGAAAATAAAAAACGTCTGGCGGCCTACCTAGAGAAAAAACAGGGGGTTCAGCTGCATACCGATGCCCTGTTCGACGTCCAGTGCAAACGTCTGCACGAGTATAAGCGCCAGCTGTTGAAATGCCTGCACATCCTCTACCTTTATAATAAATTGCAGGAAAACCCGAATTTTATTACCCAGCCGATTGTCTTTCTGTTTGCGGCAAAAGCAGCGCCGGGCTATGCACGGGCAAAGAATATCATCCGGCTGATCAATGCGATTGGCGAGCTGGTGAATAACGACCCGGTTACCCGCGACCTGCTTCAGGTGGTCTTTATCGAGAACTATGGGGTTTCTTCCGCACAGCTGCTGATTCCGGCAGCCGATATCAGCGAGCAGATCTCTACGGCCGGGATGGAAGCATCCGGCACCGGGAATATGAAGCTGATGATGAACGGTGCGCTGACGATGGGGACCATGGACGGCGCAAATGTAGAAATTTATGAGCAGGTCGGCCCGGATAATATCTTTATCTTTGGTGCGAGAGAGGAAGAAATCTTCGCGATGAAGCGTTATTCGAACTACCGCCCCGGTGAGATTTACGAAAAGAATATCGATGTCCGCAATGCGCTGACCCGCCTGATCGACGGTTCCCTGCCCGGGGTTTCGGTACATCAGTTCTCCGACTTGTACCAGTCCCTCCTCTTTGGGGACTACAACAATTCAGCCGACCCGTATTTTGTCCTGCATGATTTTGCGGCGTATATCCACACCTTCGACCGCGCGCGGCATAAATATCAGCGCAACCCGATGGGCTGGATGAAGATGGCAGTGGTCAATACGGCGAAGTCCGGCTTCTTCAGTTCAGACCGGACTATCCGGGAATATAATGAACGGATCTGGCATTTACACCATTTCGCAGAATGAAAGGACCGGATATGATTATTTCGCATAATTCCGCTCTTTTCCCTTACCGCAATCCACAAGGCGCCCTGAAAACCGGGGAAAGCGTCCTGCTGCGGGTACGGGTCGAAGCGGAAAACCTTCAGTCGGTACGGATTGAGTTCTTCATCCAGGATGCCAGCACGGTTTATGCGATGTCCCAAGCAGAAGACGGCTGGTGGGAATACCGGTTTTCTTATCCCGAAGCCACGGTAGCCTGGTACCGGTTCCAGGCGGAGGACGGAGGGCGGCTGTGGTATGGCGGGCCGGCCTGGGGGATTACGCAGGGGGACTGTATGGTTTATGACAATCCCTGCAACAGCTTCCAGCTGACGGTCTACGACGCCTCCTTCCAGGTCCCGGCCTGGTTCCAGAAAAGCACGATGTATCAAATCTTCCCTGACCGGTTTAAGCGGGGAGATATCCGCAATCTGGAAGAGGGGAAAGCCCAGCATGAAAAGATGGGCCGCAAGGTGGTGGTCCATGAAAAGTGGGGGGAGCAGCCGCTTTATGAGCCGCTTCCCGGCGAGCAGTATTACGCGCCCTGCGACTTTTTCGGAGGGGATCTGCGGGGGATTATCCAATCTCTGGACTATTTCAAGTCTTTGGGGGTGGATGTGCTCTACCTGAACCCGATTGTTGAAGCCGCGTCCAACCATCGGTATGACACGGCGGATTATATGCGGGTGGACCCGATCCTGGGCAGCAATGCCGATTTTGCTGAGCTTTGCAAAAAAGCGGCGAAGCATGGGATCCGTGTCATGCTGGACGGGGTCTATTCCCATACCGGGTCGGACAGCCGTTATTTCAACCGGCTGGGGAATTATGACAGCCTGGGAGCTTTCCAGGGATCGAAGTCCCCGTTTTATAAGTGGTATACCTTTTATGGGACAAAATATAACTACCGCAGCTGGTGGGGGTTCGACACCCTGCCCGAGGTTAATGAAATGGATGAGAGCTGGCAGCGGTATGTGATTACGGGTAAACACAGCGTGTTCCGGAACTGGCTGCATTTAGGGGCGAAGGGCTTCCGGCTGGATGTAGCTGACGAGCTGCCGGATGAAGTGATTGAGCTGATGCGCCTGCATTTGAAACGGCACGACAAGGAAAACGTCCTGCTGGGCGAGGTCTGGGAAGATGCGACCACCAAGCGGAGCTATGGCGCCAACCGTCGGTATGCGCTTGGAAAAGGGCTGGATTCCGTGATGAATTATCCGTTTAAGGCGGCAGTGACCGGTTTCCTACAGGGGGAGAAAAATGCGTATGAGCTGGTAAATTTCCTGACTTCCCAGCAGCTGAACTACCCGCGGCCGATGCACTATGCGCTGATGAACCTGGTTTCTTCCCATGATGAGCCGCGTTTGCGGACGGTGCTGGCGACCGGGAAAACCGGGGACGGGATGTCCCGCGAGGAGCAGGCAAAGCTTCGGGTCACAGAAAAGCAGGATCATGAAGGGGCTGTCCTTCAGCGGCTGGCCGGTATACTGCAATATGTAATCCCGGGGGTCCCTTCGCTGTATTACGGGGACGAATACGGCCTGCACGGCTTAAAAGATCCCTTTAACCGAGGGCCTTTTGTAAAACGGGATCCGGATACCTGCGTATTTTTCAAAATGGTCGGCAGTCTGCGCAAACAGCTTCCTGCCCTCCAGTCAGGGCATACCAGCTATTTGACGCTGGATATGGACTGCCTGGCAGTTCTGCGGTTTATTCTGGATGGGAAGGATGCTTTCGGCGCACCAGCTACGAATAATACGGTATTGACCCTGGTGAACCGCAGTGAGGAAGACCGGGTGTTTGATCTTTCGCTTTTGTCCTTTGAATATGGATTGAGTGCGGACGAGTGGAACCAGTGGCGAGTCGCTTCTTTCCATAAGGCGGTAGATCTGATCTCCCGGGAGAAAATCTCTGCCCGGAAGGGGAGCTTTCAAGCGAAGGTTCCAGCGCGGTCGTTCCGGATTTTCAAACTCAAATAAGGCCGTTCCGATCGAAGGAGCGTCAGGCCCCGGCGGGAGTCTTTCCTGCCGGGGCTTCTTATACGGATTCTCGATAAAACGATTAACATCTTTTTATAGTCAACGCACTTGAAAAGAAGCATTGGCTTCTTTTCAACACTGCGGCATAATGCCGCAGTGGGC
>CANAQK010000015.1 GCA_947363605.1 uncultured Clostridia bacterium | reverse complement strand
TATTTGAAAAATTGTTTGGCTGCGGATGAGAATCTCCGTTCTCTGACGGTAAAAGGGGAGCTTTCGAATTTTACCAACCATCAGAAGACGGGGCATTTCTATTTTACCTTGAAGGATGTGTCCGCTTCGGTCAAAGCGGTGATGTTCCGGCAGAATGCATCCCGGGTACGTTTTAATCCGGAAAATGGGATGAATGTCATCCTGACCGGCAGCGTGCAGGTCTTTGAGCGGGACGGCGTGTACCAGCTTTACTGCGAAAGCATGGAGCCGGATGGGATTGGTGCATTGGCGCTGGCCTTCGAACAGCTTAAGGAGAAGCTGGCGAAAGAAGGGCTGTTCGATCCGGCGCATAAGCGCCCGCTTCCTCCGCTGCCTAAGACGATCGGCGTGGTAACGGCTAAAACCGGCGCTGCACTCCAGGATATTGTCAATATTTTAAGTCGGCGGTATCCGCTGGCCAGGTTGGTTGTGATTCCGGCCTTGGTGCAGGGGGAGAATGCCCCGGCTTCTATTATCGAGGGGATCCGTGCGGCGGAGGAAGCCGGCGGGATTGATGTGCTGATCGTAGGCCGGGGCGGCGGTTCGATGGAAGACCTTTGGTGCTTTAATGACGAAGGGGTTGCCCGTGCTATTTACCATTGTTCAATTCCAATTATTTCAGCAGTCGGGCATGAGATCGATTTCACCATTGCAGATTTTGCCGCGGATGTTCGTGCGCCAACCCCCTCCGCAGCAGCCGAGCTCTGTGCGCCCAGTGCCGCCGAGCTGGAAAGCCGGCTGGCTGGGAGCCTCCTGCGCTTGGAGGGTCAGATCCGTCAGCTTCTCCGCCAGCATTATGAGCGTTTAAAAGCAGATTACGGGCGGCTTATGACGGCCTCTCCCATGAACCGGGTTGGGCAGTCGGAACGTTTGCTGAACGAGCGGGAGGTGCGGCTTCACCTGGCAGCGGGACGGTTATTCCGGGAAAAAGAGGAGCGTTTATTCCGATTGGCGGCGGTGCTGGAAAGTGTCAGCCCACTGAAGGTATTGACCCGGGGCTATTCAGTCACCCGTGGGGAACAAGGGATCCTGCGTTCGGTTTCTGAAGCTGTTCCCGGCTCCTTGCTGACGACGCGGCTGCCGGACGGCCTGCTGGAAAGCCGGGTAGAGCGGGTGCTTCCCGCAGAGGAAAACGCGATTCAACAGAAAGGATAAGCATTATGCCCAAGAAAACTGTACAAGAACCTTCTTTTGAAGAAGCGTTGCTTCAGTTGGAGGAGTTGGTTCAGAAACTGGAAACCGGCGAACTGCCCTTGGAAGAAGCCATGAAGCTTTACGAACAGGGCGTGCAGCTGACATCCCTTTGCAACGGACGGCTGAAATCAGCCAAGCTGAAAATGGAGGAGTTGAAAAAAACGCAGCATGAGGAATGAGTTTCAAGCTTGGCAGGAGGCTTATCTTGCCCAGATCAACGCCGCGCTGGAGGAGTATCTTCCGGCGGAAGGCGGTTCGTTTAACGCGATTCGGAGAGCGATGCGCTATTCCGTTTCGGCGGGAGGCAAGCGGATCCGTCCGACCCTGACGCTGGAGTTCTGCCGGATTTTCGGTGGGGATCCAGTTTCTGCGCTTCCGGTGGCCTGCGCGGTAGAATGCCTGCATACCTACAGCCTGATCCATGACGATCTCCCCTGTATGGATGACGATGATTTCCGTCGGGGACGGCCTTCCTGCCATAAGGAATTCGGGGAGGCGGAAGCCTTGCTGGCGGGTGACGCCCTGCTGACCTTTGCTTTTGAATTGATCGCTTCCGCGCCGGAGCGTACCAGTGCAGACCCCCTGCGCTGCCTGAAGGCTTCAAGGATCCTGGCGGAAAAAGCGGGGGTTTTGGGAATGGTTGGCGGCCAGGTGATGGATCTGGAAACCGAAGGAACCAGCCTGGATGCTCAAACCTTGACAGAGATTCATCGTCTGAAAACGTCGGCGTTGCTGGAGGCCGCCTGCCTTTGCGGGGCGGTGATGGCAGGAGCCGATGAAGCAGGTTGCCAGTGTGCGGAGAAATATGCCCGCAATCTGGGGCTGGCCTTCCAAACGGTGGATGATATCCTGGATGTGACCAGTACATCGGAAGAATTAGGGAAACCGGTCGGCAGTGATGCGGAAAATCAGAAGGTGACTTTTGTTTCCCTTTATGGACTGGAAAAAGCCAAGGAGCTGGCGGAACAGACGACTCGTGCGGCGGCAGAAACGCTGGCGCTGCTTCCAGAGCAGGGTTTCTTACTGGAATTGACGGAGCAGCTGCTCAGCCGTCGTTCCTGAAATGAATGAGAATTTGCAGCCCGGGGAGGGAACAGGATGTCAAAAATCCAGGATTTATTTTCAAATTATGTGCTGAATGTTGCCCTTCTTTCATGGTTTTCGGCACAGGTAATCAAGACCCTGCTGAATCTGTTCAAAACGAAAAAGCTCAAGATGGAGCGGATGATCGGTGCGGGAGGAATGCCCAGTGCGCATTCCGCTTCGGTTTGTTCCATGACTATTGCGATCGCACGAAGCGTGGGGTTCCAGTCACCGCTGTTCGCGATGAGTTTTCTGTTGGCCAGCATTGTCATGTACGATGCGATGGGTGTCCGGAGGGCGGCGGGAGAACACGCCAAGGTGATCAATATGATCGTGAAGAAAAATAAAAACGACATCAGCTATATTCCGCGGAATAAAGGGGAGCTGAAGGAATTCCTCGGCCATACTCCACTGGAGGTTTTGGGCGGAGCACTGCTGGGAATCTTAATTGCGATGCTGGTGCCGATGCACGGATGATTTTCCGCATTAAAGAGAACAGGCCCTCGCAAGGGCCGGAAAGGCAGAATTTCGCATATGAATACACCGCTTCTGGATCAGATCCAGACTCCGGCTGACCTCAAGCGCCTGCCGGAGTCGGAGCTCGGGCCGCTTTGTGAAGAAATCCGTGCTTTTTTGATCGAATCTATTTCCCAGACCGGAGGGCATTTGGCCTCCAATCTGGGCGTAGTGGAACTGACGGTTGCTCTGCATCGGGTGTTCCATTCTCCGGAGGATCAGCTGGTATTCGATGTCGGGCATCAGTGCTATACCCATAAGCTGTTGACCGGACGGAAAAAGGATTTTGCCCGGCTGCGGAAAACGGGTGGGATTTCGGGCTTTCCTAAGCCCCATGAAAGCCCGCACGATGCTTTTTTGGCAGGTCATGCTTCCACCTCGATTTCGGCGGCGTATGGGATTGCCTGTGCCAACCGGCTTCAGGGGTGCAAGGACTACACGATCGCCTTGATTGGGGATGGCGCGCTGACCGGCGGGGAAGCCTATGAGGCGATGAATAACGCCGGGCGGAGCAAGACTCGGCTGGTGGTAATCCTCAACCATAACGATATGTCGATTTCCAAGAATGTGGGAGCCTTTGCACGCTATCTTTCCTCTATGCGTTCCAGGCCTGCGTATCTCCGTTTCAAACGAGGGGTAGATATCCTGCTGAAGCATATCCCAGTGTTGGGGAAGATGATGAAAAGCTGGCTGGAACGTTCCAAATCGCTGATGAAGTCGATCTTATATCCCTCGACTTATTTTGAAGAAATGGGCTTTTACTATCTGGGCCCGATCAATGGTCATGACCTTTCTGAGCTGACGCGCGCGCTTTCACGGGCAAAAGAATTGGAAGCTCCGGTGGTTATCCAGGTGGAAACGGTTAAGGGCAAGGGATATCCCTTTGCAGAGGAAAATCCTGGCGCCTATCATGCAACGGCTGGTTTCGATATCCTGAACGGCGGGGATAATGTGACAATGTCTGACTGTTATTCCAACCAGGCAGGCATGGAATTGACCCGGCTGGCGGAGGAGGACAAGCGGATCTGTGCGATTACGGCAGCGATGAAATATGGGACGGGGCTGCATCTGTTCAATGCAGCGCATCGGGAGCGTTTTTTCGATGTCGGGATTGCGGAGGAACACGCGGTAACTTTTGCAGGCGGTTTGGCGGCGCGTGGAATGCGGCCGGTCTTTTGTGTGTATTCCAGCTTTTTGCAGCGGGGCTATGACCAGGTGATCCACGACCTGGCCATCGACCAAAAGCCGGTGCTGCTTTGTGTGGATCGGGCTGGCTTGGTGGGAGAAGATGGAGAAACCCATCAGGGCTTGTTTGATGCCGGATTTTTAAGCAGTATTCCTCATGTGACGGTCTATTCGCCTGAGGGCTATGGTGAATTGCGGCTTTGCCTGGAACAGGCATTGAAACGGGAAACCGGCGTGGTAGCGGTGCGCTATCCCCGCGGTGCGGACAAGCATACCCATTCTCTGCCGACTTCGCTGGATTATACGCTCTGTCCCGGCTCTCCGGAAATGCTGGTTGTATCGTATGGCCGGCTGTTTTCCCATTGCTGGGATGCCCGGAAGCAAATCGAGCAGGAAGGCTTTGCCCCCTCTCTGCTGAAACTGACCCGTATTGCGCCGCTGGAGGAAGCAGTAATTGCGGCGGCGTCCGCTTATCCGGTGATCCTCTTTGCGGAGGAGGGGATGGCATCCGGAGGGATTGGCGAGCAGTTTGCTGCCCGGTTGCTGGAGCGCGGCTGGAAGGGGCGTTATCGGATCCAGGCCGTACGGGATCAGTTCGTTCCGCAAGGGGATGTTCCCGATTTAATGCGGAAACTGGGATTGGACAGCAACTCGATTGCGGAAATAATCAGACAGGAGATGAAGCGGAGTTGAAAATCAGGCTGGATCTAGCTTTAGTAGAGCAGGGAAAAGCAGAAAGCCGGGAAAAGGCAAAAGCACTGATCATGGCGGGCGAGGTATTTCTCGGAACGGAGCGGTGTGAAAAAGCCGGAATGCTGGTGGAGGAGGGAAGCCCGCTGGAAGTCCGTGGCGGACTGCGGTATGTCAGCCGGGGCGGACTAAAACTAGAGAAAGCGATGGAGCTTTACGGCCTGCGGCTGGAGGGCTGTATCTGTATGGATATTGGGGCATCGACCGGAGGTTTTACCGATTGTATGCTCCAGAATGGGGCAGAGCGGGTTTATGCGGTGGATGTAGGCTATGGCCAGCTGGCCTGGAAGCTGCGGACGGATGACCGTGTGGTGAACCTCGAACGAACGAATATTCGGTACATTACCCGGGAGCAGGTGCCGGAGGAGCTGGATTTTGCATCGATTGATGTATCCTTTATTTCGCTGACATTGGTGCTCCCTGTCCTGCAAACCCTGTTGAAACCGGATGGTTATGCTCTTTGCTTGGTGAAGCCGCAGTTTGAAGCAGGCAAGAGCAAAGTCGGAAAAAAAGGGGTCGTCCGGGATCCGGAAGTACATTTGGAAGTTTGTCGGAAAATTTACGATTTTCTGCTGGAGCGGGATTTTTCGGTAAAGGGAGCAACCTTTTCACCGATTAAAGGCCCTCAGGGGAATATTGAGTATCTTTATTACATTCAAAACCGGCCGGATTCGGATATCCTGCCCTTTTCCACAGTGGAGGAAATGGTGCGGCGGTCGCATGAGGTATTGGATCCGGCATGACAGAAAGGGGAACAGGGATGCGGGCGCTGATTGTACCCAATTTGGAAAAACGGAATGCGCCGGAATGTACCCGGGCGGTAGTGCAGAAGCTGCTGGAGGTCGGTATCCGGCCTATGATGCAGGAATCTTATCGTTTGCTGCTCCATTTGCCGGAAGCGGAGTACTGCCTGAATTCCCGTGAAGCGTTCCGGAAAGCCGATTTCCTGATTGCAATCGGGGGAGATGGCACCATGCTGCATGAAGCCAAACGGGCAGTGGAATGGGATTTACCTTTACTGGGGATTAATCTGGGACGTTTGGGATTTATGGCAGAAATAGAAGCGGACGAACTGGACTTGTTGGCGCGGCTGACCAACGGGGAATATACTCTCGAGGATCGGATGATGCTGGAATGCACTCTCCGGCAGGGGGACAGCGAAAAGCGCTATCTAGCTTTGAACGATGTGGTGCTTTCCAATGGGGCCCTCTCCCGGATGGTGGATTTAGATATTCTCTGTGGCGGACAGATGATGATGTCCTATCGCGCCAATGGAGTGATTGTGTCCACTCCTACCGGATCGACGGCCTATGCGCTGTCGGCTGGAGGGCCGATTATCGAGCCGTCGATTCGCTGCATCGGTTTGACACCGATCTGCCCTCATTCCCTTTCGACCCGGCCGGTGATTATATCGGACGAACGCGTGCTGACTTTGACCCTCTCTCCTCTCAGCCGCTGCGAGGTCTTTTTGACGGTAGACGGTGAAGTGGGGGAGCCTATATGCTTGAATGATAAAGTAGAGATCTGCCGGAGCGAGAAAAGCGCACGGTTTATTTGCCTGAAGGAAAAAAGCTTTTATATGACTATTCATCAAAAATTTGATACCCCGTCTGGAGGACGATTATGAAGACAAAACGACATGAAGCGATTTTGGAGATCATTTCAAAAAATGCGGTTACTACGCAGGAGGGGCTTCAGGAAGCCCTGCGCGGTTATGGCTTTGAGGTGACGCAGGCGACCGTTTCACGGGATATCAAAAGCCTGGACCTGGTAAAAGTTTTGTCCGAGGATGGAAAATACTGCTATGCCCAGAAATTTTCAGAGCAGGATCGCAAACGAAGCCTTCGTTATCGATCCATTTTTATGGAGGCTGTCATCAGCGTCGATTACGGACAGAATATTGTCGCGGTGAAGTGCCATGTCGGAATGGGAAATGCGGCCTGTGCGGCTATTGACCTGATGGCTCTTCCGGATATTGTAGGGACACTCGCCGGGGATGATACTGTCTTTATTCTGATGCGGAATACGGAGCAGGCCGCTGGGCTGACCGAGCGGATTCGTGGGATGCTGGGCTGAACCGCTGGAGGAAGGGAGATTTCCATGCTGTGTGAGCTTTATATTGAAAACCTGGCCGTCATTGAAAAAGCAGGGATTTCCCTGCGGGAGGGCCTGAATGTGTTTACTGGGGAAACCGGCGCCGGGAAGTCGATTGTGATTGACGCGATCAACGCGATTCTGGGGCACCGGGTTTCTCGGGAGGTAGTGCGCCATGGGGCAGCCAAGGCGCGGATTACCGCCAGCTTCCGAGAACTCCCTCCTCGTGCGGTGGCTAAGCTAGCTGAATATGGTTATGAGCCGGAGGAAGGCGAGATCACCATCATGCGGGAGATTTTCGCGGATGCGAAATCCTCTGCGCGGATCAGCGGTCGTCCTGTCACCGTGGGGATCCTGCGGGAGATTGGGACGGAGTTGATTAATATTCATGGACAGCATGACAACCAGGTGTTGCTGGCGCCGGAACGCCATATGGAGATTTTGGACCGCTACGGTGATCTTTCTGTCCCCCTGGAGGAATATACCGACTGCTATCGCAATGTCGTCCGGATCAAGCGGGAGATGAAAAAAGCTGCTCAGAATGAACAGGGAAAGGCGGAGCGGATCGATTTGCTGACCTATCAGGTCAATGAGATCCGGACGGCGGAACTGCGTCCGGGAGAGGATGAAGCCTTGGAAGCCAAGCGGACGGAATACCGCAGCGCTTCCCGAATTTTAGGATTTTTACGGCAGGCACAGGCTGCATTGGACGGGGACAGCGGGGAGGGTGGAAGCCTCGACCTGACCCGGCAGGCAATCCAGAGCTTGGAGCGTGCTGCCGACGTTTGTGAAAACGCGGGAGAATTGTATTCAAAGCTGGATGGGGTCGGCGCGGAGCTGGAATCCCTCTCGGAAGGTATTGCCGAATTGATGGAGAGCCTGCATTTCAGTCCCACCGAATTGGAACGGCTGGAAAACCGTCTGGACGAATTGAACCAACTGAAGCGGAAATACGGCGGCAATATTGAAGCCGTGCTGAAATATGGGGAAGCGGCGCAGGAGGAGCTTTCCTCATTGGAGCTTTCCGGCCAGCGGATTCAGGAATTAAACCAGGCAGGCCAGCGGGAATATCAGCGGCTGCTGAGACTGGCGGAGGAGATTACGGCTTTGCGGCGGCAGGCGGCGGAGCGGCTGACAGCCAGCGTGACCAAGGAACTGGCTTTTCTGGATATGCCGAATGTACGGTTGGAAGTGTCCATGCAGCAGGGTAAGCCGAACCCGCGCGGCCGGGATGCGGTGGAGTTTTTGATCTCGACTAATCGCGGGGAACCGCCTAAGCCGGTGGCGAAAATTGCGTCGGGCGGTGAGCTTTCCCGGATTATGCTGGCGATTAAGAATACGCTGGCGGATCGGGACGAGATACCGACCCTTATTTTTGACGAGGTGGATACCGGGGTGTCTGGCCGTGCAGCCCAGAAGATCGGGCTCAAGCTTCAGCAGGCGGCGGAACACCGCCAGATTCTGGTGGTGACCCATCTGGCCCAGATCGCGGCGTTGGCGGATGCCCATTACCTGATTCAGAAGGAAAGCGATGAGGAACGGACATTTACAGAAGTCCTCCCATTGGATTTGGAAGGGCGGACAGCCGAGGTGGCGCGGATTATGGGGACAGACCAGATTACCAGCCTAACCCTGAAAAATGCCGCTGAAATGATCCAAAACGGCCGTCGGAAAAATCAACCAGAAAGAAGGGATCTTGGATGACTCAATCAATCTGCGGGGCGGAGTGCGCCGTATGCGAGATGCGGGAGAACTGCAAGGGATGCGCCGAAACCAATGGCTGCCCCTTTGGAACAGCCTGCTTTATCGCCGAATTATTCCGGAAAGGTGGGAAAGAGGGCTTTCAATCGCTCAAGCGGACGCTGATGGAAGAATTCAATTCGCTGGGGATTCCGGGACTGCCCCGGGTAGAGAGCCTGAATGCCCTGCAGGGCGGCTATGTCAACTTGGCTTACCCGCTGCCCGGCGGGGAACGGGTCCGTCTGCTGGACGACCGCGCGGTCTATCTTGGGAATCAGCTGGAATCGACCCTGGACGGCGGCCGGTGCTATGGGATTATCGCCGCGCCGGAATTCCTGCTGGTTTGTACTTATTCCGAAAATGGCAGTGATCCCGAACTGGTTCTGTATAAAAAAAGATCCGCGAGCCTTTTATAAAGGAAGGCTTGCTGTTAGGATTTTGTATTTTTATAGAAAGGGGCGTTTTTATGGAATTGGAAATCATCAAAAATCAGATTTGCGATGTCTGCCATAAGACATGGCAGTTGGGATGGGTCGCGGCGAACGATGGCAATGTGTCTGTCCGGTTGGAGGATGGGAGCATCCTCTGTACGCCAACCGGTATGAGCAAAAGCTTTATTACGCCGGATAAGCTGATCCGGATCGACCGGCAAGGCAACATCTTGGAAGCGGCGGAAGGGCTTCGCCCGTCCAGCGAAATCAAAATGCACCTGCGCTGTTACGAAAAGCGGGAGGACGTATTCAGCGTGCTCCATGCACATCCGCCGGGTGCGACCGGATTCGCCGTCGCGCATAAAGCGATGGATATGTATAATATGATTGAAGATGTGGCTGTGCTGGGCAGCGTCCCACTGACCCCTTACGGTACCCCGAGCACCTCGGAGGTGCCTGACGCGATCGAGCCTTATCTGGAGGAACACGATGTCATGCTGTTGGAAAATCATGGCGCGTTGGCCGTAGGCTCGGATGTGATTACCGCCTTTTACCGGATGGAGAGCCTGGAGCTTTGGGCGAAGATCACCATTAATGCGGTGATTTTGGGCGGGAGCCGGGACATCAGCCGGGAAAATATTCAGAAATTGATTGACCTGCGGGGCTTTTACCGGGTTACCGGGCGGCATCCCGGCTATAAAAAATACAATCCGGAGGGGGAAAATCCCTTTTAAAACAGGAGGAACGCGGGATGAAACGAGTACTTGCTTTTGACTTTGGCGCTTCCTCGGGACGGGCGATCCTTGCGGATTATCAGGCTGGCCAGCTCCATTACCGCGAAATCCATCGGTTTGAAAATTGTCCGGTGGAGCGGGATGGGCATCTTTGCTGGGATTTTGACACGCTTTTGAGGGAAATCCGGGAAGGCATTGCGAAGGCCGGCGAATTTGACAGCCTGGGGTTTGATACCTGGGGCGTGGATTTTGGTTTGCTGGATGCGGAAGGGCGGCTGATCGGTTTCCCGGTGCATTACCGCGACCGCCGTACAGAGGGCTGTGTTGAAACGGTATTAGAAACCTTTTCAGCAGAGGAGCTTTACGCCCGTACAGGGAATCAGATTTTAGCCATCAATACCCTGTTCCAACTGGTCGCCATCAAACGGCAGGAGCCGAAACTGCTGGAACAGGCGGAACGCCTGCTTTTTATGCCGGATCTTTTCGGCTGGGCGCTCTGCGGGAAAATGGCTTGTGAGCAGTCCATTGCCTCTACCAGCCAGCTTCTGGATCCGGCGAGCGGAAAATGGGCGGCGGAGGTACTGGAACAGTTTGGGATTTCCCAAGAAATTTTTGCCCCCCTCGTATCAAGCGGCTCAGTTTTAGGGGAATTCCAGGGTCGGAAGATCATCTCCGTGGCCGGGCATGATACTCAATGTGCCGTAGCGGCGCTGCCGTCGAATGATCCGAACAGGGCCTTCCTTTCCTGTGGGACCTGGAGCCTCCTGGGCTGTGAATTAGAAGCGCCGTTGCTGACGGACCCCTCCCTCTCCAACGAATGGGGTGCAAACGGGAGATTCAATTATCTCAAAAACATCATTGGTCTTTGGCTGATTCAGGAAAGCCGCCGGGAATGGAGGCGGCAGGGCCAGGAATACTCCTACGCGGAATTGGAACGGCTAGCGCTGGAGGCTGAGCCTTTCCACTGCTTCATCGACCCGGATGCGCCTGAATTTGCGCCGCCTGGGGACATTCCCGGGCGAATTCAGGAGTTTTGCCGGAGGATGGGGCAGCCTGTCCCGGAAACGGTCGGCAGTATAGTGCGGTGTATCTATGAAAGCCTGGCGATGAAATATCGTTTTGCGCTCCGGCAGCTGGGGCAGTCGGCAGGACGGCATTTTTCCGTTCTTCATATTTTGGGCGGAGGAGCGAAAGACGGGCTGCTCTGCCAGATGGCGGCAGACGCCTGCGGCATCCCGGTGGAGGCCGGTCCGGTGGAAGCGACCGCATTGGGAAATATCCTGATCCAGCTTTGTGCGCTGGAGGAGCTTTCGGATATTGCAGCAGGCCGCGAGCTGTTGGCACGGACAGAGCTGCTCCGGCGTTTTGAACCCAAGGATTTGCCTGAATGGGATCAGGCTTATTCACGTTATACTCAAATCCAATTGGACAGAAAGGGAGAACAAGCATGATTTATCCGAAAATTGGCATTCGTCCCACGATCGACGGCCGTTGGGGCGGAGTACGGGAATCACTGGAAAAACAAACTCGGACAATGGCAGAGAAAGCGTCGGCCCTGATCAGCGGCAGCCTGCGGTATCCGGACGGCACTCCGGTGCAGTGCGTCATTTCCGATACGACGATCGGCGGCGGGGCTGAAGCCGCCGCCTGTGCCGAGCAGTTCAGTACCCAGAACGTTACGGCTACCCTGACTGTAACCCCCTGCTGGTGCTACGGGACGGAAACTTTTGACATGGATCCGAATACCATCAAAGCGGTGTGGGGCTTCAATGGCACTGAACGTCCGGGCGCGGTCTATCTGGCGGCAGTATTAGCGGCGCACGCACAGCGTGGACTTCCTGCTTTTTCTATCTATGGGCATGATGTACAGGATGCGGACAATACCGAAATTCCGGCGGATGTGGCTGAAAAGATCCTGCGTTTTGCCCGGTGTTCAGTCGCTGTGGGCTGGATGAAAAATAAATCTTATGTGAATATTGGCGGCGTAGCGATGGGGATCGCCGGGAGCTACTGTGATGCTTCGGTGTTCCAAAAATATTTCGGTATCCGTCCGGAATGGGTAGATATGACCGAAATCCTCCGCCGGATCACTCTGGGGATCTATGACGGGGAGGAGTATCGCCATGCGATTGCCTGGGTTCAGGAAAATTGCCGTAAAGGCTTCGACTGTAACGCCGGGAAGGACTTCCCGGAAATCATCACGAAATCCAGAGTGGTGCCGGAGGATCAATCCTTTGAATTCTTGACTAAGATGACCCTGGTAGTACGGGATATTTTATACGGAAATAAAAAGCTGGACGAGATGGGCTGGCATGAGGAAGCGCTGGGCAAAAATGCTGTGGCTGGCGGATTCCAGGGACAGCGTAACTGGACGGATTGGCTGCCGAACGGGGATTTTACCGAAGCATTGATGGCCAGCACCTTCGACTGGAACGGTGCGCGGATGCCCACCCCGTTTGCAACGGAAAACGATACCCTGAACGGTGTGGCGATGCTGCTGGGAACCCTGGTCACGCATACCGCTCCTTGCTTCCATGATGTCCGTACCTACTGGAGCCCGAAAGCTTGTGAGCGTGTTACAGGCTGGAAGCCGCAGGGCGGTGCAGCGGAAGGGTTTATCCATTTGATCAACTCGGGGGCTACCGCGCTGGATGGCTCGGGCGCTTCAAAAAATGCAGAGGGGCAGGGTTGCATGAAACCGTTCTGGGAGATGACAGACTCTGATATCCAGGCTTGTGTTCAAGCGACCGACTGGGAGCCCGCTAACTGCGAGTATTTCCGGGGAGGCGGATTTTCAAGCCACTTCAAAACCGGCGCAGAAATGCCGGTTACCCTGCTCCGGGTCAATATTGTTGAGGGGATCGGTCCGGTTTTGCAGATCGCCGAGGGTCAAACCGTTGTCCTGGATGAAAAAGCGCATGATATCATTGATAAGCGTACCGACCGTACCTGGCCGACCACTTGGTTTGCTCCCCGGCTGACGGGAGAAGGTGCGTTCCGGGATGTATACAGCGTAATGGCGAATTGGGGTGCCAACCATGGTGTAACCGTCTATGGGCATGTGGGGGCTGACCTGATTACCCTGGCAAGTATGCTTCGGATCCCGGTTTCGATGCACAATGTTCCGGAGGAGGACATCTATCGTCCGCATGCGTGGGCGGCGTTTGGCACGAAGGATCTGGAAGCGGCGGATTTCGCAGCCTGCCAGCATTATGGACCTCTTTACCGTTAAATAAAATTGATTCTTTCGGGCGGAAAAAAATCCTTGATTTTTTTCCGCCTTCCTGCTATGATGGAGCAAATAAACGGAAGTTTTTCATAAAATAAGTTATTTTGGATTAAAATATCCACAATAGGGGAGAAAAACTATGTTATATAAAAAAAATACCGCGCCTTCTTTAGATCCGGAGCTGTTTCGGAACCCGACCTCCGAATATCGTGGTGCGCCCTTCTGGTCCTGGAATACCAAACTGGAAAAAGAGGAATTGATGCGCCAGATTGGCTGCCTGAAAGAAATGGGAATGGGTGGATTCCATATGCACTCCCGAACCGGATTGGCAACGGAATATCTGTCGGACGAATTTATGGATTTAGTAAAAGCCTGCACTGACCGGGCTGAACAGGAGGGAATGCTGGCTTGGCTCTATGATGAGGATCGCTGGCCCAGTGGATTCGCCGGCGGGCTTGTTACGAAAAATGAGGAATACCGTGCGCGTTACCTCTGTTTTACTCCCCGCCTGAATAAGGAGGTCGAGCAGGGCTCGGCCAACATTGCCGCATCCGTGGCAGCCCGTGCGAACAATGGGCGGATGCTCGCCTGCTATGATATCGAGTTGGACAGCGAAGGGACGCTGGCTTCCTACCGTAGGATTTCACCGGAGGAAGAGGCCCGGGGCCGCAAATGGTACGCTTACTTAGAAGTTTCCTTGCCCAGCAAATGGTTCAATAACCAGACCTATGTCAATACGCTGGACAAAAAGGCGATTGACGAATTTATCCGCTGTACCTACGAGCGGTATAAAGAAGCGGTAGGAGATCGGTTTTCCCAGGTGATCCCGGCGATTTTTACCGATGAACCCCAGTTTACCCGTAAGACAGCCCTAGGCTTTGCAGAGGACCAAACTGATGTGATGCTGCCCTGGTCGGATGACCTGACAGAAACCTTCCGGGCGGCTTACCAAAGCGATCTGCTGGAACAGCTGCCGGAATTGATCTGGGATCTTCCGGATGGGCAGGTTTCGCTGTTGCGTTACCGGTATCACGACCATATTTCCGAGCGGTTTGCGGAGGCATTTGCGGATAACTGTGGGCGGTGGTGTGAGGAAAACGGGCTTTTGCTGACAGGACATATGATGGAAGAACCCACCTTGAAAAGTCAGACGGCGGCGTTGGGGGACGCAATGCGCTCCTATCGGGCATTCGGCTTACCAGGGATCGATATGCTTTGTAATGCTGTCGAATTGACGACGGCGAAGCAGGCGCAGTCCGCTGTCCGGCAGTATGGCCGTGAAGGAATGCTTTCAGAGCTGTACGGCGTAACCGGCTGGCATTTTGACTTCCGGGGACACAAATTCCAGGGGGATTGGCAGGCAGCACTGGGGGTAACTGTCCGGGTGCATCATCTGTCATGGGTATCGATGGCCGGGGAGGCAAAACGGGACTATCCGGCTTCGATGAATTATCAGGTGCCCTGGTATCCGGAATATCCAGCGGTCGAAAATCATTTTGCCCGCTTGAATACCGCGCTGACCCGGGGCAAACCCATTGTACGGATTGGGGTGATCCATCCGGTGGAGAGCTATTGGCTCTACTGGGGGCCGCAGGACAGTTCCCACCGGCTGCGGGAACAGCTGGATGAGAACTTCGAGCGGCTGACCGAGTGGCTTCTGTTCGGCCAGCAGGATTTCGACTTTATCTGTGAATCCCTTCTTTCGGAGCAGTGCCCTGTGGGAGGATTCCCACTTTCGGTAGGACGGATGGATTATGATATCCTGATCGTACCTGGGTGCCATACTCTTCGGCGTACCACGTTTGAACGCCTGCGTGCTTTTCAGGAAGGAGGCGGACGGCTAATTTTCCTGGGAGGATGTCCGGGCTATCTGGATGCCCAGCCCAGTCAGGAGCTGCGCGGATTGTATGAGAAAAGCCTTTGCCTGCCCTTTGAGAAGGAACCGCTGCTGTCGGCCCTGGCGGATGATGCGGAAATCCGGATTCTGGATTCCGACGGATTCCCAGCAGAAAACCTGATTTACCAGTATCGGCAGGATCAGGAATGTCGCTGGCTTTTCTTAGCCCATGCCAAAAAGGAGGCCTCCTACGATGTGGCCCGTCGGCAGGAACTGAAAATAGGGGTGCAAGGGGAATATACTCCCTCTGTGTATGACACGCTGACCGGGGAGATTCACCCGATTTCCTACCGGGTGAGAAATGGAAGGACGGAAATCCAAGCGGCGCTCTACCAGTTGGATTCCCTGCTACTTTGCTTGTCCGCATATAACGGCAGCGAAGTCCTGCCGCAGCCGGAGCCAAAGCCGGCCCGGGTCTTTTCCCTCCGGCATAAGGTGGAGTGCCGCCGGATGGAGCCGAATGTCTGCCTGTTGGATCTGGCCCGTTTTCGGCTGGATGATGGGGAGTTCAGCGGATTGGAGGAAATTCTCCGGATTGATAACCTCTGCCGGGAACAGCTTGGATATCCCTGCCGTACCGACGCAATCCCACAGCCTTGGACAGTCCGGAAAAAGCCGATTGAGCACTGGGTTACTTTAGAATATACCCTGTACAGCGAAATGGAATTGGCAGGGACCCTGCTCGCACTGGAGGATGCTGCTGATGCAAAAATTATCCTGAACGGGCAGGCAGTGCCAGTCGAGATTAACGGCTATTTTGTGGATAAGGTGATTCAAACGGTTCCGCTTCCGCCGTTGGCAAAGGGGGAGAATAATATCCAGGTAACACTGCCTTTTGCCGAACATCGTGATTTGGAAAGCGTTTATCTGCTGGGTGAGTTCGATGTCCGTCTGGAGGGTGTGGAGCAAACGCTGATGCCCTGCCGTGATTGGTTGGGGTTCGGCTCTGTCGTACCACAGGGAAGGCCGTTCTATAGCGGAAATTTGGAATATCGGTTTGAAATTGAGCTGGAGAGCTGCGGCAGCCTGGAAATCCGGGTCAGCCGTTACGCTGGGGCCGCCGTTGCGGTGGAGGTGGACGGTATCCGGCGCGGCCTGATTATCATACCGCCCTATACCTGCCGGGTTGAGGGACTCTCCCAAGGGAAGCATGAGATCCTGCTACGTGTGCTAGGGACGCGGCACAATACTTTTGGTGCATTACATTGCTGTGATCCTACATTGACTTGGAACGGCCCAGGGGCTTGGCGGACGACAGGCGACAGTTTTTGTTACGAGTATAATACTAGGGATTATGGGATTCTGAAAAGCCCAGAGATGGCCTTTTTCCCAGAGGAGTAAATTGGGATTTGTATTAAAAACCGGGGCAAGGGGGAATTTCATTTGCCCCGGTTTTTGGCGCAAATGATAGGAGGTTCCGTCAAATAGTAGCTTTGCTTGGAGAACAGCCTGCTGTTGGGTTTCTCGGAGTTTCCTCTTTTTTCATTGTTTATTTAGGAAAGAAATGGTATAATAAATGCTGGGATACTGATTATAGCATCAATAAAGGAAAGAGGGATGAAATGGCAAAAGATCACCGTTTTGCAGTTTTAATCGACGCGGATAATGTGTCGGATAAGTATATAAAAAACATATTAGATGAAATTTCCAATGAGGGGATTACAACCTATAAGCGTATTTATGGGGATTGGACAAAACCTTCCTTAGCCTCCTGGAAAAATGTGCTGTTGGATCATTCCATTACACCAATTCAGCAATATGGTTATACCACTGGGAAAAATGCAACCGATTCCGCTATGATTATTGATGCAATGGATATTTTATATTCCGGCAATGTGGAAGGGTTCTGTATTGTGTCCAGTGACAGTGATTTTACACGTTTGGCTTCTCGGCTGAGGGAGTCTGGGATGTATGTGGTTGGAATGGGAGAAAAGAAAACGCCGACTGCTTTTATTGCGGCCTGCAATAAATTTAAGTATTTGGAAATTCTAACCAAAAATAATGTGCCTTCCTCTTCTGCGTCTACCGTACCAGCAGTTACGGAGATTACCAAAATGACGAATATCAAAACCATTAAGCAGACCATCCTTACCATTATGGACGAGATTTCTGATGAGGATCAGTGGGTTAATATTGGTGAAATCGGGAACCTGCTGCTAAAGCGTTATCCTGATTTTGATGTCCGGAATTATGGATTTAAAAAATTGACCCCTTTTTTGAAGTCGCTAAATATTGTTGATATCCGGTCGAATCCGAGCAGTGATGGGAATGGAAAAAATGTCTATGTGCGTTCCAAGTAATGAAAAAGAGGGCAGGGGATTTCTTACGAACAGGGAGCTGCTGAGCAGTATGGTGCCCCTTTTACTGGAATGGTACGATCAAAATAAAAGGAAACTTCCCTGGAGGGAAAATACCGACCCTTATCGTGTTTGGGTTTCGGAAATCATGCTTCAGCAAACGCGGGTGGATACGGTAATCCCTTACTATACGCGGTTCTTGCAGGAATGCCCGGACCTGCTCACATTGGCCCATATATCAGAAGAACAGCTTTTGAAATTGTGGGAAGGCTTGGGCTATTATAACCGGGTGCGCAATATGCAAAAGGCGGCACAAAAAATCCAATCGGAGTATGGCGGGCAGTTCCCCGGTGAATTTGAACGATTAAAATCTTTGCCTGGATTTGGGGAGTATACCGCTGGGGCAGTAGGTTCTATTGCGTTTCAGCTCCGTGTACCTGCGGTAGATGGAAATGTGCTCCGGGTGATATCCAGAATTGTGGAGAACAAAGAGGATATCGCCAAACCAGTGGTAAAAAAAGAAATATCCGCGGCTATTCAGGCTGTTCTTCCGGAGCGGGTAGGGGATTTTAATCAGTCTTTGATGGAACTGGGTGCGGTGGTCTGCTTGCCGAACGGTGACCCCTGCTGTACGGTCTGCCCGGTAAAGACCCTTTGCCGGGCTTATGCGGAAGGGAGTGTGCATGATATCCCTGTCAAAGCCGCAAAGCCCGACAGGAGGATAGAAGAACGCACAGTTTTCATTCTGATTTCACAGGGAAAAACACTGCTTCGAAAAAGGAAATCACAGGGATTATTAGCAGGTTTATGGGAGTTTCCGTCAGTAGAAGGGAAGCTGAAAGTTTCTGAGGCAAGGGAATTTTTGCAGCAGGAAGGAATCTCTTTTACGAAGGTGCAGACCTTCAAATCGGCCAAGCATATTTTTTCCCATATTGAATGGCGGATGAGTGGTTATTTGGTTCATCTAAAAGAAGGATGGAAGGAAGCAGATGGAGTCTGGGCAGATGCTTCCCAATTGGAAAAGGAGTATGCGGTCCCTTCTGCTTTTAAATCTTTCTATCAGGACTGCATCCAGATTTTAAAAAACAATCAGTAAAGGGATATAACTTTACTGATTAACGCTGGATTTTAAAGTGCTCCCGCGCCGTCATAAGTATAGGGATCGTTTCCGCCGATTGGCTGTCCCGTTTCCAAACGGTCAATTTTGGCAGAGTCTTCTTCTGAAAGAATAAAATCAAAAATATCCGCATTTTGCCGGATCCGTTCCTGGTGGATGGATTTGGGAATAGCAATCCAGCCTTTTTGCATATGCCATCGGAGGGTAATCTGCGCAGGCGTTTTTTGATATTTTTCGGCTAATTCCTGGAGCAGTGGCACTTCGTGGATTCTTCCGCGGAAAATCGGCCCCCATGCTGAGATGTAAATGTTATTTGCTTTACAATAGTGGGTCACGCGTTTTTGAGGATACCATGGATTTAACTGAATTTGATTCAGGAGCGGGAGTATGCCGCTTGATTTTAATTCTTCCAGATGTTCCGGCATGAAGTTGGAAACGCCCGGGCATCGGATCAGCCCTCTTTCTTTGCAGTTCAGGAGTGCTTCCCAAGCCTTATTTCGCAGATAGGGGTCGGTTCCGGGCCAGTGCAGGAGATATCCATCCAGATAATCCAGCTTTAATTGGCGCAGGGTGTTTTCAAATGCTTTTTCCGGGTTGGAGAAATGGGTGGGCCAAAGCTTGCTGACAACGAAGAATTCCTCTCGTGGCCGCCCGCAATCCTGAAGAGCACGGCCAACTGCTTCTTCGTTATGGTAAAGGGCGGCGGTGTCAATATGCCGATAGCCCGCCTCGATAGCCCAGAGAACTGCTTGGTAAGCTTCCATACCAAGCGATTTATAGCAGCCTAATCCCAATTGTGGAAGCTGGATGTTCTCATCTAATGAAATTGTTGGAATGACAGACATCAGGAACTCCTTTCGTTAATTCGTAGGGTCAAACTGGATAAGATTGAGCCCCGTGGTTTCTTCATCGAAAACCCGCTCGATTTTGGCCGGAACTGTATGGATGTAAATCTCAGCCGTTGCGCTGATCCGGGCGCTGCGGAGATGACCGCCGAAGATCTGCCCTTGTTTGTTCGCAAATGCCGCGTGAAGATGCAGATATACCTTCCCGTCTTTGCGGGAGATATTCCCGTTCAGGCTGGCAATTTCCATTTCTTCTTCCAGGATAGTTCCGTGATATTTCCGCTTGGCAACCTCATACAATCCGATATCTGCGTAGTTGGCTGCCCCAATACCGCTGATTGTCCCCGCTGTGATTTTTTCTTGGCTGCAAAGCTCTGTGAGGGAAGATAGAATTTCCTCTCCCACATCCAGGCGAACAATAAAGATATTTTCCACGCGTTGATAAATCATCAAATCCCGCCTTTCCTTTTTCTTTTATTGTAAATCGCGGAAGCCGAAAAATCAATTGTAAACAATTCATAAAATCCCTACAAATAAGGAAGGAGATATGCTATACTGGATTAAAATAATGAAATATTCCTCCAAAGGAATACAGGCTGGTTTGTACGGGGAGTGTTCCGGTTCAGCTTCCGTTGAATTGGTATGAGAGGGAGAATATGGCGATCAATAAAGTTATGATGGCAGCGCTGCGGGCGTTGTCTTATCCGGATATTGATGTAAAAAAGAATTATCGTTTAGTGCGGACTTTTTATAATGCTTCTCATGTTCATATTTTGAAGCCGCTTTATCGCACATGGGATTACCGCGTCAGTACAGACGGACATATTATTCCTGTCCGGATTTATGCTTCTAATCAGAATATTACCGAGCGCTATCTCCGGGTGAAAAGGCCGGTTTTGCTGTTTTTTCATGGCGGAGGTTGGGTAACCGGCAGTCTGGACAGCTACAATCAAGTATGTGTGAACTTGGCAATGGCCACCGGGCATACAGTGGTTTCTGTGGATTATCGTCTGGCCCCGGAGCATCCTTTCCCGGATGGCCTGGAGGATTGCTACCAAGTGGCTAAGGCATTGTTTCACAATCCAGGTTTGGTGGAGGCAGAGACAGATCAAATTACCTTAATTGGGGATAGTGCGGGCGGGAATTTAGCTGCTGCACTGTCTTTGATGGCGCATGACCGGGGAGAATTTTCCTTTCAGCGCCAAATTTTGTTTTATCCGGTTTTATGGAATGACCATCACCCGGAATCATCACCCTACCCATCCGTTAAAGAAAACGGGACAGATTATTTACTGACCTCTAAGCGCATCTGTGGCTATATGGAATTGTATCAGAAGGATGCTTCGGATCGGGAAAACCCTTATTTTGCTCCGTTGCTTGCAGAAGATCTTTCGGGACAGCCTCGTACACTGGTTATTACAGCGGCTTATGATCCGCTTCGGGATGAAGGGGAAGCTTATGCGCTGCGGTTAAAGGAGGCGGGGGTTTCAGTGGAATTACATCGTATGGAGGACGCATTGCATGGTTTTTTATCCCTGCCCCCTAATTTCAGCCATGTGAAAAAAAGCTATGAATTGATAAACCGATTTTGTAGGGAGGTTTAGTCTTGATGCAGCCCAAAAAATTTGTTGGATGGAATCGTTTGGACAATGCGGCGAAAATTTTTCCTCCTACAAGCAGCAAGCAGGATACCAAAGTATTTCGTTTTGCTTGTGAACTAACCGAGGATATCCTTCCCGAACTGTTGCAGATGGCTTTAGATCAAACCATGGAGGCTTTTCCGTTTTATCAAACCGTATTGAAGCGAGGCTTGTTTTGGTACTATCTGGAAGATACGAAATTGAAGCCTGTTGTTCATGAAGAATTCTCCCCTCCCTGCAGCAGTATCTACGATAAAAATGCTCATACGCTGCTTTTTGAGGTCACTTATTATCGCAAACGGATCAATTTTGAAATTTATCATGCTCTTTCAGATGGGACAGGCGCACTTCAGTTTCTTCGTTTGTTAACCTATAACTATCTTTTACTTCGTTATCCGGAGCAGTATCAGGAACTTCCTTCTATTGAATACGATGCTTCTATGACGCAGAAAATGGATGACAGTTTTCAAAAATACTATACGAAAAAAAATAAATCTTCCAAAATAAAAGTATTGCCAGCCTATCGTTTGAAGGGGGCGCGGGTAGCTGAAAACAGGATCCAAATCATTGAAGGGCAGATTCCGGTTCAGCAGATGCTGGAAAAGGCGCATGAATATGATACAACCTTAACCGCCTTTGTGGCGGCATTGTTTCTTTGTGCGATTGCGGAAACCATGCCGGTCCGGGAAAAACAGCGGCCAGTGGTATTGACCGTCCCCGTCAACTTGCGGAAATATTTTTCTTCGGAAACGGCCAGGAACTTCTTCAGCGTATTTAATGTCCCGTATGATTTTAAGAATAATTCCGGGGATTTTAAAGAGGTTATCAACGCCGTTCATTCCTATTTTAAAACAGAATTAACCCAGGAAAAACTCCAACAGCGGATGAACACACTGGCATCGCTGGAGCATAATATTTTCGCTCGTGCGACTCCTCGCTTTTTTAAAGACTATGTGCTTTGGGCGGCTAACCGGTATGCGGACCAAGGGGTTACGGCAGCACTTTCCAATGTAGGGGTCGTTGTGATGCCGGACGAGATGAAGGAACATATCCGGCTTTTTGATATTTTTGTCAGTACTCGCCGTACACAGATTTGTATGTGTTCCTATCAGGACACGCTGACAATTACTTTTACTTCTGGATTTAAAAGCACGGAAGTGCAGAAAAATTTTTTCCGTTTTTTAACGCAAATGGGAGTGCAGGTAACGATTGTTTCGAACCGGATCAAAGAGGAGGGGCCGCTGTGAAGTACTGCCAAAAATGCAAGGTTTTTGTTGCAGGGGAACGGGAATTCTGCCCGCTTTGTCAGCAGAAAATGACTGTTGAGGAAGGGCTTTCTGTTCAAGAGGTCTTCCCGGAGGTTCCTCTTCTTTATAAAAAACACAGTTTATTTTTCCGGATTTTGATTTTTGCTTCGATATTTGCCGCTGTCCTTTCTGTTTTTTTGAATTTGGTTATTTCTACAGAGATCTGGTGGTCCGTTTTTGTCGTAGCCGGCTTGGTATGCACTTGGATCAGCGTTGCGGTGGCGATTAATAAACGCCGGAATATTCCTAAAAATGTCGTGTATCAGGTGGTCGTCCTCTCCTTGCTTTGCATATGGTGGGACTATTTTACCGGATGGAGAGGCTGGTCGATCAATTTTGTTCTGCCGATCCTCTGTTTAGCGGCCATGTTTACACTGGCGATTATTTCCCGGGTTTTGAGTATTCAATTAGAGGATTATCTGATCCACCTGATTGTATCCATGATATTCGGCATTATTCCCCTTATTTTCCTGCTGAACGGGGCTGTTACGATTACTCTGCCATCCTTGATTTGTGTAGCAGGAAGCCTGCTTTCCATCATCGGTTTGGTTGTATTTGCAGGGGATCGGATGTATACAGAGCTAAAGCGCAGGCTTCATTTGTAAGGAGAAAAGTTTCATGTTTGAAAATGACTATTATGAAGAGGAAGACTTTTCTTCGATGGATTTTGCCGACAGCCGTTTCGAAAAAACTCATTTTGTACGCTGCAATTTTTCTGGCAGCCTCTGGTCCAACAGTTTACTGGAGAACTGCTGCTTTGACCATTGCCTGTTCAGTACCGCTAAGCTGAATGGTGCGGAACTGAAACACTGCTTCTTTTTGAATTGCCAGTTCCGCTATGCGAGCCTGTTTAATACGTTGTTTGATCATTGCAAGATGACGGGCAGTTCTTTAGTGGATTCGGAATCCTCCTGCTTCGAGCTTCGGGGCGGGGATTGGTCTTATACGGATCTGCGCGGGATTGAGTTTTATAAAATGGACCTCAGTGGAGTGAATTTCCGCAATGCAGATCTGATGCAGGCTAAAATGGAAAAATGCAAAATCAATAACAGCAATTTCGATTGGGCACAGACGACAAACCTGAGCTTTACTGGATCGGATTTGAGAGGGAGCAGCATTCAGGCAGTGGATATTTTGGGAATTATTTGGAAGAGAACCAAAATAGACCTGGAACAGACTGTTCAGATTGCAGCAGCGCTGGGGGCGGAATACCAGCCTTAGCACAGGCAGAGAATGGAATCGAAAACGGAGAAGTAAAAATAGTTGCTATGATTTTGAAAAAATTTTTATTTTTTATGCAACCTTTTGGCGCCATGCGGGATATTGATAGTGAAAAGGGAAATGAGCCGTTTGAAAACCGGCCGGTTTACAGCAGGGATGACGATATCAATGAAACCCTGCAAAGATATTCCGATATGGTGTACAAACTGGCTTTCGCTCGAACCAAAAATCAATCTGATGCAGAGGATATCTTTCAGGAAGTGTTTTTAAAATATATAAGCTCCGGCACTTCCTTTGAAAGTGAAGAACACAAAAAGGCTTGGCTGATAACCGTTACGATCAACCAAAGCAAAAAACTGTTTTCCTCTGCTTGGATTCGGCATCGGGCCTCCCTTGCCGATGCGGCTGAGCAAGCGGTGCCGCCTCTTCAACTGGCAGATGAAGAAGGGGTTGCGGCTGCTGTATTGAAACTTCCGGCTGCATACAGGCTGGTTATTCATCTTTTTTATTATGAAGATCTTTCGCTAAAGCAAATCAGCGGTATTCTGAATAAAAAAGAGGGAACCGTCAAAAGTCAATTGAACCGTGCACGCGCTTTGCTGAAAAAGGAGCTTGGGGGAACATAGGAAAGATATGTTGAAAGAGAAATATAAAATTGAATTAAAGCAGCTTCCTGTGCGAGAAGAGCTCATCCGAGCTACTGCCCGCAAGATGGAGCGCAAGCGTGCCGGCCGTCAAGTCGTACAAAGAACTTTCGCACCTCGCAGACTTGTTGCTGTTATTTCTGTCATCTGCCTGTTCGCTATGACAGCAACCGGAGTTTATGCTTACCAGAAGAATGATCTTACCGCGAATCCTTCTACCATGATGGTTGGAGAAGATGCTGCACCGATTGAACCGTTGCCGACTGAGCAGCCTGCACTGACTTCTCCGGATAAAGCGAAGGAAACGACAGCTTCTGCTGTAGAGCAGTACTTTCCTGTTCCGGAAAGTACAACGCCATCTGAAGTACAGGTAAAGAGTGATCCGCAGTCGGGAACAGGCAAAGAGGAATTCGTTTTGAATATGAACGGCTTTCTAAAGCCTAATGGGTACGTTGCCGGCTTGCCGAAAATTTCTTCTTTACAGGAAGCGGCAGATCAAGGTTTGATTTTTGCAGAACACCCGGAAGAAATTGTGGGAAGCAAAAATCCTTGGTTTTCTGGTATGCAGGCTGAAAAGCTCCCGGTCTACCAAACAGATTGGAGTCAGAGCGGAAAAGAAACGGGTTCTGCTGTTTTGGATAACGAGGGAATGAAAGCACTTGCTGTACAAACAGCAATTGATTTTGGATGGACGGAAGATCAGGTTTCGGAACTTGAAGTGGAAGCTTCTTACGCGGATGCCGGTAACGGGAATGGGGACAGCGATATAGAAAAAGAATTGCTGTCTTATTCCGTGGGTAACGTTACGGTCAGCCGGAATGGAGAAGTAGAAATTGCGGTTTCAGAAGAACCGGAGGAGGACCTCCAGGGAGTTGCTGATTTGGAGAAAATCCAAAATATGGCGGATTATTTTTATGACCGCTATCGGACGCTGTTTCCGATGCAGACGCCTGTTTGTTCTGTAAACAGTGTGTGGGATTTTGATGGTTCAAAGACGTATCAGGTTCGGATGTATGATGCTTCGGGTGATCTTGCCCAGCAGATCCTTTCTTATAATCTGTCTTATATGTCTTTTGAATTTGATGAATCTTTGACAATGCTGGAAACCATTCGCTATCGAATCTTTGATCTTGGTGAGAAGATTGGGGATTATCCGATCATTTCTGTAAAAGAAGCAGAAAAGGAATTGCTGGATGGCAACTATACGACCAATGTACCTTTTGAGACGGAACTTTCTACAAATACGATAAAACGAGTAGAATTGATTTATTTGAAAGATGCTGATTTGAACTATTGCCAGCCCATGTATCGCATTTTGGTAGAAATCTCAGATCTGGAGGAAAACGAAATCCAGGAATTTGCAGATACTTTAAAATGTTATGGTACTTACTATGTGCCAGCCGTACATCATGAATTCCTTCATTCATGAGTCAAGTAATAACACCAACGTTTTTGACGTTGGTGTTATTACTTTTTCATTTTTATAATTAGGTCTTTCTTGCACAGAATTGAAAAAGCATTTATAATAGAAGAAAAATTAGAGGAGGAATTGATATGAGAAATTATGAAGAGGAGATAGCGAAGCGAGTTGACTTTATTCAAAATGCGCTGCGAAATGCTCATGCGGATGGAGTTGTTTTTGGGAACAGCGGTGGGAAGGATTCGGCATTAGTTGGCATTCTCTGCAAAAAGGCAGTAGATTCCGTCGTGGGGGTAATTATGCCCTGCCATTCCAAACGAAACTATGGGGAGGATACAGACGATGCGGTAAAGCTGGCCGAGCAGTTCGGGATTGATACAGTTACAGTAGATGTATCTGAAGCGAAGGATATGCTGCTGAATGCGATTTCTCCGGTCTGTGAACTTTCCCCAATGGCGGGTAATAATATCAATCCCCGGCTTCGGATGACGGTACTGTATGCAATTGGACAAAGCAAAAATTATCTGGTAGCCGGTACGGGAAATCGCAGTGAACGCACGATGGGCTATTTTACCAAATACGGCGACGGTGGATATGATTTGAACCCGATTGCCGATTTAACTGCTACCGAGGTATTGGAATTTCTGCGCTATTTAAATGCCCCGGAGCATATCGTCGTAAAAGCGCCGTCTGCCGGATTGTTTGACGGTCAGACTGACGAGCAGGAGATGGGGATTCTCTATGCGGATTTAGACCGATTCATTCTGACAGGGGAGGGGAGTGAGGAAACCCGTTCTAAAGTTCAGTCCGTATATATGCGCACTCAGCATAAAAGGGAACTTCCGCTGAACTATGGCTTATAAGGTTTTCCCGCCTGTAATACTGATAAAAAGAGGGCCTCTGGTAAACAGAGGCCCTCTTTTGACGGCTTTTAACCGGATCATTTCGGAAAATTATTTGTTTGCTTCTTCAACTGCAACAGCGCAGGCAACTGTAGCGCCAACCATCGGGTTGTTGCCCATACCGATTAAGCCCATCATTTCGACATGGGCAGGAACAGAGGAAGAACCAGCAAACTGTGCGTCCCCATGCATACGGCCCATGGAGTCAGTCAAACCGTAAGAAGCAGGGCCAGCAGCTACGTTGTCCGGATGGAGGGTACGGCCTGTACCGCCGCCGGAAGCAACGGAGAAATATTTCTTATCGTTTTCCATTGCCCATTTTTTATAGGTGCCTGCAACGAGATGCTGGAAACGGGTCGGGTTGGTGGAGTTACCGGTGATGGAAACGTCTACTTTTTCCTTCTTCATGACAGCAACGCCTTCCAGAACGTCATTGGAACCATAGCATTTTACAGCAGCTTTTTCGCCTTTGGAGAACGG
Source organism: uncultured Clostridia bacterium (assembly GCA_947363605.1). Classification (GTDB taxonomy): domain Bacteria; phylum Bacillota; class Clostridia; order Oscillospirales; family Ruminococcaceae; genus Paludihabitans. Next base: position 9,437 of record CANAQK010000015.1, on the reverse strand, counting down.
AACTTCACGTACGACTTTCAGTTCGCCCGTAGCGAAATCAAAATCGGTTTCCACATAGGTAAAGCCGTTGATTCTGGAAATAATGTAAGCAGCGTCCTTACCCAAACCGTTCAGGATGACACGGAGCGGGGCTTTTCTTGCTTTATTTGCGGTTCTGGCAATACCGATTGCACCTTCTGCAGCAGCAAAGGATTCGTGGCCTGCCAGGAAGCAGAAGCAGTCGGTTTCTTCCCGGAGCAGCATGGCGCCGAGGTTGCCGTGACCCAGGCCAACGGCACGCTGTTCTGCTACAGAACCAGGGATACAGAATGCCTGCAGACCGATACCGATAGCTTCAGCCGCTTCAGCAGCCTTTGTAATCCCTTTTTTCAGAGCGATTGCAGTACCCAGTGTGTAAGCCCAAACAGCATTTTCAAATGCGATCGGCTGTACGCCTTTTACAATTTCTTCTACCTTGATGCCTTTGGACTCGCAGAAATCTTTGGCTTCATCAATCGTAGCGAAACCGTATTCAGCCAGACATTTCTCGATTTTTGGCATTCTTCTCTCTTGACCTTCAAATTTAGCCATGATAGGTTTACCTCCTTTAATTGGGACTGATTTTATTCTTCGCGAGGATCAATGAATTTGACAGCGCCGTCTGCCTCAGAGAAACGGCCGTAAGTGCCGACATTTTTCTCATAAGCTTCTTTCGGGTCTACGCCGTGACGGATATCCTCCATCATTTTGCCCAGTCTTACAAACTGATAGCCGATTGCCTCACCGTTTTCGTCAACAGCTACTTTCTGGATATAGCCTTCGGCCATTTCCATATAGCGGACACCTTTTTTAGTGGTGGAAAAAATGGTGCCGATCTGGGAACGCAGGCCCTTGCCCAGATCTTCCAGGCTTGCGCCTACCGGCAGGCCGTCTTCGGAGAAAGCGGTCTGGGTTCTGCCGTATACCAGCTGAAGGAAAATTTCTCTCATAGCCACATTGATCGCGTCACAGACCAGGTCAGTATTGAGCGCTTCCAGGATAGTTTTACCCGGAAGGATTTCACCAGCCATTGCAGCAGAGTGGGTCATACCCGAGCAGCCCAGAGTTTCAACCAATGCCTCCTCAATGATGCCTTCTTTTACGTTTAAGGTGAGTTTGCAGGTACCCTGCTGGGGCGCACACCAGCCCACACCGTGAGAAAGACCGGAAATGTCCGTAACATTATAGGCTTTTACCCAGCGTCCTTCTTCAGGAATGGGGGCAGGACCATGCTTGGGGCCTTTTGTGAGAGTACACATCCTCTCGACTTCATGAGAATAGTTCATATTTCTGCTCCTTTCATTTTAACCCATCCGGGCTAAATTACAATTTTGGTTCCTGTACGCCTTGACGCGTACCGCCGAAGGGTCAGCTTCGGGACAGAACAAGCCGGAAAGCGGCCTGGAATCTGTGTCTACTTTATTATAAACAATATTTTCCTTGAAAGCAAGAGCCAGTCCGTACATTTTTTCGGACAGCTCCTTTTTTGCGTATATTCAAGGATGGATTCGGGAATAAGGAAGACGTTTTTCCACAAGATAGAAAAGAAGAATTTATTTTCTTTTAGAAAAAAGCTTGAAAGATTCTGGTTTTGCGGATATAATGAGAAATGGAAAATTATGATATGTTTCAGTTACAATTACAATACATGAGGTGAAGGAATGTCATTATTGGAAAAAATCTTCGGCTCTTATAGCAAGAAGGAACTTGCCCGAATTGAGCCGATCAAACAAAAGGTGCTGGATTTAGAGCCGAAGTATGAGGCGATGCGCGGGAAAGAGCTGCGCGCTCAGACCGGCGTATTAAAAGAGAGACTAGCTGGCGGCGAAACGCTGGATGATATTTTGCCGGATGCATTTGCGGTATTCCGCGAGGCGTCTTGGAGAACAATCGGGAAAAAGCCATTCCCGGTTCAGATTATTGGCGCTACTGTTCTGCATCAAGGCCGGATTGCTGAGATGAAAACCGGTGAGGGTAAAACGCTGACCGCGCCTCTGGCTGCTTATTTGAATGCGCTTACCGGAAAAGGCGTGCATATTGTTACGGTAAACGAATATTTGGCCCAGTATCAGTCGGAATGGATGGGGCGTATTTTTAAATACCTGGGTATGACCGTGGGCCTGATCATCCATGACATGAGCTCGGACGAAAAGCGCGCGGCTTATGCGGCTGATGTTACCTACGGAACGAATAATGAAATGGGCTTTGATTATCTGCGGGATAACATGGTTACGTATAAAAAGGACATGGTGCAGCGGGAATTCAATTACGCCATTGTGGACGAGGTGGACTCGATTTTGATCGACGAGGCACGGACACCTTTGATCATTTCCGGCCCGGGGGATAAATCGACAGAGCTGTATCATTTGACGGATAATTTTGCCAAGCATCTGAAGGTTTTCCGCATTGTGGAGGAAGATTCCAAGGAACTGTACGAGGATGTCGATGCAGACTATATCGTGGATGAAAAGGCGAAAACGGTTTCATTGACCCCGGCAGGTGTCAAAAAGGCGGAGGAGTACTTCCATATTGAAAACCTGACGGATCCGGAAAACCTGTCCATCCAGCATCATATCAATCAGGCCATCCGCGCACATGGGATTATGCAGCGCGATGTAGATTATGTGGTTAAGGATGGGGAGATCCTGATTGTAGACGAGTTTACCGGGCGACTGATGATCGGCCGGCGGTACAGTGAGGGCCTTCATCAGGCTATTGAGGCAAAAGAAGGGGTTCAGGTTGCGCGTGAATCTAAGACGCTGGCAACAATCACCTTTCAGAATTATTTCCGTTTGTATAATAAGCTTTCTGGTATGACGGGTACCGCAATGACGGAGGAAGAAGAATTCAGCGAAATTTATAAGCTGGATATTGTGGAGATTCCGACGAACCGGCCCAATATCCGGATTGACCATGACGATGTGGTGTATAAGACGGTAAAGGGGAAGTATAATGCCGTAGTTGACCAGGTTGTAAAGTGCCATGAAAAGGGACAGCCTGTGCTGGTTGGTACGGTTTCCATTGATAAATCTGAGCTACTGAGTTCCATGCTGAAGCGGCGGGGGATTAAGCATGAAGTCTTAAACGCAAAGCAGCACGAAAAGGAAGCAGAGATCGTTGCACAGGCGGGGAAGAAGGGCGCTGTGACCATTGCCACGAATATGGCGGGCCGTGGTACAGATATTATGCTTGGGGGCAATGAAGAATTTTTAGCTGTTGCTCAAATGCGTAAAAAGGGTTATGACGACGAACAGATTGGCCAGGCAACCAGTTATAGTGAAACGGAAGATGAGGAAATCCTTCGCCTGCGGGAAGAATATCATGCGCTGGAGGAGAAATTCAGGGAGCAGATTAAGCCGGAAGCCGATGAGGTGCGTGAAGCTGGAGGGCTGTTTATCATTGGCACGGAACGGCATGAATCCCGCCGGATCGACAATCAGCTGCGGGGCCGTGCCGGCCGCCAAGGCGACCCAGGTGAAAGCCGCTTCTTTCTTTCCTTGGAGGACGACTTGATGCGCCTGTTCGGCGGGGAACGGATCCAGACCATGATGGATCGGTTCAATCTTGATGAAAATGAACCAATTGAAATGAAGATGCTGACTTCTACGATTGAATCCGCGCAACGCAAAGTCGAAGGCCGGAACTTCTCGATTCGGAAAAATGTCCTGAAATATGACGATGTAATGAACACCCAGCGGTCGATTATCTATGGGCAGCGTTTGAAGGTATTGAATGACGATAATTTGCAGGATGTTATTCAGAAAATGATTGAAGGCATGATCGCAAACGATGTTAACCTTTATTTAGCGGATGGTGATGTGCATGATGACTGGAATCTGGAAGGATTGCGTGACCATTATTTAGGGTTGCTGACCACGGAAGAGGATCTGAACTATACCATCGAGGAACGTGCCAAACTGGAGAAAAAAGACATTATTTCTGATTTGACTCAGAAAGCTAAAACGCTTTATGAAGAAAAAGAAAAAGAACTCGGAAGCGAGATGATGCGTGAACTGGAACGTATTGTTTTGCTGAAGCACGTTGACACGAAGTGGATCGACCATATTGACGCGATGGATGAGCTGAAAAAGGGAATCGGCCTGCGTGCATACGCCCAGAAGGATCCGATCTATGCCTATCGTGAAGAGGGCTTTGATATGTTCGATGCCATGATCGATTCGATCCGGGAAGACACAGTCCGTGTCCTGCTATCTATCCGTCTGCGCCAAAATGTAGAAATGAAGCGGGAACAGGTGGCAAATCCGACGATGGCATTCCATGGTGACGAGCAGGAGAAGGTCGTTCGGAAACAGCCGGTCCGTAAAGAGCATATCGGCGATAATGACCTCTGTCCCTGCGGAAGCGGAAAAAAATATAAAAAATGCTGCAAAATGAAGGACACCTCTGCTCCAACGTCCTGAGCATTTTGATAAAAGCCTGTGAAAATTTCACAGGCTTTTACTTTTGGAAGAATTCAGTCTGGTGATTCCTTGACGTAATTTCCCAAAAGTGTTATACTATCTACGCGGCAGTATGCCGTACGTCAGTCGCAAGCTCCTGACTTAAAATAAAACTACGAGAGGAACTTTAAAAATGAACACACGAAAAATGACACGGACTGCAATGATTGCAGGATTGTATGCAGCAATTACCTTTGCGACCTTTTTTATGTCGTTTGGCGCGATCCAGTATCGGGTTAGTGAGATGCTTACGGTACTTCCAGCCTTTACAAGTGCTGCAATTCCCGGGCTTTCCTTGGGGTGCGCTTTGGCAAATCTGGTCGGCTTTTTTATTGGGGTGAATCCAGTCGGTTGGATAGACGCGATTTTTGGAACATTCGCTACCTTTTTAGCTGCGGTATGTAGCTATTTTATCGGTAAGTCTTCCCGGAAATGGATTCGGTATGTTTTCGTTCCTCTGCCGCCTGTATTATTCAATGCGCTTATTGTTGGGGCAGAAATCACTTGGATGATGGGGCCTTTTGATTGGAATATTTTTCTGGTAAATATGTTTACGGTAGGACTTGGTCAAGCGGTAGTTTGTTATATCTTAGGAATCCCGCTGATGCTGGCGCTGGAGCGGAAAGACTTGGCAAAAAGACTTTTTTAATCCTCCAAATTATTCCTTGCATTATCTGGTGTTTTTTGTTAATATGTATTTATAAGAGAATGAAGGAGTGTTGTACATGAAGGGCTTTTTAAAACTGATTTGTTTGATCGGCGGATTGTTTGCTTTGATGAAGCTTGCACAAGTGACAATCAATATTTTGTATGACAACTATGGAAAAAACTATATTACCACAGAACATTCGGAAGAGTGCTGAATAGGATGAAAAACCACTGCTTTTCAGGGCGGTGGTTTTTGCGCTTTTGGGAGGGAAAAGATGAAAATCTTAAATTTTGGTTCATTGAACATTGACGATGTTTATACGATGGAGCATTTTGTCCGGCCAGGTGAAACGGCTTCTTCCCTGGACTTTGCGTATTATGCCGGTGGAAAAGGCTTGAACCAGTCCATTGCGCTGGCCAATGCGGGCGCAGAGGTTTATCACGCTGGAGCGATTGGAAAAGATGGGCTTTTTTTAAAAGAACTTTTGCAGGAAAAGGGCGTTCATACGGATTTTGTGCAGGTGTCTGATACGAGAACGGGGCATGCGATTATCCAGGTGGAACAAAATGGGCAAAATTGCATTATCCTATATGGCGGAGCTAACCGTGCAATTTCTTTAGAGGTTGTGCGGAAAACCCTTTCCCATTTTGAAAAAGGGGATTATCTTCTTTTGCAGAATGAGATTAACGCTAACCCCTGGATTGTAGAAGAGTCTTACGCAATGGGGATGAATTTGGTATTAAACCCGTCTCCCTTTGACAGCAGTATTGCAGCGCTGGACTTGCAAAAAATCTCCTGCTTCCTTTTAAATGAGATTGAGGGAGAGGAGCTTTCCGGAGAAAAAGAACCGGAACGAATGATGGCTGTGCTGCGGGAGCGCTATCCTTCGGCGAAAATCGTTTTGACCTTGGGGAAATCAGGCGTGATCGCTTTTGATGGGAAAAAGATTTGTTCCCATGGGATTTATGACGTTCCTGTGATCGATACAACGGCGGCGGGGGATACTTTCACGGGATTCTTATTAACCGGCCTGATGCAGGGGATGCCCATGCAGGAATGCCTGGGGTTGGCCTCCAAAGCTTCTTCTTTAGCAATAGGCAGGAAAGGGGCTTCGAATTCCATTCCGACTATGAAAGAGGTTTTAGAGGCTGACCTGAGGCTTGTGTAAAATTTGTAAAACAATAGGAAGGTTACTGCCGTTTATCTTCTTTTTCGCCTTTGCAGTACAATAATACCAGTCATATTGTTAAGAGGAGACTTGGGAAAAACTTGTATTTTTATAATCATCATGGGGAAGAAAAAATATGGAGTCGGTTGCTTCTTTAGGATTAGGAAAGACAATGGAAAAAGCTTCATTCAGTTGGGATTCGATTCACTCTGCCGAAGAATTAATGGAAATAGGAAGTAAATAAGCGGTTTTTCGACTCAAAGAGAAGTATCCAGGCACTTTTTCTGTTATTTTTTACCATTTAGAAGCCGCTGTTCGTGGAGTTGAAATGAAACAGCTTGAAGATACTTGCAAAGCAGAATTAAAATCCTATTTTAAGCAATTATGATTGATGGCTTATCACCTTGATTATGATCCGGAAATCATATCAATAAAAATACATCACAGAAAGTATAAAGGCTGCTGCGAAAGCGCTGTTCAAATAACTTTAGAAAAGATTGACTTTTGTCGGATAGTAGCCTATAATAAGTCGTATGAGTGTAGTTGGAGAGATGTTTAATTTTCCCAATTTCCACAAAATAAACAGAAGGAGTTCGATCCATGAAACGTATTGGAAAACCGATGTTTTTCATTGCAGCGATCGTCATTTTGGCGTTTACTGCTTTGTCTTTCACCGGTATCAGCACCACGTATGGTGATAAAACAACCGACTTTATCAAGGGTGCAAACAGTATTCGTTGGGGTATTGATATCCGGGGCGGCGTTGATGTCACGTTTACTCCTCCAGCCGATATCGAGCCAACAGAAACGCAGATGAACGCAGCAGCAGAGGTTATGAAGCAGCGTTTGGTGTCGTTAAACATCACGGATTATGAAGTTTATACCGATACGAATAAAGGCCGGGTTATCGTGCGCTTTCCTTGGAAAGAGGGAGAAGCTGAATTTGATCCGGAGGCAGCAATTAAAGAACTGGGAGATACGGCAATCCTAACTTTCCGTGAAGGGAATTCAGTGGATGAAGATGGGAATTTCATTGATGAAACTGCTGAAGTTTTAGTAGAAGGTAAAAATGTTGTAGAAGCAGCCGCGCAATATGGGCCGGTCAGCCAGAACGGCGCTAACCAATACTATGTTCTGCTGAAGCTGGACGAGCAGGGTGCAAAGGCGTTTGGAGATGCAACTACCCGTTTATACCAGGAAGACGGTTATATCTCGATCTGGATGGATAACGATATGATTTCCTACGCTTCTGTCAATGCGGCGATCACGGATGGGAACGCGATTATTTCAGGTAATTTTAACTATGACAGTGCGACTGCACTGGCGAACAAGATCAATGCCGGCGCTTTGCCGTTTAAATTGGAAACAGAAACCTATAGTACGATTACTCCCACCTTAGGGATGGGGGCATTGGAAGCGATGCTTATTTCAGGGGTTATTGCGTTTGTGCTGGTTTGCCTGTATATGATCGTGATCTACCGTTTGCCGGGTTTGGTTGCCTGCATTGCGCTTGCCGGCCATGTGGGCGGCATGATTGCGGCAATTTCCGGATTTATTCCTGGAATCAATAGTTTTACCTTAACGATCCCGGGTATTGCAGGTATTATTCTGTCGATTGGTATGGGCGTGGATGCAAACGTTATCACCGCAGAGCGGATTAAAGAAGAGATCCGTGCGGGCAAATCAGTAGACGGTTCTATTGAATCCGGTTTTAAACGGGGCTTTTCTGCAATTTTCGACGGCAATGTTACCGTTATTATTGTAGCTATTATTTTGATGGGTGCTTTTGGCGCGCCGAACACGCTTTTTGCTGATTTGTTATCCTTCCTGTTCTTTATGTTCGGCCCTTCTACTCAAGGTTCCATCTATTCCTTTGGCTATACATTATTGGTCGGCGTTGTACTGAATTTTATCTTCAGTGTCTTTTCAACCCGTCTGATGACAAAATCTCTGTCCAGATTCCAGTGCTTCCGGAATCCATGGCTTTATGGAGGTGTCAAGAAAAATGGCTAATAAAAGACAATTTGATTTTATCGGTAAGAAAAAATATTTTTTCATTTTTTCTTCTGTTTTAATTGCAGTGATTTTAGCTTGTTCCTTTATTATGGGTGTTAAATTGGACATCCAATTTAAAGGCGGCACCTTGGTCACCTATTCTTATGAAGGCACGCTGGATTCCGCTTCGATTAAGGAATTGACCGAAAGGGTGATTGATAAGCGGGTTTCGGTCAACATGAAGGACGGCCTACAGGGGATGAACAGCTTCGAAATCGTCCTGACCGAAGATGAGGGCCTTTCGGCTGAAAAGCAGTCTGAGTTGACTACGATGCTGGAAAGCGCTTATGCGAATCAAAAAGTCGCGCTGCTTTCCAACTCGAGTGTCAACCCGATTATCGGTAAAGAGTTCTTCGCCAAAAGTATGGTTGCAGTCGGCTTCGCCGCACTGGTCTTGGTTATCTACATCGCTTTCCGTTTCAAGAAAATCAGTGGCTGGTCGGCTGGCGTGATGGCGGTTGCTGCCTTATTAAATGACCTGATTACGGTTTTTGGTGTATTTGTTATTTTCCGTATTCCCTTGGATTACAACTTCATTGCGGTTTTGCTTACGATTTTGGGTTATTCGATCAATGATACGATTGTTATTTATGACCGTATTCGTGAAAATAATCGCTTATATGGGAAGTCCCTTTCCCGTGCAGAATTGGTCAACAATAGTATCAATGAAACACTGAGCCGTACCATCAGCACAACAATTTCTACATTGATTGCAATGGTTACGATTACGGTGGTTGCATTGGTTATGCATGTGGATTCGATTATGAGCTTTGCGTTCCCGATGACCATCGGTTTGATTTCGGGTACGTATACGACGATCTGTCTGGCAGGTCCCTTATGGGTAACTTGGCAGGATCATAAAGAAAAGAAAAATAAATCGAAATAAGGCCCGGCGTGTATTTGGGTTTTACTGATGAAACTTGCTAAACTGTAGTTACCTGTCAGTTGGGCTTGATACAAACAAAAATAAGCGATACTTGGCTCCAGAGCCGGGTATCGCTTATTTTTGCCTTTTCATGTTTATGGGGCCTTTTTTATAGTCAACGCACTTGAAAAGAAGCATTGGCTTCTTTTCAATACTGCGGCA
>CANAQK010000014.1 GCA_947363605.1 uncultured Clostridia bacterium | reverse complement strand
GGGCGGCAGTGAGCCTGCGCGAACGGATCGCCCCGGCCATCCCTATAATAAGCGCTTTGCGCTTATTATAGCACAGTTCCGCTTTAAACGCAAAACCTCTTGTTTTCCCTGCCGGAAGATGTTACACTGAAAGAAAAAGGCGGTGAAAAAGATGATGTGGATGAACTTCCCCAAGAAGATGACGCTCCATCCAGACGCAGAATACGGAAGCCAGGTCAAATTTATGGTTGCTTCTCCTGCCAAAGCAGCTCAACATGAAAACCATCATATCATCCCCCGCAGCGTAGTAAAAAACACATTCCCCAACTACTACAGCAACGGCGTCGAAAGCAAATTTAACCAAAGCGATAACCTGATCGAACTCCCTCGAACCCCCGGCGCTGTCCCAAGTACTTCCCTACCCAGCCACAGAAGCTCGGACAACCTCTATAATCACCCGACTTATAACCGTTATGTACAAGCCAGGGTCAACGCACTTTCTTCCAAAAGCACGAATAACGTAAAAAGCCTGATTACTCCCTTGAGGGCCAAGATCACCTCCATGCGTTCCAGTCAATGTCTGGACGATATCTCTTAAAAATGCCGCTTGTTCTTACGAAAGTCCTAGAAAGCCGCCTGTAAGATACAGGCGGCTTTGTCGTTTATTTCTTCGATTGTGCAACCAGATATGCCAGCTCCCTGGCAAAAATTTTTGTCGTAACAGGGATATCTCCTTCCACTTCTTCTGAACGAGGCTGAAAAGATGATTCAATTGTCACCAGCGGAAGCCGGACTTCATCACTCCTAAGATCAACCGGATTCTCCGGAGACCAGTTCTCGGGGGCTTCCACAAACCCAAGCTTAATCTTTTCATTATAAACTTTGCCGTAGCTTTTTTGATACCGCTTTGGCTGGTCACGAAAATCGGTCTTGCTTTCAATATAAGCAGTAGCGCCGCTCGACCCCTCTTCATATTCCAATTCTTCAACCCGAAGGGTATATTCGGTTCCCTGCTCTTTCAGCCAGCTTTCGAGAAGCTGCACCCAGTCTTTCTGATCCCCCTCAAGAGGATTCCTGTTTTCCCAGAACATATCAATCGTCATCCCGGAAAGCCGGGGTTCATCCGAATCATAGAATTGATCAAACCAAAATTCAATCGGAACATCCCGGCCCAAAAACTCCTGATGGCGAACTGCCACGCCGATACTGGTATATGTTTCATTTTCAAACCGAAGTGTTTCGCTGAAATTTACTTCATTGCAATCTAGGGCCTCCCGTACTTCCTCCATGGTCATGCCCCATTCCAGGCCGGGGTAGCAGAATGCCTGGAGATTGTCCAGCTTGGCGGACGGACGGAACAGGAAAACAGACGTTATTACGACGGCCACGGCCAGCAGCACCGCCGCGGAAATGATGACCCAGCGAAGCGATTTCTTTGTCATAGACTCACCCTCCTATTTTTTACAAAATCCGCCTGTAAGGGCAGACGGCTGTTTTTTGGGGTTTATTTCTTCGACTGCGCGACCAGATACGCCAGCTCCCAGGCATTGATTAACACACCACCATGTGCGCCTTTCTCCATCTCTTCAGAAGGATAGAAATAACTCGCTTCTAATGTCACCAGAGGAAGCTTCACCCCTCCGTCACGAAGATCGTAAAGGTTCTCAATACTCCAGCCTTCGGGCGGATCCCGCAGTTCCATTCCAACCTGCCAGTTATAAATCTCATTAAAACTCTTTTGATACCGTTTCGGCTGGTCGCGCATATCCGCCCTGCTTTCGAAATAGGCGGTGATAAAAAGCGGTTTGCCTTCTATTTCGTCATAGTGGGAGTCACTGTCTCCGACATAGAACCCTCTATACTCGCCCGGCTCTTCTTTAAAGTTCTCCGTCCGGACGGTATACTCCGCTCCCTGCTCCTTCAGCCAATTTTCAAGGCGTCCAAAATATTCCTCTGAGGTTTCATCGGTGGAAGCATCATGGCCCATCATCCTGCTGGAAATAATCATCCCTGTTAACCGGGGTTTGTCCGAATCGGAAAACTGGATGAATCGAAAATTAACCTGAACTTCTTCTCCCAAAAATTCCTGACGGCGGACAGCTACCACCCGTTCGGTATAGACTTCATTTTCAAACTGATGGGTTTCACGGAAATGCTCTTCTTCAATCCCAAGGGCTTCCCGTGTTTCCTCCATGGTCATGCCCCATTCCAAGCCGGGGTAACAGAAGGTATGAAGATTGTCCAGCCGAAGCGGCGGATGAAGCCAATAGACCACCGGCACGATCGACCCGGCAATCAGGAGCATAGCGGCAAGGACTGCGCCGCGGCGAAGCGATTTCTTTGTCATAGACTCACCCTCCTATTTTTTACAACAGCTGCCTGTAAGGGCAGACGGCTGTTTTGGGGGTTTATTTCTTCGAATATGCGACCAGATACGCCAGCCCCCAGGCTTCAATCGTAATAACGCCCCGTCTGTCCTGCTCAGTATTTTCCGATTGGAACAGGTAATCCGCCCTCACGGTCACCAGCGGGAACCGCTCCTCGCTGGAAGAAATATCAATCCACTTCTCCATGCTCCAGTCCTCCGGCCTTTCTATGATCCGGTTCCGGAGCAAATAATTGTGAATCTCGCTGAAGCCTTTCTGATATTTTTCCGGCTGGTCGCGCATATCCGCCTTACTTTTCACCGTAATCATGGCAAACCTCGGATCGCTTTCCACGCTGGCATAACGGGGGTTATTTTCGCCGATATACCGGCCCGGCTGATCGGGATTTTCTTTTTGATTCTCCATTTGGATGGTATACTCCGCCCCCTGCTCCTTCAGCCAATCCTCGATCCGTCCGACGTACTCCTCCTGGGTTTCCTCAATCGGGTAAGTACCGGCAGAAGGTAAAATCACACCTGCCAGCAGGGGTTCCTCCGTATAGGCGAACTGGATGAACCGGAGCATAATCGTGCTTCGTTTATAGTCCATCTCCAGGAATTCCTGATTAGAAACCGGTACGGTAATGTGGGTAAAAAGGCCCTGCTCCTGCCGCATCGTTTCACGGAAATTACCCTCTTTGACCCCAAGGGCCTCACTGGCTTCCTCCATGGTCATGCCCCATTCCAAGCCGGGATAACAGAAGGTATGGAGATTATTTAATTTCGGGGAGGGTTTCAAGCCCATACGGCCAGCAGGACTAAAACTGCGGCTAAGACGACTGCGATCGCGCTGAACAGCCAGATCATTGATTTCTTTTTCATAAAGTTCCCCCCTGTTATTCAAAATCCGCCTGTTTGGGGCAGGCGGATTTTGTAGATTATTTTGCAGATTTCTCTTGTTCTACGGTACGGTGACAGGACAGCGCACATACAAATTCATAAGCATCAAAAGTCATGCGCAAGGATCCACTTTCTTCGTCCCGTGTATAGTTCATATCCAGCCTCACTTCGGCAGTAATCAAAGGGTTAGAAGAATACGCGCAAAAGTCAAAGAACTTCTGAGGATCCCAACCGGAAGGTTCAGAAATTTCCCCGCTTTCCACCAGCCGGCGGAAGATTTGGTTATAGCTGTCCTGATATTCCTTCGGCAGATGAGATAAGCCTTCCGTTCCATGGAATGCAGTCAAAAAGATTTCCCATTCTGCATCCCCAAGATCGTTATAATCCGAATTGTACAGATGAGCCACTCCATTCGGATAATACATACTTGGTTTCATCTGATCCACCGTAACGGTAAATTCCCCGCCCTGTTCCTTGAGCATAGACTCCACCTGGCCGCGAATTTTGTCATAGCCCGGCTGGTTTGCATCCGGGTTCACAGAATCCACCAGTGAGAAAATATCGACACGGGTTAGCATTTTCGTATCAGAATAATTCATCTGATTAAAGCAAAAGTTGGTCTGATATTTCTGCCCTAAGAAATCGAGGTATGCGGTTGCCTGGATTTCCGAGCCATCCTCAAGCGTACTATCCAAGCTCCAGTCTGAGTCTGTCAAGCCCAGTGTTTCCTGTACTTCTTCCATGGTCATGCCCCATTCCAGGCCGGGGTAGCCAAATACATGGAGGTCTTCCAGATTTTCAGCCGGGACAATCGAGGGGTCTGCCGTTGGAGGAAGGAACTCTTGCTGAGGCGGTTGAGAAGCGCATCCGGTGAACAGGCCGATGGTTACGAAAAGCACGGTTATTCTTAAAACCCAGCGAAGCGATTTCTTTGTCATAGACTCACCCTCCTATTCTTTACAAAATCCGCCTGTTTTGGGGCAGGCGGATTTTGTACAAGCTATTCAGTTAAAAACATTGTCCAGGCTCATGACATAGTGAGCCGAAATCGGTTCGATCATGCAACGGCCATCAAACATGATCTTTGCCGTTGCTATTTTACCGACATGGTCTACATCCATGTAAATCCCGGTGAAGGTCAAAAAGCGGTCTTCCTTCTCAATATAATCGAAAGGCTTCTTGCTGTAGTCCCAATCCGGGTCATAGGTGTCCGTTACAATCCCATTGACAAACAACTGACCCCGGAACTTATTATAGCTGTCCTGATATTCCTGGGGCATATTCAGCAGGCGGTCGCCGCCGAAAAACTCCATTTCATAGAACTGCCAAGGAACGTCCTCGCCTTCATAGCCGGTATCCCACATATCCACATAGGCGCCAGGATTATGCACATCCCGCATTTTCTTGTTGAAATACGAGCCGAACTCCGGCACCTGTTCTCTGGACAAGGCTTCTACCTCTTTGCACAGCTTGTCGTATTCTTCCTCCCTCTGTTCAAACGACAGCGGAATACGGACGGTTACATTACACAGCTCGCCGCGGTCTGAGCCATATTCCCACCAAAAGTTAAAATTGGTCTGCGCTTTCCGGCCCAAAAAATCCACACTGCCGGTTGCCAAAGCAGAAGTCGAAGCAAAAGCATTAAACGGATCGAGAGGGCCGGGGTTTTCCGACAGGCCAAACTTTTCCTTTACCTCGTCCACCGTTGCGCCCCAGGACAAGCCGGGGTAATGAAAGACATGAAGGGAATCCAGATCAGCCGCCGGGGTCGGCCTTGAAGAGGGCGGAGGAACAGGCTTGGGAAAAAACACGATGAACAAGCTGCCTATAAAAAGGATGCTCACAATGATCAAAACCCAGTGAACGCCTGTCAGCTTTTTTAATTTCATTCATTTTCCTCCGTACTTTATAAATAGAGTTTCAGATTTTCAGCCGGGACAATCGAGGAATCGGCAGTCAGCGGAAGGATTTCGGGCCGGAAGCCGCATCCTGTAAACAGCACCGCTGCGGAAATGATGACCCAACGAAGCGATTTCTTTGTCATAGACGATACCCTCCTATTTTTTACAACTGTCGCCTGTAAGGGCAGGCGGCTGTTTTTGGGGGTTTATTTCTTCGACTGCGCGACCAGATACGCCAGCTCCCAGGCATTGATTAACACACCACCATGTGCGCCTTTCTCCATCTCTTCAGAAGGATAGAAATAACTCGCTTCTAATGTCACCAGAGGAAGCTTCACCCCTCCGTCACGAAGATCGTAAAGGTTCTCAATACTCCAGCCTTCGGGCGGATCCCGCAGTTCCATTCCAACCTGCCAGTTATAAATCTCATTAAAACTCTTTTGATACCGTTTCGGCTGGTCGCGCATATCCGCCCTGCTTTCGAAATAGGCGGTGATAAAAAGCGGTTTGCCTTCTATTTCGTCATAGTGGGAGTCACTGTCTCCGACATAGAACCCTCTATACTCGCCCGGCTCTTCTTTAAAGTTCTCCGTCCGGACGGTATACTCCGCTCCCTGCTCCTTCAGCCAATTTTCAAGGCGTCCAAAATATTCCTCTGAGGTTTCATCGGTGGAAGCATCATGGCCCATCATCCTGCTGGAAATAATCATCCCTGTTAACCGGGGTTTGTCCGAATCGGAAAACTGGATGAATCGAAAATTAACCTGAACTTCTTCTCCCAAAAATTCCTGACGGCGGACAGCTACCACCCGTTCGGTATAGACTTCATTTTCAAACTGATGGGTTTCACGGAAATGCTCTTCTTCAATCCCAAGGGCTTCCCGTGTTTCCTCCATAGTCATACCCCATTCCAAGCCGGGGTAACAGAAGGTATGAAGATTGTCCAGCCGAAGCGACGGATGAAGCCAATAGACCACCGGCACGATCGACCCGGCAATCAGGAGCATAGCAGCAAGGACTGCGCCGCGGCGAAGCGATTTTGGTTTCATAGTGGTATTTCCTTTACAGTCAGTATGTCTCACTTACTTCGAAACAAACATATGCAATACAATCTGATCTACTATTTTGATAATTTCTTTACCGTTCTCTTCTACTTTTTTACCGATATCAATAGCACACTGTGCTGCTACACCTTGCTCTGTAGCGCTAGCATCTGAAGAACTGAAATAAAAGCCCGAATGTTTACTTGGAAGCGTAAAAGTTTGTGTTCCAATAGGGCTACTATTATTATAAGAAAAATTCTTATAACTAAAATCTTGAGTAGAACAACAGTAATATAGTTCTATATCTTCAATTCGCATCTCTGTCATACTTGTCTTTTCAATTCTAGTTACTACACTATTTACACGATACTTCATTCCACCATCGTATCTATATGTATAATTCAGCGTAGCAACAACTGTATAACCCTTTACATGATTATCATAATGCGTACTACTGAGATTTTGATCTGCTGCCAGTGCAATCGCACTTTCAGCATAATCCTTTTCAACCGAACCGTCCGCATATTCCCGAACTTCTGTGAGCTGTTTAACCCGCAGCAAACCGTCGTCCTCTTCCTCAGAAGAAGCGGCTTTCGGCTGCTGGGCCGCCAGCGCAACCAGTGCATCAATGTCTGTGACAGGCTCCGCCCGATAGGTTACTACATACTCGCCGTTTTCATCGCTGTTGGGGGATTGTGCGAATGCCGGGATGCTCAGTGAACAGAAAATTGCCGTTGCCGTGAGCATCGAGAGTGTACGCTTGAAAATCTTGCCAAATTTCATCGTTAAACCTCCTATAACTTTGCTCCTTAATCATGTGGCGAAACGGATGGCCTATAGGCGCGGATTCAACAAACAGCGGTTGACGTTATCTGCCGGAAGAGGGAGCTCTTTCCTCTTTGTATTTATTATACCCGCAGAATATCCGTTTGTCAAGTAATTTTATAAAAAATACATTTATCAAAAAAGTATTTTTAGTAAAGTTTTATAATATATAAAACTGAATTATTTTTCTAAAAATCTTTCTCCTATAAAACTTAACTAAATTTAATTCTTCTATTATGTATCATTTGCATTTTTATCAAAAGAGGGTTTTCGCTCCCAAAGCCACGAAAAAATATAGATGAACGTGTTCAAAAAAGGCTTGACAAAGCACTTTCCACTGAATATAATAGTTGTGAACATGTTCATAATTGAAAATCGGAGGGGTTTTGTGCGGAAAAAAGATGATACGCTGCATGATACATTGCTGGAAGCCGCCCGGCAAATTGCGGATACAGAAGGGCTGGAGGCCGTGAATATCCGCTCCTTAGCGGGGAAAGCCGGTGTGGCTACAGGGACCGTGTACAATTATTTCACCAATAAAGACGGGATCCTGCTTGCCCTGACCGAAGAATATTGGAAGCAGACACTGCTTCAGCTGAAGGCGCTCCATCTGACCGGCTCTTTCTGCGACCAGCTTCAGGAAATATTCCTCTTCCTGAAGGAACGGATTGACCAGTCCGCCGGAAAGCTGATGAGCAGCCTTGGAAATGTGGAAAGGGCTGGACAGGCACGCATGACCTCCATGCAGTCCACGCTGGAAGCCGCTTTTATCCAGCGCATGGAGCAGGATGCCGGAATCCGCAAGGATGCTTGGACTGAAACATTTACCAAAGAACAATTCGCGCGATTTATCATGATGAACCTTATGATGATGCTGAAATCAGAAGCTCCTGATCTCCAGTTTTTTATCACCATCATCAAACGTACTATTTATTAGACAAAAGGAGAAATTTTATGATGCAGGCTATTGCAGAAACAGTTTTTGACGTATTCTATCTTGGCTTTGCCCTGGTTGCAGGGCTGATGATGCTGGCCAAGGGGGAAGGCCCGCTGGTGAAAAAGGCTGGACTGATGACCCTGCTGCTGGGAGCGGGAGATTCCTTCCATCTGGTTCCCCGCTGCTATGCACTTTGGACAACCGGGCTGGAGGCCAACGCGGCCGCGCTGGGAATTGGGAAATTTATCACTTCCATCACTATGACGGTTTTCTATCTGATCCTGTACTATATCTGGCGGGATCGGTACCAAGTCAGCGGCCGGAAGAATTTAACCCTGGCGATGTGGGGATTATCTGTCCTCCGGATTGCCCTCTGCCTGCTTCCGCAAAATGAATGGCTTTCCTACCGCCAGCCGCTCCTGTACGGTGTCCTCCGCAACATCCCCTTTGCGATCATGGGGATCCTGATTATCGTCCTATTCGCTCAGGAAACCAAGAAAACCGGCGACCAGGTGTTCCGGTCTATGCCGCTGGCAGTAATCCTCTCGTTTGGGTTTTATCTGCCCGTGGTACTGTTCAGCGGGGTCTTTCCGGTGATCGGCGTCCTGATGATTCCAAAAACGCTGGCCTATGTATGGGTCGTGCTGATGGGCTGGAAGCTTTACAAACAATCACAGAAACAAGTACAACACGCCTAAAAGGAGAGAACGAATCATGGTAAAACGCTACGCTAATCTGGCTCTGGTCTATTCTATCGCTGCAATGGTATTCGGGGTCTTTTATCGGGAATTCACCAAATTCAGCCACTTTTCCGGGCAGACCAACCTGTCCTTCCTGCACACCCACTATTTTGTATTGGGAATGTTCTTTTTCCTCGCACTGATGCTTGCTGAAAAGGCCTTTGCCTTTTCAGATCAAAAGAGCAATAAAGTCCTGATTATTTACCAGGTCGGCCTGAATATCACCGGGTTGGGCTTCCTAATGCGGGGTCTGAGTCAGGTATGGGGGGCCGAGCTGGGCCGGGGGCTGGATGCCTCGATTTCCGGGATTGCCGGGATCGGTCATATTTTAATGGGTATTTGTCTGGTCCTTCTCCTCTTAAAAATTAAAAAGAAAGCAGAATAATACAAAACGTATAATACCATCGATTAACAAGGGGAAACACGCCTTCCAGCGTCCTAAATCGGCGCTGGGCTGACGCCCAGCAACGAGGATAACGATGTCAGCGGAAATTTTAGCCTCGAAAAACCGTATTGCCCCTTTGTCAATCGATGGTACTATTTCCTGATATAGTCGGCACACTTGAAAATTGGCACCCGATTTTCAAGCCAGGCTTTGCCTGGCATAAAATGCGCTGCGCGCCGTCTATGAAGCCCTGCCGCATGGCCGCTTCGCCGCCCACTGCGGCAGGATGCCGCAGTGTTGACTATAAAAAATTTCATTCTTTTATTAAGAATTCGTATAAAAAAGGCTCAAGGGCAAATTGCCCTTGAGCCTTTTTCTGTTCAATCAAACCCCGTCACACCCTGCTGGAATGTTCCGGCTGGTTCTGTAAGTATTCATGAATGGACTTCGCCGCTGTTTTGCCTGCGCCCATCGCCAGGATGACCGTAGCCGCGCCAGTGACCGCGTCGCCGCCAGCGTACACACCCTCCCGGGAAGTCCGCCCGGTTTCCTCTTCCACGATAAAACAGCCACGGCGGTTGACCTCCAGCCCCTGGGTCGTATTCCGGATCAAGGGATTGGGAGAGGTCCCGATTGACATCACGACGCAATCCACATCCAATACAAATTCCGATCCTTCCTTCACGATCGGGCTTCTGCGCCCCGATGTATCCGGCTCGCCCAGTTCCATCTCCACACAGCGCATCCCTGCAACGAATTTTTCCTCGTTGCCCAGAATCTCTACCGGATTGGTCAGAACCCGGAAGAGAATCCCTTCTTCCTTGGCGTGTTCTACCTCTTCCAGGCGGGCCGGCATTTCCTCCTCGCTCCGGCGGTAAACGATCGAAACCTCGTCCGCACCCAGCCGCTTGGCGCAGCGTGCCGCATCCATCGCCACGTTCCCGCCGCCGACCACGGCGACCCGTTTCGCCTCCTGAATCGGGGTTGCGCTCCCTTCCCGGTATGCCTTCATCAAATTGACCCGGGTCAGGAATTCATTGGCTGAATAAACCCCCTTGAGATTTTCGCCCGGGATCCCCATAAAGCGGGGCAGCCCAGCTCCTGAGCCGATAAATACCGCTTCGAAACCATCCTCAAACAGCTCGTCAACCGAGAGCGTCCTGCCAATAACCATATTGGTATTCATCGTCACGCCCAGCGCCGTCAGGTTGTCGATCTCTTTCTGCACGATCGCCTTCGGAAGACGGAATTCCGGGATACCGTACACCAGCACCCCTCCAGCCAGATGCAGGGCTTCGAATACCGTTACCTCGTAACCCAGTTTGGCAAGATCACCCGCGCAGGTCAATCCGGACGGGCCCGCCCCGATGACAGCGACCCGGCGGCCGTTGGAAGCCGGTTTCTCCGGTGCATTTTCCGTATGCGCATTGTGCCAGTCGGCAACGAACCGTTCCAGCCGCCCGATCGCGACCGGTTCTCCCTTGATCCCGCGGACGCACCGGCTTTCGCACTGGGTTTCCTGAGGGCAGACACGGCCGCAGACAGCCGGCAGGGAGCTGGAGCGGTTCAGAATCCCATAGGCTTCCTCGAACTGCCCCTCTTTTACCTTTTCAATAAAAGCCGGGATGTCAATTGCAACCGGACAGCCGGAAATACAAGGCTTATTTTTACAGTTCAGGCAGCGCGCCGCTTCGTCCATTGCCTGCTCCTTTGTATAGCCCAGCGCGACCTCCTCGAAATTATGGCAGCGGACCTCCGGAGCCTGTACCGGCATTTCATTTTTCTTCAACGACATATTAGGCATGGGGAGCCTCCTCCTTGTTCAGCAAATGGCAGGCCGATTCATAGGCGTGCCGTTCAAAGCCGCGGTACATCCCGGAACGTTCAATGGCTTCGTCAAAGTCCACCAGATGCCCGTCGAAATCCGGGCCGTCTACACAGGCAAACTTGGTTTCCCCACCCACGGTCAGCCGGCATCCGCCGCACATCCCGGTTCCGTCGATCATAATCGGGTTCATGCTGACAACGGTTTTGATCCCATATTCCCTGGTCAGCTGGCTGACGAATTTCATCATAATCAGCGGCCCGATGGCAATCACTTCATCGTATTGGTTCCCCGCTTCAATCAGTTCCTTCAACGCTTGGGTAACCAGTCCCTTCTGCCCGGCAGAACCGTCGTCTGTCATCAGCACCAGCTTGCCGGAGGCCTCCCGGAACTCTTTTTCCAGGATGACCAGATCCTGATTCCGGAACCCGACGACCGCATGGACCTCGGCACCCTGCTGATGCAGCTTTTTCGCAATCGGGTAAGCAATGGCACAACCGACCCCGCCGCCGATCACCGCAACCTTTTTCAAGCCCTCGGTATGGGAGGCCACGCCCAGCGGCCCTACGAAATCCTGAAGCGCGTCGCCTTCCTCCAGCTGATCGAGCTGCTTGGTGGTCGCCCCAACAATCTGGAAAATCACCGTGACGCTTCCCTTTTCGCGGTCAAAATCCGCTACGGTCAGCGGGATCCGCTCCCCCTCTTCATTTACCCGCAGGATAATAAATTGTCCGGGCTCCGCCTTCTTCGCCACCAGCGGAGCGTCAATCTCCATTAAAGTAACGGTTGGATTCAACCGCCGCTTTTTTAATATCGTAAACATCGCAATCTCCTTTTCTTCACATGGATTCTACCGTCAAACGCAGAGGAAAGCCAACCAGATCAAAACGGACGGGCGCTTGAATGATACAGGCTCTCCTGAACCGGATGGCCAAACTCCTCCGCCATCCGGCGCACCAAATCCCGGTTGGCCGGGCAAAACTCATACGCGGAAAAGGTTTCCGCTGCCGCCCAGCAGAGCTCCTCATGGACGTTCCGGCTCAATTCCCCGCCTTTCCAGCGGGAAAGGAAAAAACGGAACCGGATCGTCCCATCCGGATAGGTATATTCCATTTCCTCATAGCACTCCAGCGGCTCCACTTCCAGCCCGCATTCTTCCCGGCATTCCCGGATCAGACAGTCCTCGTAGGATTCGCCCGGCTCCAGCTTGCCGCCCGGAAATTCCCAAACAGAAGGGTTGCTCCCGTCTGAGCGCCGTTTCCCGATCAGGAATTTCCCCTGATGATAAATCAACGCTGCCGCCACCTGCTTCATTCCTCATCCGCCTTTCCAATTTTCCGCTTTATAAAGCTAAAGGGCTTTCCATTTAGTATAGTACGTTTCCGGGAAAATTGCAACTGCAAAAACATATAAAACCCCAATATCAGATACGGAAGGCCACAAAGCTATCCCAAACAGCAGCGGGCTGGGCGGGAGCCCGCTTGTTCACGAAGCCGCAACAAGTTCTCACATTCTTTTCATTTTTTTGCCAAACCCGTGTAAAAATAGCATGATAAGATAAACCCATCGAAACATCCAAGGCCTGAAGCCCCGCCGATACCGTGAAGGCTTCCAGGCCGGGTTTCGAACCAAATCAGAATTTTATTTATCCATAAAAGAAAAATAGAAAGGAACCGCCCACCCGGGCCAATGGTGAATCTTATGAACGGCTATCAAAATCAAAACAATTGGAACCCAAACCCCAGCTATACGCCAACCCCCTCGATCCCTGTACAGGATACGGCTCACTTTTCCCAGCAGCCCTCCGCAGGGAACCATCCGCCGGTCATGCAGGGCTGGAACGGGGCCTCTCCACAACCCCGTACTCCTAAGAAAAAGAACAGCAGCGGAACCGCAAAGCTAGCGGTTGTAGCCGCCCTGAGCGTGGCTTTCTCATTCGGGGCAGGGTTCCTGGGAACCAGCCTGGCCAACTCACTGGACACCGATCCTGCACCGGTACAAAGCCAGCAGCAGAGTATCCCAAACAGCACGGAGGGGATTGCCACAAACGCCAAGACCAGCAGCGGCAAAACCGAAATGAGCACACAGGAGGTTGCCGCCCTGGTGAAGGACAGTGTGGTCGAAATCACTACCGAAAGCGTCACGACCGGGAACTTTTTCCAGCAGCAGATTATGTCCGGCGCAGGCTCCGGTGTGATTATTTCCAGTGACGGCTATATCGTCACAAACCATCATGTGATTGATGGATCCTCCAAAATTACCGTCACGCTGACCGACGGCACCAGTTATGAAGCCGCTTTGATCGGAAGCGACAAAAAAACCGATCTTGCCGTATTAAAAATCAATGCAGAAGGGCTGAAGCCTGCTGTCTACGGCTCCTCCTCCAGCCTGCAGGTAGGTGAACCTGCCATTGTGGTCGGCAACCCGCTGGGCCAGCTGGGAGGCAGCGTATCCAACGGCATCATTTCCGCGCTGGACCGTCAGATTACCGTGGATAACGAGGTCATGTCCCTGCTCCAAACCAACGCGGCCGTAAACCCCGGCAATTCCGGCGGCGGGCTGTTTAACGCACAGGGGGAGCTGGTCGGCATTATCAACGCGAAGTCCAGCGGCGAAAATGTGGAGGGTATCGGCTTTGCAATCCCGATTGACACTGCCCGGACCGTAATTGACGACCTGCTGACCTACGGCTACGTGCAGGGCCGGGTAGAGCTGGGGCTTTCCCTGCTGGATGTATCCGACCCGCAGACGGCATTGATGTACGGCGTCCATTCCACCGGCGTCTATGTGCTGAAGATCAATGAAGGTTCCGCCGCAGAACGTGCAGGAATCCAAGTCGGCGACCGAATCATCTCAGCAGATGGGACCGCGATTACCACCTCTTCCGAACTGAAGCAAATCCTGGACTCCCACAGCGTCGGCGATCAGCTGGAGCTTACGATCATACGCGGAAACCGTCAGGGAACCGTCCAGATCACGCTGGGAGAAAATAAAGGCGAATCCATTTAATACAAGTTAAATTTATTCTGCTTTGTTCTGCTTTTATATAAACTTTTTCATGGTGCGAACAGCCGAGAACGGGAAACCGTCCTCGGCTGTTCGCAGTTCCGGGTTCATTTATCCAGGTCCTGCCAAAAATCCTCCAGCAGTTCTTCTGTATGGACGCCCAGAATCCGGCAGAAGCAAGCCAATTCATAATCGGTTACAAAGCGGGAGTTCCGCTCAATGCGGCTGATCATCTGCTGATCCATATTCACCCCCAGCGTCTGCATCTTTGCCGCAAGCTGTTCCTGAGACATGGAATTTTTCACCCGACAAAGCTTCAGCGTTTTGAAAATGATATTTTTATTATTTTCAAATAAGATTTTCTTCATAAGCCTCACACGATTATCACGTATTTTACTTGACTTTAACATATAATTTATGCTAAAATACGTTACATAAACGTAAAAAAGAGGAACCCAATATGAAAGTATCGCAGGAATTATTGATTCGGCTATTATCCGAACAGGAAATCCATATCGTATTTCCCAACCTGCCTTTCCCCATTGAGGACGCCATTGAATCACAAAGCTGTGCGATTTTACAGAAAATCAAACAGGTTCTCGAAGATGATTCCCTGGATGACTCGGAATGTTTTCAGCATATCGAGAAAATCCTCGAGCTCTTCCGGCAATCCGGTATTTCTGTTCACCGTCATGATTTTGGATAAACCATAGCCCATCCCTCCAGTTATCCGCTTTGACCAGAAGCGAGGCAATAAAAAAACTCCGGAGCTTCCCCTGCCCTCCGGAGTTTTTTATTCAATTTATACGATGAAATGAAATATAATTCATCCGCCCAGCGGGGTAAGCTGATAGACCAGCATCCCAACCACACCGCAGCCCAGCATTACCACAATCGGACTGGGTTTCCATTTCCTCAGGACAAACAAAGCCGCGCCAAAAAGCGCCACTGAAACCCAATTGATCTGATGAATCGCCCATGAAATCCCATTGTTTCCAAATACTGATAAAATTAAAATCGAAAGCCCAGCCGAAGCAATCAGCGCTACAATAGCCGGACGCAAACCTTCTAATACGCCTTGTACCATACGTAAGTTTTTATACTTATAGTAAAAGAAAGCCAACGTCAAAACAATAATACAGGAAGGGATCACACAACCCAGCGTTGACACAATCGCACCTGGGATCCCAGCCACCTGAATCCCTACAAAAGTAGCGGAATTGATCGCAATCGGGCCGGGGGTCATCTCGGCAATGGTAATAACATCAGCAAATTCCTCCAGGGTCAGCCAATGATGCAGGTCCACAACCTGGCTTTGGATCACCGGCATCGCGGCATAGCCTCCCCCTATACTGAACAGGCCAATCTGCATAAAGCTCCAGAGCAGTTCCAGGTAAATCATTCGCTTTCCCCCTTATCCTGAGCCCTCTCTTTCCGTCCTTTGCAAATCGTTACCACAACGCCAAGAGCTGCACAGAACAGAATAATAAAGACTACGTTCAGCTTCAGCCAGTAAGTCGCTGCAAAAGCCGCGCACATCACCAGGATCGAAATCCAGTCCCGGCTTTTGACTACCTTTCCTCCCATACTCCATACTACATCAATAATTACGGCTGCAACCCCGGCCTGCATCCCCCGCAGCAAGGCAGAAATCCAAGCGTTACTGCGAAACCACTCGTATACCAGCGAAATACAGGAGAGGATAATCAGCGGCGGCAGGACCGTCCCCAAAATCGTTACCAAAGCACCAGGAAACCCAGCAACCCGATACCCCACCAGGATCGCGGCGTTTACGGCAATCGCCCCCGGAGAGGACTGGGCAATCGCTGTAAGGTCCAACATTTCCTGTTCCTCGATCCAGTCCAAGTCCGTGACAAACTTTTTACGCATCAAGGGGATAATCACAAAACCTCCCCCAAATGTAAAAGCGCTGAGATAGAACGTAGAGGTAAACAGTTTCCAATATACTTGGAGGCTTTTTTTCATAAGTCCATAATCCCTTCCCTTTATTATGCCTTTCTCCAAGGTGTAGTAAAAAGCTCCAGGCGGAAAAACCGACTGAAGCCCTTTACTATTTATGCAAAAATGATGAAACTAAAACTTATTCAGCTTCTGCGTTGACAACCGCTTCTTCAACGATTTTCTCTGCAACAACGCCTTCTACTTCACTGTTCAAGTCCAGCTCTTTATCTTTTTTCTGCTCGTCCTCCGAGAGAAGTGCGCGCATAGACAGGCTGACACGTTTTTTATCCACATCAATCTCGATAATTTTCGCGTCAACTTCCTGGCCCACTTTCAGGACATCCGAAATCTTCTCTACACGCTGGTTTGCAATCTGAGAAATATGGATCAAACCGTCAATTCCCGGAATAATCTCTGCAAACGCTCCGTAAGCCGTGAAGGAAACGATTTTCACTTTCACCACATCGTCTACATGGTAATCATTCTGGAAAATCACCCACGGATTTTCGCTGTTTTTCTTATAACCCAAAGAGATCCGTTTCTTTTCCGGATCAAAATCCTTGATATAAACCTCTACCATATCACCCGGGTTCACAACCTCAGACGGATGTTTCAGTTTGCTCCAGGACAGCTCGGTAATATGGATCATCCCGTCAATGCCGCCCAGGTCAACAAACGCACCGTAAGAAGTGAGGGATTTGACTTCGCCCTGGTAAACCTTTCCGATTTCCACAGACTCCCAGAATTTCGCCTGTTTTTCTTTTCTCTCCGCAGACAGAACCGCACGGACAGAGCCCTTTGCACGGCTGCGCTGTTCGTTGATCTCGATAATTTTCAGACGAACCGGCTTTTTCAGCAGGGTGTTCAGATCCTCTACCCGGGAATCCGAAGACTGGGATGCCGGGACAAAAATCTTGGTATTGCAGGTATAAACCAGCACGCCGCCCCGGACAACATCAGTAACCACGCCGTCGAGAATGGTTTCTTCTTCGTAAGCTTTTTTGAGTTCCTCAAAGCCGCGCGCCGCGTCGCAGCGTTTTTTCGACAGGGTGACAATGCCTTCCTGATCGTTGACCTTGACAACAACCAGCTCGATCTCGTCGCCTTTTTTTACCAGATCTTCAATTTTAGTGGAAGGATCATCGCTCAGCTCTTCTGCCGGAATAATGCCGGCCTGTTTTGCGCCGATATCCACGTGTACTTCATTGGGTGCAACAGATGTAACTACGCCGGTAACCCGTTTGCCATTGTATATTTTTTCGCTTTCCAAAGACTGCTCCAGCAAAGTAGCAAAGTCTTCCATTTCTTCATTTCTTAAAATCTCACTCATCGTTTTAAGAACCTCCTTGATTATATCAGCCGGCGTAGACGCTCCGGCAGTGACGCCAATTTTATCATAAGCGAATAGGTCGATTCCGTCCAATTCATCCTTTGTTTCAATTAAAAGGGTACTGCAATGCTTTTGGCAGACTTCCTGCAGTTTACGTGTATTCGAGCTGTGCCTGCCGCCGATTACAATCATCAGGTCGCTTGCAGCCGCCATTTCGGCCGCTTCGCTTTGACGTTCACTGGTCGCACTACATATTGTATCAAATATTTTCAGGTTTGTATAGTGTTTTTTCGCAATTTCATTGCAGTAGTGCCACCGATTTGTATGATATGTGGTTTGTGCTACTAAAACCGCATTGATTTTTTCTTTTTTCGACAAATTTTCAGCCAAAATTCGCAGTTCTTCCCCATCTGCCACAACGTAGGAAGGCGCTTGGCAATGCCCTCGGATCCCTTCCACCTCTGCATGATGGACATCCCCAGCCACAATAACCGTTTTCCCCTTCCCGGACTCCTGGCGGACAATCCGGTGGATCTTGGCCACAAACGGGCAGGTCGCATCCACGTAGTCCACGCCCAGCGCCTCCAGCCGGTCGTATACCTCCCGCGCGACCCCGTGCGACCGGATCACAACCGTTTCACCCGGCCGGGCCTCCTCGGGGGAATCAATAATGCGGACTCCCCGGCCGGCCAGCCGTTCCACCAGCTGGGGGTTATGGATGATCGGGCCCAAGGTTGCCGGACGTTTCCCCTCGTCCAGCAGCCGGAATACCAGGTCAACCGCCCGGTTTACCCCGAAACAAAAGCCAGCGGTTTTCGCCAGCGTATATTCCGTCATGGCGCCTCTACCCCCAGCAGCACTGCAATCCTGGACATCAGCAACTGGTTGGATGCCCGAAGCTCGGATTTCTGATTCCCGTCCACCCGGATTTCCCCATTCCGGATCGGTTCCCCGAAGCGTACGGTGACCTCCCGCCGGAGCCCCCGTTTTTTCCCGTATTCAATGCAGGCCGGGACAATATCCCCGCCAGTCTGGGAGGCAATCACCACCGCACCGGACTTCGCTTTATGCAGCTTCCCATCTTTCGAGCGGCCGCCCTCCGGGAAAATCCCCAGCACACCGCCCTCCCGGACAATCTGCTCCGCTTTTTCGATCGCGCCGCGGTCCCCTTTGCCGCGTGCAACCGGAAAAGCGCCCAGATGCCGGATCAAAAAGCCTAATATCGGAACCCGGAACAGCTCCTCCTTCGCCATATACCGCACCTGCTTTGGACAGGCTACCCCCAGGAAAGGCGGATCCAAATCGCTGACATGGTTGCAGGCCAACAGGAACCCGCGGTCCTCCGGGATTTGTTCAATTCCTTCCACCCGCAGGCGGTAGGGCAGCTTCAGCAGCAGCTTGACCAGCTGCCGGGCAAATGCGTAAAATGACATCCTTACTCCTTTATTCTGCCGCGCGCCCCGGCTCTGTATGCAGCATTCCTCCCCGGCGCAGAATTGGGAAAATGCCTGTATATAGCCGGCACACAGGCTTTGCCTGCCCGCGCATAAAATGCGCTGTGCGCCGTCTATGAATCCCTACCGCATGGCCGCTTCGCCGCCCACTGCGGCATCCTGCCGCAGTGTTGAAAAGAAGCATTGGCTTCTTTTCAAGTGCGTTGACTATAAAAGGCAGGTCAGCCCTGCTTTTCCCGGATTACCCGAATCACCCGCGCGATCGACTCCTCCAGGGAGCAGTCCGTGGTATCCACCCGCACGGCATCCGCCGCCTGGCGGAGCGGGGAAACCGCGCGGTGCATATCCGCATCATCCCGCTTGACCACATCTGCCAAGACCTCCTCAAAAGTAACCTCCAGCCCTTTTTCCGTCAGTTCCCGGAAACGGCGGCGGGCGCGTACCTCCGGGTCGGCGGTGAGGAAAATCTTCACCGCCGCATGGGGCAGGACGACGGTGCCGATATCCCGCCCATCCATCACAATGGAATTCGTTTTCGCCAGATCCTGCTGGAGGGAGAACAGGAACTGCCGTACCTGCGGGATCTGCGAAACCTCGGAAGCATGAACCGAAACCTCCGGTGTGCGGATTCGGTCGGAAACATCCTCCCCGTTCAGGAAAACGCGCTGTTCCCCCTCTGCAAATTTCAATTCCACCGATACTTCGTCCAGCAGCGGGACCACCGCGGATGCGTCCGCCGGGTCCACACGGCTCATCATATAGCAGGCCACCGCCCGGTAAAGCGCGCCGGTATCCGCATAAAGGAACCCCAGCTCTTTCGCCGCAGCGCGGGCAATGGTGGATTTCCCGGCCCCCGCCGGCCCGTCAATCGCAACAGAAATCATTCCGCTTCCTCCTTCTGCGCCCGGCTTCCCGCAGCGGAAACGCCCGCTGCATAGCCCGTCGCATACGCAATCTGTAAATTAAACCCTCCGGTATAACCGTCCACATCCAGCAGCTCGCCCGCAAAATACAGGCCGGGCATCCGTTTGGACTGCATAGTCCCCGGATCCACTTCAGACACCTTCACCCCGCCTGAGGTGACGATCGCCTCCTCAATCGGGCGGAAACCATCCACTGAAAAGCGAAGCCCTTTCAATAGCCGGACCAGCTCCCGGCGCTGCTCCTTGGTAATTGAATGCACCTTCCCAAGAGGCGGGATCCCGGAACGCTGGACAACCACCGGGATCATCTTCCGGGGCAGGAGCTCCTCCAGGCTGTTGGCGAAAGCCCGGTTGGCAAACTTCCCGAAATCCCGCAGCAGCCGGGCGTCCAGCTGTGCTTCATCCAGACCCGGCTTTAAATCCAGGGCCACCGAAAACCGGCCCGGTTCGAACCGGCGGATATGGGAACTCGCGCTCAGCACCAGCGGCCCGGACATCCCGTAATGGGTGAAAAGCAGCTCCCCCAGCTCAGAAAAGAGCGGTTTTTTCTTCCGGGCATCCCACAGGCGAAGCTCCACATTCCTGAGGGAAAGCCCCTGCATCGCAGCACAGCCTTCATCCTCCGATACCAGCGGCACCAAGGAGGGCTTCAGCTCGGTGACTGTATGCCCTGCCGAGGCAGCCAGCGCATATCCGTCCCCGCTGGAGCCCGTCCGGGGATAGGACTTCCCTCCCGTTGCGAGGATGACGCAGGGAGCCGCAAATTCCCGGCCGTCCTCACAGCTGACACCGGCAATCCGTCCCCGTTCCATCCGGAGGCAGTTCACCCGGCCGGTTTCGATCCGGACACCCGCCCGGCGGCAGGCCTCCTCCTGCGCGGCGGCAATTTCCTGCGCCTGGTCGGAAACCGGGAACACCCGGCCGCCCCGTTCCGTTTTCAGCCGGACGCCCCGGCTTTCGAAATACGCCCGGCAGTCCTGAGGGCTGAAACGGGAAATCGCGCTGAACAGGAATTTCGGATTGGTCGGGACATTCCGGAAAAATTCTTCCTCGGTGCAGTCGTTGGTGACATTGCACCGGCCTTTCCCGGTAATCAGCAGCTTCCGTCCCAGGCGTTCGTTGCGTTCCAGCAGCAGGGTTTTGGCTCCGGCCAGAGCCGCAGTTTCCGCCGCCATCATCCCAGCCGCACCTCCGCCGACCACAATCACCTCAAACACCGGCTGTTTCCCCTGGCTTCTGATAAACGTCGTATTCATCCCAGATCCCCTCCAGCCGGTCAAAAATCTGCTTGATCTCATCCCGTTTCCGCAGGCCAACCGCCACAATCAGCGCGTTGATCAGGGATAACGGCGCCACCAGCGAATCCACGAAGGAAGCCATGTCGCTCCGGGCCTGCAGGAAGAAGTCGGCGTGTTCCGCAATCGGGGAGGAAGGGCTGTCGGTAATCGCCACGATTTTCGCCCCCATGTTCCGGGCATACGCCAATGCCTTGGCGCTCCTCTTGGAGTACCGCGGGAAGCTGATGCCGATGATGACATCCCCCATCCCGATCCGCATGATCTGTTCAAACATTTCGCTGGAGGATGTGGTGTCCACCAGCCGGACATTCTCAAAAATGATGTTGAAATAAAGCGCCAGGAAACGGGCCAGCACCAGCGCGCTCCGGGACCCAAGGATATAAATCCGTTTGGCCTGGAGGATGGCCTCCACAGAATTGTTAAAATCCACGCGGGAGGTTTCCTCCATGGTTTTCTTGATTTTTTCGATATCCAGGTTCAGCACCTTGCCCAGGATATCCCGGTCCCCCATCTGCTCTTTGGCGACATCGATCCGCTGGACCGCCGTCAGCTTGTTTTTGATCATTTCCTGAAGCTCCCGCTGAAGCGCGGGATATCCGTCATACCCCAGTTCAAAGGCAAACCGCACCACCGTAGATTCGCTGACCTGCGCGGCCGCTCCCAGCCGGGCCGCCGTCATATACGCCGCTTTTTCGTAGTGGTTGAGAATATAGGAAGCAATGCTTTTCTGCCCCTTGGAAAAACTGCTCATTTTCTGTTCAATCTCATTTAAAATGCTCCCCAGCATGAAATATCCCCCTGTACGTTGTTCATCCGCCTGTTGTCAAATCTCTTTGCGGGTGACGTTCCGCAGCCATTTGCTCCCCCGCATCCGGATCAGGAAAAGTACTACCTTCACCGGCTCGTCAATCTTCATCACCAGAAAAACCAGCGGGATCGGCCATTCCAGCACAAAGGCCACAAAATAAGCCGCCGGAACGGCGATGAACCACAGACCGATCACTTCAATCCAAAGCGAAAATTTTGTATCCCCTCCGCCGCGCAAAATACCGACAATCCCGATCCCTGAAATGGAAACGAAAAAGCCGATCAGTGCGGCCACCAGCATCATTTGATGCGCCAGCTCCTTGGTGGCTGGCTCCACCTTGTAAAAGTCTACAGCGACCCGCTGGAGCGCCAGGATTACCCCCATGACAATCAGCCCGAACAGATAGGAGATCAACAGGAAGGTATGCCCCCGGTCGTGCGCCTTGTTCATATCCCCTTCCCCGATCGCCTTGCCGATCAGCACCGCCGCTGCGCTCGCTACACCGAATACCGCCACCGTGGAGAGCTGCTGCACCACGCTGATGATGGTATTGGCCGCCACCGCACTGGTGCCCAGCATCCCGAGCAGCCGGGCCTGCATCGAGGTCCCCAGCGCCCACATCAGCTCGTTCGCCACCACCGGGATGCTGATCACCGTCAAATCCCGGAGCAGCAGCCGGTCAAACAGGAAGAAATCCCGCAGCCGGATCCGCAGATTTTGGTCGAAGAAGAACATATAACAGACCGCAATGGTAAATTCCAGCAGCCGGGCCGCCAGGGTAGCGTAGGCCGCGCCCCGGATCCCCAGCGCCGGCGCGCCGAATTTCCCGAAAATCAGGATATAGTTCAGCAGCACGTTGGTGACCAGCGCCGCCACATTGGAAACCACCGCGATCCGGACGCTTTCTACACTCCGTATCGAGATGTAAAACACATTGGTCAGCCCAAAGAATACATAGCAGTAGGCAATGATCCGGAGATACTCCGCCCCAGTGGAAATGACCTCCGCTTCGTTGGTAAACAGCCCCATGAACCATTCCGGCACGGCCAGCACCGCCACTGTCAGCAGCAATCCTGCCAGCATGGAAAAACGGATAATCATGGTCACGATCACCCGGATCGGTTTGAGCTGCTGCATCCCCCAATATTGGGCCGTCAGCACAGCCGCCCCGCTTCCCAGGCCGAAGGTCAGCATATTAAAAATAAAAAACGGCTGGTTCGCCAGCGAAGACGCCGACATAGCCACATCCCCCAGCTCCCCCAGCATGACTGTATCCAGCATTTGGGTTAAAAAGACGATGATATTCTGCACCGTCACCGGCAAAGCCAGAGTCACCAGCATTTTATAGAAACCTTTATCCCGTATCAGCCGCGGCTTATACGTCGTTGCTTCCCTTGTCATCCCGGCTTCCTCCTCATCTATCATAATCCTTCTCCTGCCAAACGCGGGAAGGATTGATTTAAAACAGACCCGCCTGCCGCCAGCAGACAGAAAACAGATCACCTCCGCATAAACAGATTCCCGCCTGATGAATCCGCCCCTACAATCAGCGGGAACTCCCGGAATTCCAGCCGTTTGATGGATTCACAGCCCAGCTCCGGGAACGCCACCGTTTCGCAGGAAGCAATACAGCGGCAGGCCAAAGCGCCCGCACCGCCCAGCGCACAGAGATAAACCGCCTGATTGCGGCAGACCGCTTCCAGCACCTCCGGGCTGCGCCCTCCCTTGCCAATCATGGCTGTCAGCCCCAAATCCAGCAGCCGCGGGGCAAAACGATCCATCCGGGAGGAGGTGGTCGGCCCGCAGGAACCAACCGGCAGCCCTGGCGGAGCTTTTGTCGGCCCGGCATAATATACCATCGCTCCGTCCAGCGGAAAAGGCAGCGGCTCCCCATTGTCCAGCAGGGCGAACAGCTGCTTATGCGCCGCATCCCGGGCGGTATACACCCAGCCGGACAGCAGCACCCGCTCCCCTGCTTTCAGCGAAGGGGCGGCTTCCTTTAATTCCCCGGCATCCAGCCGGACCCCCGCAGTTTTGTTCATTCCGGCCGCTCCCCTTGGTTCAGCTGGGTAAATTTCCGGCGGATGGCCTCGCTGACGCTTTCCTGGGAAAGGAAATCCTCCTTGCCCTCCGAAAATACCTGCTGCAGTGTAATCCGCTGCACGGAGGATTTGACCTCGTCAATGGCCAGCAGCAAATTGGATTTTTGAAGCTTCATCTCTTTGTGGACCGTTTCCAGCTGTTCACGCAGCTCCCGGCTTTCGGAGCGCGCGTCCCGCAGCAGGGTTTCAGCCTGCCGCTTTGCATCGTCCAGCAGGGATTTGGCCTGTTGTTCTGCTTCTGTCCGGCGCTGCTCCAGCAGGTTTTCCGCCGAACGCAGGGCTTCCTCCGCTGCCCGGGACTTCTCCTCAGCCTCAGACAGCAGGGCGGCGGATTTCTTCTCCGCCTGATCCAGCTTTTCCTCCGCAGTCCGGCGGGCCGAAGCCAGCATTTCCGACGAAGAACGCTGGGCAGTATTCAGGGCCTCATCCGCCCGGCGCTGTGCTGAGCGGACGATCTCCTCGGATTTCTTCGCCGCCGCATCCCGGAACCCGGAACACTCCGTTTCTGCCGCCGAACGCAGCTCCTCCGCCTGGCGGGAAGCATTTTCCAGTAAATCGTGCTCCTTCCGCTTGGCCGATTCCATCATGTCCTGGGTCTGCTTCTTGGTCAGCTCAAAGATCTGCTGGGCGTCCCGCACAATCCCCTTGGCCTGTTCAGACGCCTGCTCCAGCAGCTGGTCTGCCTGGGCGCGGATCTCCTCCAAATGCAGGGCAGAACGGCGGGAAATCTCCTCGCTTTTCACCTGTGCCTCGGCCACCATCTGCTCCGCCGTCCGCCCGGCTTCCTCGTAGGGCTCCAGCCGGGCGCGGAATGCGGCGGCCTCGGCAGTTTTGAGCTCCAGCGCTTCCTGAAGCTTCCGCAGCTCTGCCCCGGCCTGCTCCGCCGCGGAAGAACGGCTGACGATTTTCTGATATTGTTCTTCAACCAAAACGGCATATTCTTTAATCTGCGCATTTGCTGCGTTCAGCGCCGCATCCTTCTCAGCCAGCCGCCGCTCCTGTTCTGCCGCGAGTCTGTCAATATAGGCCTGCACTTCTTCTTTTTTCAGCCCGCCGATCGCGGCCCGTGAAAATTCTTTCTGCACATCCATAAACGAGCACCCCTTCCCCTGCGGCCAGCCTTAAAAATATTCTGTCAGAAAGGCCCTTCCGCAAACGCAGAGCGCCGAAAAAAGGGATCCCGGCTCTGCTGCAATGATTATTCCAGTGCTGAATATTATAATATTTTTTTTGATATAAAGCAATAGATATTTCACTTTTGCTTCTTCTTTGTTATAATGGAACAGGGAACAGGATCCGCAGCTGCCGCATTACTGCTTCCAAAACCATTTCTCCCAAACAACAGGAGGTTTGACATGAACCCTATCAAACTGGTCGTTTTCGACCTGGACGGAACCCTGAACCGGACCGAGCTCTACGCGGTTCCCGCTCATAAAAAAGCGCTGGCGGAGCGCGGTATTTTCGACAAAACAGCCGAGGATATCATCGCCACTTTCGGCGCCCGTTATCTGGACTGCGGGCTGGCCCTGATCGGGACGGACAACCTGGACGAAATCGAAACGTATTTTTCCCAGGAAGCCGCTTATGAACAGGAATTTATCCAACAGTACGCCGGGTTTTACGACGGGGCTGACAAAATGCTGGACCGGCTGCATGAGCTGGGCTTCCGCACCGCAGTCTGCTCCAATGCGTCCGAACGTTATATCCGGATGGTGCTGGGCCGGCTTGGGCTGCTGGATAAAATAGACGAAATCCAGCCCCTGCTTCCCGGGCTGATTAAGGACCAGACCCTGGGGCTCCTGCTGGAACGGGCCCAGCCTGAAGCCGCCGTCATGGTGGGGGACCGGTACTATGACAAGCAGGCGGCGAAGGCCAACGGCCTGCCTTTTATCGGCTGCCTGCACGGCTTCTGCCCGGCGGAAGTGGCGGATGGGGACCGTACCGTCGACCATCTCAGCCAAGTCCCGGAGGCGGTTATCGAGCTGATCGGGCGGGATTAGTTTTCCCGGAAACTTCCGAAAATCGCAGAAACATTTGCTTCTTTTTCAAAAAAAACGGCTATAGTCTTGTATAGACTGGAGCTGTGTATATCAAAACCAGGAGGAAACATGAGTCTTTACCACTATGCCAGCCCCTGCCATTTCGGGCTGGAAAGCGTGCTTGCGGGCGAGCTGAAACGGATGGGAGCGGAAAACGTCGTTTCCCATAACGGGAAGGTCACCTTTGAGGGGGACGAGCATATCCTTGCCCGGGCCAACATCTGCCTGCGGACAGCCGAGCGGGTGCTGATTGAGCTGGGGCAGTTTACCGCCCGCTCCTTTGAAGAGCTGTTCCAGGGCGTCCGGAAACTCCCGCTGGAGGATTTTATCGGCTCCAAGGACGCATTCCCCGTCAAAGGCTGGGCGCTGAATTCCCAGCTGATGAGCGTCCCGGACTGCCAGGCCATCATCAAAAAGGCGGCGGTAGAACGGCTGAAGCAGCATTACCGGATGGACTGGTTCCCGGAAACTGGACCCCTGCACCAGCTCCAATTTTCCATCCACCATGACGAGGTTACCCTGATGCTGGATACCTCGGGCGCCGGGCTTCATAAACGGGGCTACCGCCTGAACGCCAACGCCGCCCCCATCAAGGAAACCCTGGCGGCCGGTATCGTAGACCTGGCACGCATCCGGAACGGCGGGGTCTTCTACGACCCCTTCTGCGGCTCAGGGACCCTGCTGATTGAAGCCGCCACCAAGGCGCTGAACATCCCGCCTTGCCTGAAACGGAAATTTTCAGCCCAAAATTTCGGCCTGTTCGAAGACTCCGTCTGGCAGGAGGAACGCTCCCGCGGTATTGAAGGGATCCGCCGGGATACGGAATTTTTCGCCTACGGCTCGGATATCGATCCCGCCGCCATCGAGCTGACCAAGCAGAATGCCAAACGCGCCGGCGTGTTTTCCCGGATGCTGGTTCAGCAAAAGGATATCCGGGATTTTGCCCTCAAAAATCCCGGCCCGGCGGTCATCGCCTGCAACCCCCCTTATGGGGAGCGGATGCTGGAGCAGGAGGATGCCAACCGTCTTTACCGTGTCATGGGGCAAGTCTTTTCCCCGCTGGAACAGGCATCGGTATATGTCATCAGCCCTTCCGAAAAATTCGAAAGCCTCTATGGCAAAACGGCTGTAAAACGCCGGAAGCTCTATAACGGGATGATGAAGTGCCAGCTTTATATGTACTATAGTCAACGCACTTGAAAAGAAGCATTGGCTTCTTTTCACCACTGCGGCATATCATGCCGCAGTGGGCCGCGAAGCGGCCATGCGGTAGGGCTTCATAGACGGCGCACAGCGCATTTTATGCGCGAACGGGCAAAGCCTGACCCTCAAATCGGCATCCGATTTGAGGGTGTGCCGACTATATTCCCCTGCCAGGCCGTTGGAACAGCGCTCGCATTCCAATATCCAAAGCCTCGAACCTCTCCCGTAAATTTTCTGAAAGGAGCCGACCTCCCATGAAACCAACCAATGAAAACCGAACCGATTTGAAAAAAGCCGTGCTCTCCCTGCTGTGGAGCCATTGCGGCGGCATCATTGTCGCTCTCATCTTCTGTATTGGCATGAGCCCGCTGCTGTTTGGGAACGGATTATGGATCAGTACCCCCATCGTCCTGCTGGTCTATTCCCTGCCCGTTTACCGTACCATGTGGGAAATCGGGCACGCCGACTTAAACCGTGCCCATTTCGGGCATATAACCCTGAACCGCTGGAGAGGGATCCAGATCGGCCTGCTGGCCATGATCCCCTTCTTCCTGACAGGGGTGTTTTTCCTGCTCTCCAAGGCCGGGCTTTTCCCGAATTTTGTCGTTTTGTATAAATTCCTGAATGCCGAGCTCTGGCCGGTCATCAACCTGATCCAGATTTCCATGTACCTGCCCGATTATAACTGGTTCCAGGCGATCTCCGTCGCGCTGCTGATCCATCTGATCCCGGTGGCCATCGCTGAGTTTGCTTACCAACTGGGCAGCCGGGACTTCTCAATCAAGCAGAAGCTGGTCTACAAGGAAAAAAAAGAGGGCCCCAAGCCCCGGAGCTAATCAAAAGGGAAAGACCATCCGCAAAGATTGGCCTTTCCCTTTTTCTGGGATATTTTCCCTGCCTATGCTCCACCGGCAATACAATCAATAACCCGTTCCCCGCTATAAGAAATCCCCGCTTTTCAGCGGGGATTTCTTATAGCGGGCTTCCTGCCGGAAACCCCTTTCCTGTTTACGCTTTATTGACCGAGCCGAACAGCTCCATTTTCTCTTTCACCGTCGCCTTGATCGCCTCAAAGCCCGGAGCCAGCAGCTTCCGCGGGTCGAAGCCCTTGCCCTGCTCGTCCTTGCCGGCTTCGATATACTTCCGGGTAGCCGCCGCAAACGAAAGCTGGCACTCGGTGTTGACATTGATCTTAGCCACGCCCAGCGAGATCGCTTTTTTAATCATCTCTTCCGGAATGCCGGTGCCGCCATGCAGGACCAGCGGCATATCACCGGTCAATGCCTGAACAGCATCCAGGGTTTCAAAGCTCAGCCCAGCCCAGTTTGCCGGGTATTTGCCGTGGATATTGCCGATCCCGGCAGCCAGCATGGTAACGCCCAGATCTGCGATCATTTTGCATTCTTTCGGGTCTGCGCACTCACCCGCTCCGACAACACCGTCTTCCTCACCGCCGATCGAACCAACTTCCGCTTCGATCGACAGCCCTTTTTCCTCACAGATCGCAACCAGCTCTTTGGTCTTGGCGATGTTTTCCTCGATCGGGTAGTGGGAACCGTCGAACATAACAGAGGAGAAACCGGCTGCAATGCAGGCTTTTGCGCCCTCGTAGCTGCCGTGATCCAGATGCAGAGCAACCGGGACCGTAATCCCCAGCTCCTCGAGCATCCCGTTTACCATCCCGACAATGGTCTTATACCCGCACATATATTTTCCGGCACCCTCGGAAACACCCAGGATAACCGGGGACTGGTTCTCCTGCGCGGTAAGCAGAACCGCTTTGGTCCATTCCAGGTTGTTGATGTTGAACTGACCGACTGCATATTTGCCAGCCACTGCTTTGGTAAGCATTTCTTTTGCCGATACTAACATAGTTCTTCCTCCTGTATTTTGGAAATTCAGCCGGAAGCCCGAAGCCGACGGGCCCGCCGTTTTATTCAGGACGCGCCGGCAGCGCACCCGAATCCTGCCTTTATTATAGTATAAATTCCGGCAAAAAGCAAACTTTTTGCCAGAATTATTTTGGATGCCCGCGCCCCGCAAAAAATCCTGCCGTTTTGCAGAAACCAGCCTCTGCATCTATTGGCTCAAAAAATTCATAGTTTATTCACCCATCCGGCCGCGCTCCGCGCTATTATAATATTAGCACTCAGTCAATAGGACTGCTAAAATTATAAAAAGGAGCCTTTGATATGTCAAAGAAAGAATTCCAGGCGGAGTCCAAACGCCTGCTGGATCTGATGATCCACTCCATATACACCAACCGCGAGATCTTCCTGCGGGAGCTGATCTCCAACGCCAGCGACGCGCTGGACAAGCGGGCTTACCGTGCGCTGACCGGCGGCGAACCCGGCCTGAACCGGAACGAGCTGGAAATCCGCATCCTGCCCGACCGTGAAGCCCGCACCCTGACGATCTCGGATAACGGCGTCGGGATGGACGCCCAGGCGCTGGAGGAAAATCTGGGCGTCATCGCCAAAAGCGGCTCCCTGCAATTCAAAAAATCCATGGCGGACCAGGAAAACAAGCCGGAAGAAATCGATATCATCGGCCAATTCGGCGTCGGCTTTTACTCTGCCTTCATGGTCAGCGACACAGTCACGGTACGCAGCCGCGCCTGCGGATCGGACACTGCCTGGGAATGGGTTTCCTCCGGGGCAGAGGGCTATGAGATCCGGGAATGCAGCAAGGATTCCATCGGGACAGAAATCATCATGCAGCTTAAACCTGACACAGAAGAGGAAAACTACTCCCGCTTCCTGGAGGAGTACACCCTCCGCCGGCTGGTCAAAAAATACTCGGACTACATCCGCTACCCCATCAACATGGATGTAGAAAAACGCCGCCCGGTAAAAACAGCGGAGGATTCCGAGGACAAAGCGCCGGAATTCGAAACCTATATTGAAAATGAAACCCTCAATGACCGGATCCCGATCTGGCATAAGCAGAAAAGCGAGGTTTCGGACGAGGACTACAACCAGTTCTATAAAGAAAAATTCTCCGATTACGACAATCCGCTTAAAACCATCCATGTCAGCACCGAAGGCGTGGTTTCCTACGAAGCGCTGCTCTTCGTCCCCTCCCGCACCCCCTATGATTACTATACCAAGGATTATGAAAAAGGGCTCCAGCTTTACTCCAGCGGCGTGCTCATCATGGACCGCTGCGCCGAGCTGCTGCCCGAGCATTTCCGCTTTGTCCGCGGCGTCGTGGACTCCCAGGATCTCTCCCTGAATATTTCCCGCGAGATGCTCCAGCAAAACCGTCAGGTTCAGGTGATTGCCGGGAATATCGAGAAAAAAATCAAGCGCGAGCTGCTCAAAATGCTGGAAAATGAGCGGGAAAGCTATGAAACCTTCTTCAAGAATTTCGGACTCCAGCTCAAATATGGGGTAGCCGGCGAGTTCGGGGCGCATAAGGACGACCTGAAAGACCTGCTGCTCTTTTACTCCTCGACCGAGCAGAAAATGGTTTCGCTGGCGGAATATGCTTCCCGGATGAAGGAGGATCAGAAATTCGTCTACTATGCCTGCGCGGACACCATCATCAAAGCGGACCGCCTGCCCCAGACCGAAACTATCAAAGCCAAGGGGTATGAGATCCTTTATCTTACTGACGAAGTGGATGATTTTGTCATGCAGATCCTGCACGAACTGGACGGTAAAGAGATTAAATCCGTCAGCAGCGACGATATCACCGACGAGGAAGAACGCAAAACCGCCGAGGAACAAACCAAGGAGCATAAAGAGCTTCTGGATTTCGTCAAGGACAGCCTGAACGGCAAGGTCAAAGAGGTCCGTTTCTCGGAGAAGCTGAAAACCCACCCGGTATTCCTGTCCAGCGACGGCGCTATCTCATTGGAAATGGAAAAATACTTCGCCCAGGCCAACCCGGAAGGCGGCATGAAAGCCGAACACATCCTGGAGCTGAATGCTTCGCACCCGGTGCTGGCTTTGTTAAAAGAAGCCTTTGCTTCTGACAAAGAGCACGCTTCCCAATTGAGCGAGCTGCTGTATCAGCTGGCGCTGCTGATTGCCGGCTTCCCGATTGAAGACCCCACCGCTTATGCGGATCTGGTCTGCGCCCTGCTGGCCGGAAAATAACTTTCCAAAGCCCGGATAAGGATCCTTATCCGGGCTCTTTGTTTACGCAGTTTGAATGCGGGACTCCGCGTCCCGCGCCCTGCCGCGGCAGAGCCGCGATTTTGATGCGAGGCTCATGCCGCCCCTTTCGGGGACAAGACCCCGCGCCGGGCGCCTCCTTTTCTTTGATCGCTCAAAGAAAAGAGAGGAAAAGAAAACCGCTGGGGGAGGCCGCCCCCAGTCCCCCCGGACACTTTTACCCCAGGCGGCCTAAATGCAGAAATGTTCCTATGCAAACCTCCTATGGTTCCATTCTAAGGGAAGTGCTGTCCATTTTACAGCTTGTGCTTCGCTGGACTGGCCTGCACGGGTGACAATTCCCGGGCCTGCCTTCTGTGATGCCCTAGAAGCAGAGGCTCCTACGGTCTGCAATCCGGTCGCCTACGCTGATCGGGGATCCAAGGGAACTCCATTGGCGCATTTCTTTCCCCTATTTCTTTGGGCGTCCAAAGAAATAGGGCGGGGGCGTTCTTTCCCGAAAAAAATCTAAAATCCCGGAGAGCTGGCTGTTTTACCGAGGACATCAACTATTTAAATCGAAAACATATGATTCATTCACGAAATGTCCACATCTTTCTGCTATAATAAAAAATATTCACCTTTCCTGCCCGTTCTGCAAAGGGGGACCCCACCCCCTTCTATACGGCAGAAAAGCAGCGTCCCTTGGGGCATCGGGAGCATGAAGCAGGCTCCCTCCGGATATAAAAACCAACACCGATCCCCCCAAGTAAAACGTTTGAAAAGACCCGAACCGACAGAAAAGGAGCGTGTGATTTATGCCTACCCTCTCATCCAACCCGTTTTCGGAAATCTCCCCCCAGATCTATGATCTGTCCAAGCTCTGCCAGGAAAACGGCTTTATTTCGCCCGAGCTTTATGCGCAGCATCAAGTAAACCGCGGCCTCCGCGACCTAAACGGCAACGGGGTTTTAACCGGCTTGACCGAAATCTCGGATATCCAGTCCAGCAAAATGGTCGATGGGAAAAAAGTTTCCTGCGAAGGGAAGCTGTATTACCGGGGCTATGATATCGAGGACCTGGTGCGCGGCTTTGTCCGCGACCACCGTTTTGGGTTTGAAGAAACCACCTACCTGCTCTTGTTCGGCAAGCTGCCCTCCGCGGAGGAGCTGGAGGAATTCTGTACACTGCTGGCCCAGTA
This sequence comes from uncultured Clostridia bacterium, assembly GCA_947363605.1. Lineage (GTDB taxonomy): Bacteria > Bacillota > Clostridia > Oscillospirales > Ruminococcaceae > Paludihabitans. The sequence continues at coordinate 3,962 of CANAQK010000014.1, read as the reverse complement.
CCGCAGCCTTCCCACCAGCTTTGTGCGGGATATTATCATGAAGGCGCCCAGCTCGGATATGATGAATACCCTGGCCCGGAGCGTCCTCACCCTGTATTCCTACGATTCCAAAGCCAGCGATATTTCCATCCCGAACGTTCTGCGGCAATGCCTCCAGCTGATCGCGCTGTTCCCGCTGCTTTCCGTTTACGGGTACCAGGCTTACAGCCATTACCACGACGGGAACAGCCTGTTTATCCATTCCCCGCAGCCCGAGCTGTCCACCTCGCAGAATATCCTGTACACGCTCCGCCCGGACAGCAGCTATACCGAGCTGGAAGCGCGGATCCTGGATCTGGCGCTGGTCCTCCATGCAGAGCATGGCGGCGGCAATAACTCGACCTTTACCACCCATGTGGTGACCTCCTCCGGGTCGGATACCTACTCCACCATTGCCGCGGCGATCGGTTCCCTGAAAGGGCCGAAGCACGGCGGCGCGAATATCAAGGTAGTGCAGATGTTCGAAGATATGAAGCAGAAGGTTTCAGACTGGACGGACGAAGAAGAAGTCGGCGCTTATCTGCGTGCTTTGCTGCACAAGGAAGCCTTCGACAAAGCCGGCCTGATCTATGGGATGGGGCACGCGGTATACTCCCTGTCCGACCCGCGCGCCAATATTTTCCGGCAGTACGTCAAAAACCTGTCGGAGGAAAAAAACCTGCATGAAGAATTCCAGCTGTATTCCTTGGTGGAACGCCTAGCTCCTGAGATCATCTCGGAGGAGCGCAAGATCTACAAGGGCGTCAGCGCTAATATTGACTTTTACAGCGGTTTTGTTTACAATATGCTGAACCTCCCGCTGGAGCTGTATACCCCCATTTTCGCGATCGCCCGGATCTCGGGCTGGAGCGCGCACCGGATCGAAGAGCTGGTCAATGCCGGCAAGATTATCCGGCCTTCTTATCGCAATGTCCAGGCCCAGCGGGAATATCTCCCATTAGGAAACCGCTGACCGCAGCAAACCCCTCTCCCATAGTCATGGGGAGGGGTTATTTTTTTAGATGAGGGAGCCCTTCCCGTTCACTGCGGTGAAACCGCCCCTCACTCCTGGCGCAGGGCCTGTACCGGCCGAAGCGCCGCCGCTTTCCTTGCCGGGTAAACCCCGAACACCGCACCAATCCCCATCGAAAACAGCAGACAGAAACCGACAGATTGCCAGTTCACCGCCAATGGGATCTGGAGCAGCCAACAGCCCAGCGCTCCCAGCGACAGCCCAACCGACGCGCCCGCCAAGCTGCCAAACAGGGACAGCAGCAGCGCCTCAATCAGAAATTCCAGCAGGATTGTCCGCCGGGAAGCCCCAATGGATTTCTTAATCCCGATTTCCCGCGTCCGTTCATGGACCGTTACCAGCATCACCGTCATAATCGACAGCCCCGCCACGACCAGCGAAATCCCGCCGATCACCGAAAGGATCAGAGCGACCAGATCCAGCACCCGGTTCAGCCGGTCCTTTTGCTGATTCAGATTATCCACGGTCACGGAATCTTCCAGCCCCAGGCTCTGGGTGAGTGTCCGTATAATGCTTTGGGAAGCTTCGGCCTCATCCGCATCCTCCGAAAGCCTGGCAATAATCTGGGAAAAATTCGGGCTATGGGAAAGCTGCCCCAGAGTGGTATAGGGTGCATATAAAAAGGTGGGCACCACATCCCCCATCAGCCCTTGAAGCAGATTTCCCCCAGAGGCGACCACGCCTATAACTTCAAAATCAGTATACACGCCGTCGCTTTGGATACTGACTTTTTTTCCGACGATATTGCTGCGGAAATAGTGCTTTTTTGCAAAGCTTTCATCCACCAAACAGACCCGTGCCTTCCCTTTTACATCGCTTGCATGGATGAGCCTTCCATAAAGCAGCTCCAGAGAAACCACTTCCGCCGCATTATAATCCACTCCCCAGAGGATACCAGAGCTTTCCTCCCCATGTACCCGGAGATTCGCCACCCGGGTAATCAATGGAGTGGCCTGTTCTACCGAAGCATCCGCCTGAACCAGCGCCAGCTCCTCGGTCCCCAGTAATTTTTTCTCCCCGTCTTTGTTGGAGCGGACACTCAGGCCGGAAATCCCCATGCTGTTGAGCTCATGGTTGACAGCTTGCTTCCCGACTTCCCCGATCATAGAAATAATCACAACCGACAGCACGCCGATGGCAATCCCCAAAATGGTCAAAGAGGTCCTGAGCTTCTTTCTCCGCATACTTTTCAGGCTGTTCCTGATCCAGTCCATCTGCTACTCCTCCTATCCAGCCCGCAGCAGGCAGTTTTCACGAGGGACCTGATCTGCAAATTCGATCACCAGATCCTCACTGGAAAGCCCATCCAGCACGGTGACCCCATCTGAATATTCCATCCCGGTGGAAATCACCCGTTTTATTGCACGGCCGTTTTCATACACATAAACAAATTCCTGATTTTCCTCATCCTGGCTGACGGCAGTATAGGGCAGGACCATGGCTTCCTTCGCTGCCTTCTTTTTGATCACGCCGGTTACGGTATATCCCGGCTTCAGGCGGGTATCCTGCCGGTGGATCGCCACATAAGTGCCAACAACCGTCTGCTGGGAGGTACCAACCAATGTTTTGCTGGCTGCCGGAAAAACCGACGACACCTCTCCCGTATATTTTTCCGTACCCGTTGCATCCGCCTGGAACACCACCAAATCCCCCTCCTCCACCTGGTCAGCTTCGGTTTCACCGACCAGCATCTTCAACCGGAGCTGGTCAGTCTGGGACACCGTACAGACACTGGAACTGGGAAGCGCCGCCCCGCCCGGAACCAGGCTCAGGGACGTCACTGTCCCGCTTGCCGGGGCACGCAGCTCCGACGGGATCACCGATGATAAAAGGGACAAGTCCAAATTCATCCCTGCCAGCAGGGTCCGATATTCGGAAGGGATCAGATCCGCCGCTCCGATCAGCTGCATCAAGGCTTCCTGCGTAGCTTTCTGGTCAACCTCCGCCAGCAGCTGGTTGGTTTCTACCCGGTCCCCCAATTCCACAAAAACGTTTTTCGGTACCAGCGGCAGATCAACTGTCAGTTCACTCCGCGCCGTTTCCTCTACTGTCCCGCTGACATAAATATCCTCACTGAATTTTTGTATACTTGGCCGGATCAGTGTAACCGGTGCGGCTGTACTTCCGATTGCCCACGGAAGCGCCAAAAAACCTGCAATCAGCAGCGTTGTTATCCCAAACAGACGCCGATATGCTTTTTTCTGCATCTTGTTTCCTCCCTGTGATGATTCTTCTACGTTTTAGTTTGACGGATTCTCTGCTGTTTATTACGTTTTTTCCAAAGAGGCAGCCCGAATAATTCCCGGCAGAGACTGTCATACTATAGTCGGCACACCCTCAAATCGGTACCCGATTATCAAGTCAGGCTTTGCCTTGCATAAAATGCGCTGCGCGCCGTCTATGAAGCCCTACCGCATGGCCGCTTCGCTGCCCACTGCGTCAGGATGCCGCAGTGTTGAAAAGAAGCCAATGCTTCTTTTCAAGTGCGTTGACTATAAAATCAGCAAAGCCGGAACTGCGGAAAACCAACGAAAACACCAAGGAGGCGTTTCCCCTGAACCTGATTACCTGTGCGGAAGACTGTGTTTTCCAACAAGAAGGCTACTGTACGCTTGCCTGTGGCGCGCCGGTCAGCCTGTCCCATCCTCCCAGCGGATGCTTCCATTATCAGCCCCGGCCGCAGTCCTGCTCGCCGGATACAAACCCGGATTTAGATGATCCGGGCTGAAAACCTCCCCATGAAAAAGCAATATCCTGAAATGCTCAAGGGTTCCCCGCCGGCTGCAATCCCAATGCAGGGCTCATTCCGCCCCGGTCTGACGCCGGAGGAGCGTTTCGACAGCTCGGGAGCTGCTTTTCTTTATAGTCGGCACACCCTCAAATCGGTGCCCGCTTTGAGGGTCAGGCTTTG
>CANAQK010000013.1 GCA_947363605.1 uncultured Clostridia bacterium | reverse complement strand
CATCTTAGGGCGCCATTTTTCCAGGAGCAGCAAACGCTGCTCCTGCTTTGCTTTGCCAGTCCAAAGGAGAAAAGCCATGTACTTGAAACACGGAAATTTAACTATTAGAAATGCAGTGCAGGATGATGCGGAACAGCTTGCCATATGGTGGAATGATGGCCAAATCATGGAGCACGCAGGATTTCCCAACGGGACGGGTCAGACGGTGCAGGAAATATCAGACAGCTTGAAAAGCGACGCCGATGATACACATAGAAGATTGATGATCGAAATGGATCAAGCTGCTATAGGCGAAATGAACTATCGCAATAAAGGTTATGGCGTTGCTGAAATAGGGATCAAAATTTGTAAATTTTCGAAGCAAAATAAAGGAAATGGGAAAATTTTACTGAGCCTGTTGATTGATTTTCTGTATAAGGAATTAGGGTTTAAGAAAATCATTCTTGATACAAATTTGAAAAATGAGAGGGCCCAGCATGTTTATGAGCAGCTTGGCTTTACAAAACTGCGCGTACGTACAGATTCATGGGTCAATCAGGTTGGGGAGCTTCAATCATCAGTGGACTATGAATTATATCCGGACAGCTTTCACAATTTTGCGAAATAGCCGTGGTTTTGGAGGAGTATCCTTTTGTTTTTCATCAAAAAAGCCTGTCCTTTTTTGGACAGGCTTTTTTGGAAAGCTAGGCTTTCAGCTGAAAGGATTTGCAGTCGGTGCAGTCTTTCATGGTGGGGTTCATCTCATGCGTCCCGACGGTGATGCAGTCCAGGGAGCAGTAATTCTCCCCGCCGCAGTGATGGGTGCATTGCTGTACGGTACATTTGATACTTGTGTTTTTGTGGCAGTTACAATCCATAAAATAGTTCCTCCTTTTTTAGATTACAAGCCTAGTTTTGCCTGGCTTGACCGTTTTTATACCTGAATAAAGTTTCCCTTGAGAACAAAGCCCTTTTAAGAAAAAGGTCCTGTAAGCGGAAGGCCTTTTTCCGGGCCTATTTCATCAGGTAGGAGGCGTTTTCAATCACGCTTCCAACGGCTTTGAGTGCCTTTCCGGCATTCTTTTTGAGTGTTTTGCTGGTTTTTTTCTTGCCTGCGGACATCATATACGCGGCGGTTCCAACCACGGCCCCTGCGGCAAGGCCTTTAACCATGGAGCTGACAGCTTGCTGTTTCATTTTAGAGTTCCCCTTTCTGCGGAGATTTGGTGAACCTGTGAAAAAGGCCGCCTCTTTGCGGCAAAGAAGCGTTTTTTCGGCGGTTCACGGGATTAGTATTCCCGCATAATACTTTTTCATAATCTACAAAGCCGATATTTTCGGCAGAGTGTTTCTGCCGTTTTTGGTAAGAACGACAAAGCCGTATTTTTAGAAATTTTTTCCGGGAAAAACCCCTGTCATTCTGCTGAAAATATGATAAAATAAACTCCGGAGATTTGCGGGACTATGACAAATCGGTTGAGAAAAGGGTGCCCGGCGCCTTTTTTGAAAAAATAAGCAAAGCGGAGTATAATGTCTTTGTTCTAAAGCAAGAGGCTTTTACTCCGTTTGGGAGGAATTTGCTATGGGAATTACAGCACCCTGCCGCGCGACCAAAAGCGTAGCGGCGATTCACGATCTTTCCGGTTATGGGCGATGCTCGCTGGCCGTTATCGCACCGATCCTTTCGGTGATGGGGCATCAATGCGTTGCTGTCCCGACGGCCGTCCTGTCCACCCATACCGGCGGTTTCGGCGAGGTTGTCATGGAGGACCTGACCCGTTACCTTCCCCGGGCGCTGGCGCACTACCGCAGTGTAGGACTGACGTTTGACAGCGTGTATACCGGGTTCCTGGGATCACAGGCGCAGATCCGGCACTGCCTGGATTTTATTGCGGCCTATCCGGAGGCGTTGGCGGTGGTAGATCCTGTTATGGGGGACAATGGCCGCACCTATCGGACCTATACCCGTGAGATGTGCCGTTCGGTGGTAGACCTGGTCCGGGAGGCGGATCTGATTACACCCAATAAGACCGAAATGTATCTGCTGCTGGGACAGGAGTATAATCCCCGCCCATCGACGGCGGCGGAAATCAAGAGCTGCCTGCTCCGGCTGTCTGATCTGGGGCCGTCCCAAGTCATTGTCACCGGGGCAGAGCTGGCGGATATGACCGTCAGCAACGTGGGGTATGACCGTGAAAGCGGGCGTTTCTGGCGGGTAGCCTGTAGTTATGTCCCGCAGAACTATCCCGGGACCGGCGATATTTTTGCAAGCATTGTGGTAGGGGCTATTTTAGACGGGGACAGCCTGGCGATCGCCATGGAAAAAGCCACCCGTTTTCTGGAGCTCACCATCCGGACGACCTACAGCTATGGTACAGATCCGAAACAGGGCGTGATGCTGGAAAAAAATCTCGGGTGGCTGACCCTGTCGCATTCCCTCAGCGGATATGAAAGCCTGTAACCGCCGGTAATCCCGGCAGGAAAGAGGGTATTCCAATGTCTATCATCCAAAAGTCCAAAACCAAACGCCTGAGCATTTCGATTTATGATTTGGCTGTGGTGGGTGTAATGGCCGCCATCTGCTTTGTAGTTACTTATTTTATTAAAATCCCAATCCCAACCCCGGTCGGGCAGACCATGATCAAGGTGGCCAATGCGTTCTGCCTGCTGGCCGGCGCGCTGTTCGGCGGCTGGCGGGGAGGCCTGGCGGCAGGGATCGGCTCGATGTTTTACGACCTGATGGATCCGGCCTTCATCACTTCCGCGCCGGTGACATTGGTTCGGTTTTTCCTGATGGGATGTATCTGCGGTATGATCTGCTTTTCAGGCGGCTCAAAGGGGAAATCGTTTTGGCGGAACGCAGTGGGGATTTCTGCAGGCTCTCTGTTTTCAATGCTGTTTTATATTGCGGAAAGTATTCTGAAGCAGATGCTGCTGGGGCAGCCCTTCCAGGCAGCCCTCCTGGCCTGTGTTCCCAAGATGGTGACTTCCGGGATCAATATGGCAGCGGGGATCGCATTGGCGTTGGTGCTTCTGCCCTTGTTCCGAAACGGGCTGGAACGGGCGGGGGTCTATCGAAAAATCTGGCCGCAGTCAGGGGAGCAGCCGTTGGAAATAAAGTGATTTTGCAGAAATTTTCCTGTATATTTTTGGTTAGAAACCGGGGATTTTCCAAAAATCCCCGGTTTTTTGCGCTTTGTCCGGCGGAAAAAATCCGGTAAATAAAAAGGGAAAATAGATCAAAAAAACGGCTTTTTTTGTCTATTATTGATTAAAACAAATGTAAAACGAATTACATTTTTGAATTTACAGCTAAACCAAATGCTTTCGAAAATGGGCGTGATTGACAAATGAATTGTGAAAATGAAAAAATGCAAATTCTTATCATAATAAAATTTTATGCAAACTGTCAATAAATAGGTTGACATTTCTGTAGTTTGGAGGTATAATATAATAAATCGTTGACCTGGGTGGAATCGTTGGAATGGGTGGACAGATCAGTTGGACAGAAAAATCCGATCAAGAGCTTTTGGCTTTGTACCGGAAGGGGAGCCAGGAAGCCTGTGCTTGCCTGCTGGCCCGGTATGTGCATTTGATCAACCGCCGGATTGCCGCTGTGCAGATCCGGGGGATTGAACGTGACGATCTGCGGCAGGAGGCCTATATGGGGCTGTTCGGGGCTGTGCGTTCCTATGATGAAGCGAAAAACAGCAGTTTTGGCGCCTATGCCAGCTTCTGTATTGCGAACAGCTTGAAAAATCTGTTTGCAGCAGCGTCAACGAAAAAGGCGGACCTTTACCGGAAAACCATTTCCCTGCAGGAAAACGGTTTGGAAAATCTGCGCGGGGCGGAAGATACTAATCCCGAAGCCCGGATGATCGCGGAGGAAAGCTATGCTGGTTTGAAACGCCTGCTCAGCGAAGTACTGACCCCGTTGGAGCAGGAGGTTCTGCGTCTGTATTTCAGCGGATGCAGCTATTATGAAGCCGCGTCCCGGCTTCAGGTATCCCCCAAATCGGTGGACAACGCGCTGCAGCGTGTCCGCAGAAAGCTGAAAGCCGCTTTAAACGAATTGTAAATGTTTGTATCCTTAACAGCGGATGCTGTTTTTAGAATGGGCCTGTTAGCAGTTTCTTAGAGCGTTGTGTGTTCATAAGGAGGCGGTGAGATTCCGCCAACGGGCGAAAATAATATTTTTATCCAAGCGAGGTAATCTATCATGTATCAAGACAAAACTTTAGTTTGCAAAGACTGTGGCGCTGAATTTGTGTTCACCGCTGGCGAACAGGAATTCTATGCGGAAAAAGGCTTTGAAAACGAACCGCAGAGATGTAAGGACTGCCGCAATGCTCGCAAGAACAATATGAGAGCTCAGAAAGAGTTCTATACAGCTCCTTGCGCTTCCTGCGGTAAAGAAGCGGTTATCCCGTTCAAGCCGAATGAAAACCGTCCGGTTTACTGCAGCGAATGCTTTGCAGCGATGAATCGCGGGGAATAATTTCTCTTTTCAAAAAAATCCCGGCCGTTGGCGGCCGGCAACCATAAATAAATGGAATTTTTGAGAAAATGAAAGAGGGTCTGCATACGGTACGGTGTGCAGACCCCTTTTCCCAGATGCAGAAACGGCCAGGTGTTCAACCTGGCCGTTTTGTTCTAATACGATTTCTTGATAAAAAGATGTTAATCTTTTTATCGCGGCGTGATACGGCGCTGTGCCTGCGGCGCACCAAGAAAAGTATTGAACAATATTCTTGGCGGCTGCGCCGCCGGACCGTATTCTGCGGCCCGATAAAACGATGCAGTCGTTTTATCGGGAATTAGTACCATCGATTAACAAGGGGAAACACGCCTTCCAGCGTCCTAAATCGGCGCTGGGCTGCGTTCTCGGATTTGGCGTGCGCCAGCACGCCTACATCCTGCGGCCTTGCCAGCCCCAATTTATGCTTGCTGGCAGGTCCCAAGGAGTTTTTCGGGAGAGAAAATTGTTGCTGACAAGGCGGACGAGGCAGCTGGGCTGACGCCCAGCAACGAGGATAACGATGTCAGCGGCAATTTTAGCCTCGAAAAACCGTATTGCGCCTTGTCAATCGATGGTATAAGCGCTTGGGAGCTTTCAGGATCCGTGAACCTTCCCATTCAGTTCTTTTTCCATGATATAATCGTCCATCACAAAACCCCCTCCAATTGGGGCGGCTTCCTCCCGGAGGATCCGGAACCCCTTTTTTTGATAGATGGCAATGCTGTTTTGGTTGTTCCGGTTTACTGTCAGCCAAATCCGGGAAAGCCCCTTTTCATGAGCTATCTGCTCTAATTCGGCCAGCACCTGGGAGGCGGCCCCTTTCCCGCGGGCGGAATGAAGCAGGTATAGCTTGCTTAAAAAAAGCGATTCCCCCTGCTCCTGGACAGCCGCATATCCGATCAGATCCCCTTCCCGTTCTACAAGGAAGTAGCAATAAGCTTCCTGAATGATCTGGCGCCGGATGGCCGCTGCCGATTGAAGATGGGCCAGCATATAGTCCACCTGGGCTTTTCCCAGGATGTCGGTATAGTATTCCCGCCAGATCGCTTCTGCCAGGCGGGCAGCCCGGGCAACCCCTTCCGATGATTGGATCAGATGAAGTTTGCATTCAGTCATGGTCTTCCTCCCGGAAGCCGAAGAGCTCGAAAGCGCCCTTCTTGCCGATCAGGCTCCGCTGGATTGTCAGCTTCAGGCCGCCTTCGGTAAGCTGGAAATGGTAGTGGTCGGTGAAGAGGGTGCGGGTATGGACGATATCCAGATGGAGGCCATCTTTTTTCCAGCCTCCGGCAGCGGCCGCGTCCCGGAAGAAAATCCAGTCATCCTCAAAGTTTGGAGCATTTGGGGCGGGCAGCCCGCCGGTTTCGATCCACTCCCCATAGCCGAAGGGGATTTCGACCCAGTTCCGATGGAACTGGAACCGGACAGCCGGCTGTCCGCCGAAATCCAGCACGACAGCGCGGAGCCCTGCCGGATTTTCAGGGAAGACATACCGTCCGGCATATTGGGGCTGTTCTTCTGAGGTATTCCGAGGCGTAGGCAGACGCAGTCCCGCCAGTTTTTTCTCCAGCTTCCGCTGCTGGGCAGGATCTGAGGGGAACGGTTCCTCCTGCACGGTGGGGAGGACATACTCCTAGAACAGGTCGAGGATGGCCTGCATATCATTGCTCCCACTGTTGACAGCCAGAACCATTTCCTGCCGGGGGCAGACTACGCAGTATTGCCCGCAGGCACCGTCCCCGCGGTAAACCCCCTCCGGGACACAGCGCCAGAACTGGTAGCCGTAGCCTTGGCCCCAGTCCTTTTCCCCGAAGTTTTCCACTTGGAAGCTGGTGGCTTCCTCAATCCATTCCGGGTTCAGCAGCTGGCGGCCGTTCCAGCAGCCCTTTTGAAGCAGGAACTGCCCGAACCGTGCGATGCTCCGGGTATCCAGGTTCAGCCCGAAGCCGCCCAAATTTACGCCATCCGGATCGGAATCCCACTGCGGGACGGGGATGCCGAGCGGGCGGAAGAGCCGTGGGGTCAGGTAGCGGGTCAAGGTTTCCCCGGTGCGCTTTTGCAGGATGGCGGAAAGCATATAGGTCGCGGCGGTATTGTAGAGGAACTGGCTGCCCGGCTCAAGATCGACATAGCTCCGCAGGAACTCGGCCGCCAGCTTGCCGGGGTGGAAAATGTCGGGCTCCACCGAATGCCCGGTGGACATGGTGAGCAGATGGCGGATCTGCATTTTTTCCATATTTTCGCAGGGGCGGCAGGGCAGCTTTTCCGGGAAGAAGGAAACGACCCGGTCGTCCAGCCGGAGCAGTCCTTCCTGGACGGCAAAGCCGATGGCGGTGGAGGTAAAACTCTTGCTGAGGGAAAAGAGCTGATGCGGGAGCTCCGCGCGGTAGGGCTTCCACCAGCCTTCGGCGATGGTGATTCCCCGCCGCAGCAGGACAAAGCCATGTACCCCCAGATGACGGCGGTCGATTTCTTCTAAAAAGGTCTGGAGCCCGGCGGGGCTGACGCCCAGGCTGGCGGGAGAAGCGGTGGAGAAGGAATGTTTTTTCATGGGTTATCGGCCTTCTTTCTGTGTTGGGAGGGGGGGCAATGATTCAAAACGGCTTGCTGGGGACGGCCCGGGATCAAGCGGGTCCCGTCGGTATATCCTTCTTCCCGGCCCTCCAGCTCGGCGATCAGCCAGGAGCGGAGCTGGAGGATCCGTTCCTGGCAAGCCGGGTCGCTGATTCGGTTCCGGCATTCCTGAGGGTCTGAAGCCAAGTCAAAATATTCCTCCGCGCCGGATTCCATATACCAGCAGAATTTGTCGGTTTCCGTGACAATGAATTGGTTCCCCAGGTCACCGCCGGAATGCTCGCCATGCAGGTAGGGGCGGACGGGGGATCCACTCCCTTTCAGCAGAGGGAGGAGGGAATGCCCATCCAGGTCGGAGGGCAGGGGAGCCCCGGCCCATTCCGCCAGGGTGGGAAGGATATCCTCCAGCCCGGCGACCGCAGTATGCCGGATCCCCCGCTTGGGCAGGAGGGATTCCGGGGCGGAGAAGATCAGCGGGATCCGGATACTCCCCTGATAGGGCCTGGTTTTACGGAAGGTATGGTGGTCGCCCAGCAGTTCCCCATGATCCGAGGCAAACAGGATAATGGTATTTTCCATTTGCCCGTCCTGCCCCAGCGCTTGGAGCAGCCGCCCGATCTGATGGTCCAGGTGGGTAATGCAGGCATAATAGCCAATCTGGGCTTGCCGTAATAATTCTGGGTCTGCGATGCCGTCTGCGCCGTCATAGCTGCGCCCGGCGTAATCGGAGGCATAGGGAGCCGCCCATTCTCCTACTGGCGGAGGGGTCAGCGCCCGGTCGCGGTAGAGGTCGAAATAGCAGGCCGGCGCGTCGAAGGGGGGATGCGGCCGCACATAGGAGGCTGTCAGGAAGAAGGGCTTGGAGCGGTCCCGCTTCCGGAGGAAATCAATGGCGTTGGAGGTGACCCAGTTGGTGGGGTGGTATTTTTCCTCATAGGGCCAGGGGCGCGCTACCCAGCTGTTGCACTCCAGACCGGTATCTGTGATGTCGGCAGCTGAGCCCAGCTCGGTTTTGAGCCAGTAGAAGTAATCGTCTGCGACTGCCTGATGCTCATAGTAGGGGGTTTGGCTCCGGCGGTAATAGCCCAGATAGCCGTCGTGCAGGAGCACATTCTCAAATCCCAGCCGGTTCCGGAGAGGATGAACATGCATCTTCCCGACGCATTGGGTGGTGTAGCCCGCTTTCCCCAAAATTTCAGCCAGGGTGTTGTCATAATCCCAGGAAACGCCGTCTTTGTACCCGACGCGGCCTGTGTGGGCGGGGGATTTCCCGGTCCAGAGCACCGAGCGGGCCGCAATACAGGAGGGGCAAGCGGTATAAGCATTGGGGAAATAATGGCCGCGGGCAGCCAGCGTATCCAGATATGGGGTTTTCACATCCGGATGCCCGGCAATTCCCAGGCAGTCGCCCCGCATCTGGTCGGTCATCAGGAAAAGGATGTTTGGTTTCATAGGTCGCTTCCTTTCTGTTTCAGGGTTTGATCGGCATAGTCCAGCAGCTTGGGCTGGAGGAACGGGTAGGTATATTGCTCCAGCGAGGGAGGCTCGCGGAGGAATTGGATTTCAGCCATTTCGGATTCCGGAAGGGGCCCAAAACGCTGGATTTCCGCCAGGAAGAGCATCCCCCAGGATTTTCCGCCATCGGGCTGCAGCCGGGTTCTCCCTTCCACTGAAAAGGCGCAGAGCGGGCTCAGCCGGAATTCCAGCGCGCCGGTTTCTTCGAACAGTTCCCGGCGGGCGACCTCCTCAATGGACTCCCCCTCCTCCCGGTGCCCTCCGGGAAACTCGAGGGTTGTACGCTCCCGATGCCGGCTGAATACTCATTGACTCTGGAACCGTGCAGCGATGACCGCGATTTTCAGCAGCTCGTCCGGGACGGTTTCATTCAGGCGTACGGTCAGTGTATTCATGGTGTTCCCTCCATTTCCTTCAGGAAGCCGCGGATTTCTTCTGCAATCCGGTCGGCTTCAAAATGATGCAGATAATGTCCGCAGTCCAGTTCGATTAAACGGCCGCCGGATTTTTCCGCCATTTCCCGCTGGCAGGGGAGCCAGAAGTCCCCGACCCCTTTGCCGTTCCCGGCAAAAAGCAGGAAAGGGAGGGCGGGGATCCCGCCGGATTGGACGGTCACGGCATTTTCAATGACGCTGAGGGCTTCCTGCTGCTGAGGCAGGGAGAAGAAGTTCCGGATATACAGCATCCGGGCCTGCTTGGCCTCTTCGGGGGAAAGCCCTTCGATCTTCTGCCGGGGCAGCAGCCGCTGGACCCCCAGCTTCCGCAGGACTTCGGCCAGCGCGAGCGTCCCGGCCGAAGGAACCGGGACCTTATCATAGGCCTGCGGCCAGGCCATATCCAGCCCGATGATGGCCAGAACCTCGTCCGGATACCGCTGCGCCCAGTGGAGCGCCTCCAGCCCGGACATGGAATGCGGGATCAGCACGAAGGGAGGCTTGGCCCCCGCTTGGAAAAGGGTCTGCCGGGTCTGTTCCAGCACCTCCTCCAGCGCACGGGAACGGTATGCCCAGTCTGAGTAGCCATAGCCTGCCCGCTCCGGCGCGAACACGGGGAAATCGGACTCCAGGCGGCGGATCAGCGGGGCGAAATCATAGGCCGGCGCCGGCGTTCCTGCCCCGGAGAGCAGCACCAGGGCCGGCGTCCCCGCCGGATCGCCAGCAGCAGCGGTATGGAGCTGGTATTCCCCGATAGAGGCCAGCTTCCCGCAGGGGCGGAGCCGGGTTTCCTCCCTGCGGAGGAGGAGATGGTGCAGCAAAATCCAAAGGGCCAGCAGCAGGATGACGGAGAGGATGCAGATCACAGCAGGCATCATGGCGGTTTCCTTTCTATTTATAAAGCGGCCGGGGACTTGGAGCGGCGCAGGAACTGGACGGATTTTTCCAGCGTTTCAACAGTTTTGTTTTCCAGGACACAATTTAAATGATAGTCCTTTGCCAGGGAGAGGAGCTTTTGCACCGGGATCTCCCCTTCGCCCAGCGGGAGAAACATTTTCCCTTCCGCTGCGTCATGCAGATGGATATGGCGGAGCTGGTTGACATGGCGGTTAAAGAATTGCTGATCCCCGGCGTGGCCGATATGATGGCTGCCGGTGTCCAGCGTCAGGCCAAAGCCGCTGTCCTCCAGGAGCAGGTCAATACCAGATTGGATGATCGGGGAAAAGCCCTGTGTGTTTTCCACGCAAAGCGTAACATCGCTGTCGCCTATAGCTTCCTCGCAGACGTCGCGGAACAGGAGCAGCTGGTGCAGGAAACTGGCTTTATACTGTTCAAACAGGAATATTTTGCGGTCGGGCAGGGCATAATACACCCCGTTGGAGATCTGCATATTCAGCACCGGGATTTCCAGTTCCCGGGCCAGCCGGATGCAGTCGAGAATGTTCTCCCGGTGCGCGGCGGCAATGCGTTCGTTAAAATCGCAGACATTCAGGTTTTCGTCCAGGTGCAGGGTGAAAAAAAGATTGTATTCCTCCATAATTGCGCGCAGCTCAGCCGGGTCCAGCCGGTCGATCTGGTACTGGGGGAAATTCATATTGATTTCAATAAAAGACAGGCCAAGCTTTTGACAAAGCTGGGCGCATTCTTCTAAGGTGTTGTATTCAATCAGAGTGGGCATACCGTAACGGATTCCGTTCATTGTTAAAGCACCGCCTTTCTTGCTTCCATTATAACCCGGAAGCGCTGCCTTGTAAATGGGATTTTGTGTAGTTTCCGCTGGATTTTTTATAGTCAACGCGTTTGAAAAGAAGCATTGGCTTCTTTTCAACACTGCGGCATATCATGCCGCAGTGGGCCGCGAAGCGGCCATGCGGTAGTGCTTCATAGACGGCGCACAGCGCATTTTATGTGCGGACAGGCAAAGCCTGACCCTCAAAGCGGGCACCGATTTGAGGGTGTGCCGACTATACCGGGAAATGGAGGAAGCTGTCCGGGCAGGCGCCTGGGATATCTGCAAAAATTCCTTAAAATCCGAAAAAAAGCTTGCAAACCGGCCCGGATTGTGCTATGATATACAGGCATTCATCAGCCTATCCGGTGTTTGGAGGGCTTGCAGGCTGTTTTTAAGGCCTGCTGCGGGGTATTTCCTGCGTTCCGCATTCTTACTGCGGGGCTTGATGAGAATCTGTTATTCAAAATTAAGGCGGGCAGTCCTCTGCGGGAAAGCCGCACGAATGCCTGATATTGTAGGAGGAAAAGACTATGGACGCATTGAAACTGATCGAACAGGGCAGCATGAAAGAAAATAAACCGGTGGTTCATATTGGTGATACCGTCAAGGTTTACTGCAAAATCAAAGAGGGCGACAAAGAAAGAATCCAGATGTTTGAAGGCACCGTCATCGCACAGAAACATGGCGGCGTACAGGAAACCTTCACCGTCCGCCGGATCGCACACGGATGCGGCATTGAGCGCGTGTTCCCGGTGCATTCCCCGAATGTGGATCATGTAGAAGTGGTCAGAAGCGGACATGTTCGCCGTGCAAAGCTCTACTACCTGAGAGACCGCGTCGGCAAAGCGGCAAAGGTCAAATCCAAAATCAAGTAAGATACTTCACGCGCCGGACGGTGCGTTATGAGGAATGGAAAGGGACGGTAAAACGTCCCTTTTTGTTTTACAAGGAAAAACAAACGGTATAATACTATTTCGCGATAAAAAGATTTTAATCTTTTTATCGCGGCGCACCAAGAAAAGTATTGACAACATTCTTGGCGGCTGTGTCGCCGGACCGCATTCTGCGGCCTAATAAAACGATACGAGTACAGATCAGGGAAAGAAAGACAGGTGGACCGATATGAATAAAGAACTGCGGACGGAAGAGGGAGCCAATGAAAAATTAAATCTGCGGAAAGAGATTTTCAGCTGGCTGGAAACCATCCTCATCAGCGTGATCGCCGTTGCGCTGATTATCACTTTTGTAGCGCGGATGATGCGGATTGACGGCATCTCCATGGAACCGACCCTCTATGACCAGGAGCGGGTCATCACCCTTACGCCCTATGGCGGGTTCAAGCATAACGACATCGTGGTTATCCGGCGGAAAGGCAAGAGCGTGCTGGTGAAACGGGTGGTCGCGCTGGCCGGGGATACGGTGGATATTGATTATGACCATAACCGGCTGATTGTCAACGGGGAACCTGTGGAAGAGCCCTTTACCAAAGAAGCCATGCAGGAGGTCCCGAGCATCCGGCTGCCGGCGGTGGTGCCGGAGGGCTGCGTCTTTGTGCTGGGGGATAACCGGAACCACTCCTCCGACTCCCGCGACCCGGATAACGGCATGATCGACGAGCGGAATATTTTCGGCAAGGTGGTCTTCCGGGTATGGCCGCTTTCCCGCTGGGGGAAGGTGGATGCGGAGGATTATACCTATTGAGGAGGGGAAGAAGATGTGATAGAATGGGGAGAAGATAGTCGACAGTAAAGCATACGCTTTTATGGAGGCAGAAATCATGAAGGTTTTAGTAATAGGAGGCACCAGGTTTTTTGGTATCCATATGGTAAATGAGCTTTTGGCTGAAGGTCATGATGTCACAATTGCTACAAGAGGAAAAGCGGCTGATGAATATGGAAACCGAGTACGGCGGATTATTATTGACCGAACAAACGGAACAAGCATGAAAAATGCGCTGAGCGGCAGACATTATGATGTTGCAATTGATAAAATCGCCTATTGCTCGAATGACATCAAATATGCAATGGAAGCTGTTGAGTGTGACAAATATATCCATACATCAAGCACATCGGTTTATGAACCGAAGCACATGAACACGGTTGAATCTGATTTTGACGGCGCTTCTAAAGAATTGATCTGGTGCGATCGAACAGCTTTTCCGTATGAGGAAATAAAGCGGCAGGCTGAGTGTGCTTTATGGCAGGAATATGCTGATAGAAATTGGATTGCGGTAAGATATCCGTTTGCAATTGGGAAAGATGATTATACAAGAAGATTGTTGTTTTATGTAGAACACACCATGAAATCCATTCCAATGAATATTGATAATCTGGATTATCAGATGGGATATATCCGTTCGGATGAAGCCGGGAAGTTTATGGCCTTTTTAATGGATAAAGATATGAAAGGGGCGATCAATGGAAGCTCAAAAGGAACTATTTCCATAAGAGAAATCATTGAGTATGTTGAAAAGATGACAGGAACAAAGGCGGTTTTGGAAAAAACAGGAGAAAATGCCCCATACAATGGAGAACCGGAATATAGTATCAATACGGAAAAGGCAGAATCGATTGGATTTCGATTTTCGGTACTTCAAGATTGGATATATGGGCTTGTGGATTATTATATTCGGCTGGTCAATGTAAAATAGAATGTTATATTGGTTTTCACTTAGCGATACGAACACCATATAATGAAGTAAAAATGAGCGTGTATCTGCATAAAACTTAAACAACAAAGAACACGCTAAGTTCGGGGGATGGAAGGGAGAGAATTTTTATGTCGGAAAGCGTTGCCGTTCAATGGTTCCCGGGGCATATGGCGAAAACCCGGAGGCTGATTACCGACAGCTTAAAGCAGGTGGATTTGGTGGTGGAGCTGACAGACGCCCGGATTCCCCAAAGCTCCCGGAACCCGGAGCTGGACCAGTGGGTCAGCGGGAAGCCCAGGATCCTCCTGCTGAACAAATCTGACCAGGCGGACCCGGAGGCTACCCGGCGCTGGCTGGAGCATTACCGCCGGGAGGGGATTCCCGCCCTGTCCTGCGACTGCAAAAGCGGGGCAGGGGTAGATCGGTTTCTTCCGCTGGTGCGTCAGACCTTGGCCGGGCTGCTGGCCCGCCGGGAAGAGAAAGGGATGGCTGGACGGATGATCCGGATTATGGTCGTAGGGGTGCCCAATGTGGGGAAATCTTCCTTTATCAACCGGATGGCGGGGAGCCGCCGCGCCAAGGCAGAGGACCGCCCCGGCGTTACCCGCGGGAAGCAGTGGGTCAGCTTGGGGAAAGATGTGGAACTGTTGGATATGCCGGGGGTGCTCTGGCCGAAATTCGACGACCCGCTGGTCGGGGAAAAGCTGGCGTTTACCGGTGCGGTCAAGGATGATGTGCTGGATATTGAACTGCTGGCCATGCGGCTGCTGGAGAACCTGGCTGGGAATTATCCCGGCCGGCTGGAGGAGCGGTATAAGCTTGCCGGGCTGGATGGCCTGGACGGTCTGGCTCTGCTGGAGGCGGTCGGCCGTAAACGGGGGATGCTGATTTCCGGCGGGGAGATCAATACTGAACGGGCAGCGATTATGGTAGTGGATGAATACCGTTCCGGAAAGCTGGGGCGGATTACCTTTGAGCTTCCCCGGGAGGAAAGCAGCCATGAATCTGTTTGAATATGATCAAAGCCTGGGGATAGACCCGGCATTTCTCTGCGGGGTGGACGAAGCCGGGAGAGGCCCGCTGGCAGGCGATGTGTATGCTGCTGCGGTGATTTTCCCGCCGGATTGCCGGATTGAGGGGCTGGACGACTCGAAAAAGCTGTCCCCGAAAAAGCGGGATGCGCTTTATAAGGAGATCCGGGAAAAAGCGCTGGCTTATTCGGTTGCTTCGGCCAGTGTGGCGGAAATCGAGGAGCTGAACATCCTGAACGCCGCTTTCCTGGCGATGGAACGGGCGGTGGAGGGGCTTCCCCGGATGCCTAAGCTGGTGCTGGTGGACGGGAACCGGAACCCTTCCCTGCCGGTACACAGCCGGTGTATTGTCAAAGGGGATGGGACTTCGGCCTGTATCGCGGCGGCTTCGATCCTGGCTAAGGTGGAGCGGGACCGCCACATGGAGCAGATGGCGGGGCTGTATCCTCAATACCAGTTTGATAAACATAAAGGATACGGCACTGCCCTGCACTACCAGATGCTGGATCAGTATGGGCCTTCCCCGATCCACCGGCCTTCTTTTTTGAAGAAGTATACCCAGGGGGAGGAATCCCCGGCGGCCAAACGGGGCCGGATCGGGGAGGAAGCGGCCTGCGCGCATTTGATGCAGGAGGGCTGGAGGATCCGTTCCCGCAATTGGACCTGCCCGTATGGGGAGCTGGATGTGGTGGCGGAAAAGGACGGCCTGCTCGCCTTTGTGGAGGTCAAAGCCCGGAAGGAGGGCGCCCGGGTATCCGGCCGTGAGGCAGTAGGCCTGTCCAAACAGAAAAAGCTGGTGCAGGCAGCCGCGCTTTACCTTCAGCAGGTTCCGTCCGGCTATACGGCCCGGTTTGACGTTTGTGAAGTGACGCTGAGCGGCGGGAAAAATCCTGCCGTCTGCCGGCTGGAATACTGGCCGGCCGCTTTTGAAGGAGGGGTTGCCGATGCGTGTGATCGATCTGCACTGTGATACCCTGGCCTGTGCGGAGCAGGACGGGCGGGATTTATTCCGCAACGAGGGCCAGCTGGATCTGGAACGGGGGATCCGTCTGGGAAGCTGGGTGCAGACTTTCGCCTGTTTTCTGCCCAGCAGCCTGCGCGGGGAGGAGGCTTATCAGACCTTCCTGCGCCAGCGGGGCAGGCTGCTGGAAGCGCTGGAAAGGTATCCGGATACACTGGAGCTTTATCACAGCGGGATCGAGCCTGTGTCCGGGAAGTGTACGGCCCTGCTTTCGGTGGAGGGCGGTACGGCTCTGGCCGGGAAAGCGGGACGGGTTGAGGAGTTCAAGAAGCTGGGTGTGTCCTTTTTTACTCTGGTTTGGAATGGGGATAATGAGCTGGCGCATGGCGTGGGCGGCGAAAACGCGGGCCTGACTTCCTTTGGCCGGGAATGCCTGGCGGAGCTGGAAAAATGGAATATCCTTCCGGATATTTCTCATCTGAACGACCTGGGGATGGCGGATGTATTCTCGCTGACGGAAGGCCCGGTTCTGGCCACGCATTCCAACCTGCGCAGTGTCTGGGATCATCCCCGCAACCTGACGGAGGAACAGTTCCGGGAGCTGGTCCGGCGGGAGGGGCTTTGCGGGATCAACTATTATCCGGCTTTTGTCAACGGGGGATCCGATTATGAGCCCGAAGCTTTGCGGCGGCATCTGGAGCGGATGCTGGAGCTGGGCGGCGAGGATATCCTGGCGTTGGGCTCAGATTATGACGGGGCGGATATGCCGGCTTTCCTTTGCAGTGTAGAAAAGCTTGCGGTATTGCGGGAATATGTGGTAGAATGGTATGGCGAGGGATTGGCGGAAAAGCTGTTCTTTGAAAATGCCCGGCGGTTTTTGGAGAAAAACCTGCGGGTATAATACGATTTCTTGCTGAAAAGAGTAAAATCTTTTTACCGCGGCGCGGATTTCCGCAGGCCCATAAAATACCGGCCTTATTTTTCGCCTTCTCATCCGGAAGGAATGGAACCGGTTTGGACGATGGAACACGACCAGAATGGAGGAAACGTGATGGAATATAAAAGCACAAGAAACAGCGGCCTGCGGGTCAGCGCTGCCCAGGCGATTACACAGGGGATCTCCGCAGAGGGCGGGCTGTTTGTCCCGGAAAGCCTGCCCCGGCTGGAGCTGGAGGATCTGGAATGTCTGGCAGGGAAATCCTATAATGAACGCGCGATCGAAGTGCTTTCCCTTTTTCTGACGGATTTTTCGGATGAGCAGCTTTGCCATTGCGTAAACCTGGCTTATACGGAGGAAAAATTCGGGGACGAAGAGATCACCCGGCTGGTTCAGTTAGGGGAAAACGGTCCGGCTGTGCTGGAGCTTTGGCATGGGCCTACCTGTGCGTTTAAGGATATGGCGCTTCAGCTATTGCCCCACCTGCTGACAACATCGGCGCGGATTATCCGGAGCGACAGCGAGCGGGTCATCCTGGTCGCAACCTCCGGGGATACCGGCAAGGCGGCGCTGGAGGGCTTCCGGGATGTGCCCGGTACCCGGATGATGGTATTCTATCCGGCGGACGGCGTCAGCCCGACCCAGAAACGGCAGATGGTCACCCAGGAAGGGGAGAACGTTTCAGTCTGCGCGGTGGAGGGGAATTTCGACGACGCACAGACTGCCGTCAAATCCATCTTCACGGACCCGGTTCTCCGGGAGCGGATGGCGGAAAAGGGACTGCAGTTCTCCTCGGCCAATTCGATCAACTGGGGGCGTCTGGTGCCCCAGATCGTCTATTATGTATCGGCCTACTGCGACCTGCTGGCGGATGGGAAAATCAAGCTGGGGGATCCGGTCAATGTTTGCGTCCCGACCGGGAACTTTGGGAATATCCTCGCGGCCTATTATGCGAAAAAGATGGGCGTTCCGTTCGGGAAGCTGATCTGCGCCTCCAATAAAAACCGGATCCTGACCGATTTTATCCGTACCGGAATATACGACTGCAACCGCGACTTTTATGCGACGAACTCCCCCTCGATGGACATTCTGGTTTCCTCCAATCTGGAGCGTCTGCTTTATGATTTGTGCGGGGAGGAGGATCTCCAGGTTACATCTTGGTACCGCGACCTGAAGGAAACCGGCCGGTTTGAAATCCCGCTGGCTGTCCGGGAAAAGCTGATGTCGGAATTCTGGGGAGGTTCCTGCGGCGAGGCGGAAACCCTTTCCGTTATCCAGCGCATTTTCAGCGAGTATTCCTATCTCAGTGATACGCATACAGCGGTTGCGTTGGGGGTCTACGAGAATTACCGGGAAGAAACCGGGGATCAGACCCTAACCCTGGTGGTTTCGACGGCGAATCCCTACAAATTCACCGGGAGCGTCCTCTCCTCGCTGGGCGAGCCGGGAACCGAGGATGAAGCCGAGCAGATGGCGCTGCTCCACCGGATTTCCGAGCTGGAGATCCCGGCTTCCCTGCTGGAGATCCAGGATAAGCCGGTACGGTTTAACCGGCTGATCAGCCGGGAAGAAATGAAAGAGGAAGTCGGGCGTATGCTGGGGCTGTAGGACGGGAAAACAGGATGAAAACGCTTTATGTCACGGATCTGGATGGTACGCTGCTGAATACTGGCAGCCGCCTGTCCGGCTTTACCCGCCAGGCGATGGAAGCTCTGGGGGAACACGGGGTACTCTGGACTTATGCGACGGCGAGGTCCTTTTGTTCAGCGGATCCGGTGCTGGATGGGCTGGCTCCGCCGGTTCCGGCTGTGATCTACAACGGGGCGATGCTTTTCGATATCCCGCAGAAAAAACCGTTATATACCGTCCGGTTGGAGCCGCAGGACGCTGCGGATGCGCGGGTGTTCTTCAACCAAAAGGGCAGTCCGTCCCCGCTGGTTTTTGCCTTCCGGGAGGGGAAGGAGCAGGTTTCCTGGGTGCTCGGCGAGGAGAACGAAGGGATGCGGTATTACTTTGGGCAGCGGCCGGAGGATCCCCGGATGAAGGGGGTTTCCTCCCGGGAGGAGCTGTTTGAAGGCGAGGTATTTTATATCAGCTGTATTGGCTCTCCGAAGGAGCTGGAGCCTGTCCGGGCGTATTTTTCCGGGCGGGAAGGCCTGCGTGTGCAGTACTATCAGGAGATTTACCGCCCGGAGTATTGGTGTGAGCTTCTTCCCAGCCGGGCGACCAAGGCGAACGCCGTCCGCCTGCTCCAGGAAAAGCTGGGGGCGGACCGGCTGGTCTGCTTTGGCGACGCTCTGAACGACCTGCCGCTCTTTGAAATTGCGGATGAGGCGTATGCGGTGGAAAATGCCGTCCCGGAGCTGAAAGCGGCAGCTTCCGGGATCCTTCCCGGGAACGATGCGGACGGTGTGGCCAGGTGGATGCTGGAAAATGCGGTCTGAGTTTGGATTCGGATGGTCAAAAACATTTCAAAGGAGGCGGAGATGAAGCTTTACACCATAGGGGATCCCCATTTGTCCCTGGGCTGTGATAAGCCGATGGATGTGTTCCGCGGCTGGGAGAATTATCTGGAACGGCTGGAGCGGAACTGGAACGCGGTGGTCTGCCCGGAGGATACGGTGGTTTTGGCCGGGGATATCTCCTGGGGGATGTCCCTGGAGGAGGCCGAAGCGGATTTCGCCTTTTTGGACCGCGAGCTGGCCGGTACCAAGATCATCCTCAAAGGGAACCACGACTACTGGTTCAGCACCAGGACCCGGGTGGAAAACTTTTGGGCGGAGAAAGGGTTTTCCAGCCTGAAGCTCCTGTTCAACAACGCTTATGTGTTTGGGGAATACGCGATTTGCGGAACCCGGGGCTGGGTGAATGAGCAGGACGAGCCGGCGGATCAGAAGGTCATCAGCCGGGAAGCCGGCCGGCTCCGGCTTTCGCTGGAGGCTGGGAAGGCGCTGGGGAAAAAGCCGCTTGCCTTTTTGCACTACCCGCCGGTTTATTATATCCATGAGTGCCGGGAAATCCTGGATGTGCTGCTGGAATACGGCGTTTCAAACTGCTATTATGGGCATATCCACGGAGCCGGGCACCGCTATGCGATCGACGGGGTTTATGCCGGGATCGATTTCCAGCTGGTTTCCTGCGATTATACGCATTTCCGTCCATTGGAAGTTCTGGAAATTCATTCATCGTAATTTTTGCGAATATTCTTCTGAAAATCGAAAAAAGCTCTAGCCAATGTTTGAAAAATATGCTACAATATCTACCAAATGGCTGATTTTTCGAAATTGGGACTAAAAATCAAGAAGGAAAGGACGTCTTTTCCGCCTGAGAAAAGGGGAAAGGACAGAGGTAGCTGTGATGAGCTTAATTGAAAAAAATAAAGTAGATGTCAACCGGTGGGAGCTGAGCATCCATGTGGAGGCAGAGGCACTGGAAAAAGCGGTGGAAAAAGCCTACCGTAAAAATATCGGCAAAATCAACGTTCCGGGCTTCCGTAAAGGGAAAGCGCCCCGCAAGATGGTGGAAAAAATGTATGGCGAAGGCTTTTTCTTTGAAGATGCCATCAATGAGCTGTACCCGACAGCCCTGAGGGAAGCCATCGAAGAAGCAGGCTTGGAGGTTGTAGCGCCGGCGGAAGTGGAAGCAAAAGAGGTCAGCCTGGAAAAAGGTTTTGATTTTGTTGCAAAATGTGTGGTAAAACCGGAAGTTTCTGTCAAAGATTATAAGGGCATTGCCGTAACCAAAGAGAAAAAGGAAGTCACCGACGAGGATGTTGCCAACCGCCTGAAAGCAATGCAGGACCGCGGCGCCCGGCTGGTTGACGCGGAGGGCCGCGCTTCCCAGAAGGGCGATACCCTGACCTTTGATTTCGACGGTTACTTGGACGGTGTGGCATTTGACGGCGGCAAAGCGGAGAAATTCTCGCTGGAGCTGGGCTCCGGCCAGTTTATTCCGGGATTTGAGGAACAGCTGGAAGGCCGCAATATCGGGGATGAGTTTGACGTCCATGTGACCTTCCCGGAGAACTACCATGCAGAGGAGCTGAAAGGCAAGCCGGTAGTATTCAAATGCAAGGTGCATGAGATCAAGTCGAAAGAGCTGCCCGAGCTGGATGATGAGTTTGCAAAGGATGTTTCGGATAAGGACACGCTGGATGAACTGAAAGCGGATATTCGCAGCAAGATGGAAGAGCAGGCGGAAAAAGCGGCTTCGGACGATGTGGAAAACAAGCTGATTGACAAAGTGATCGAAAATATGGAAGCTGAGATCCCGCAGGAAATGTACGAGGCGCGTATCGACGATATGATCCGTGATTTCTCCTACCGTTTGCAGTCCCAAGGGATGAATCTGGAGCTCTATCTCCAGTATACCGGTATGGAAATGGATTCCTTCCGGATGACCTTCGAGGAGCAGGCGAAAAAACAGGTGAAAATCCGCCTGGCACTGGAAAAAATTGTGGAGCTGGAAAACATCTCTGCTTCCGAGGAGGAACTGGAGGCAGAATATGCGAAACTGGCAGAAAATTACCAGATGAAAACGGATGAAATAAAATCTGTTATCCCGGCATCCGAGCTGAAAATGGATCTGGCGGTCAATAAAGCGATCGATCTGGTCAAGTCCTCCGCAGTGATCCAGTAAGCAGAACCCGAATACACAATGGATGGAATGTTTCGCCTGCTGACTGTGGGCGGAACATTCGCAGTTTTAGAGCGGATTCGACGGGATCCGCCCGGAAAAAGGAGAGTTTGATTATGAGTTTAGTCCCAATGGTAGTAGAGCAAAGCAATCATGGCGAGCGTTCTTATGATATCTATTCCCGGCTGCTGAACGATCGGATTATCATGCTTTGTGACGAAGTGAACGATACAACGGCATCGCTGGTGGTAGCGCAGCTGCTTTATCTGGAGGGAAAAGACCCGGATAAGGAGATCAACCTCTATATTAACAGCCCGGGCGGTTCTATTTCCGCAGGGCTGGCGATCTATGACACGATCCAGTATATCAAGTGCGATGTTTCGACCATCTGCATTGGGCTTGCTGCTTCGATGGGGGCGTTCCTGCTTTCTTCCGGTACCAAAGGCAAGCGTCTGGTCCTGCCGAATGCCGAAGTGATGATTCATCAGCCGTCGGCCGGCAGCCGGGGATATTCCCAGGCAACCGATATTAAGATCAACGCCGACCATATCCTGCGGACAAAAGCCCGTTTGAACCGGATCCTGGCCCAGAACACCGGGAAAACAGCAGAGGAAGTAGAGCGCGACTGCGAACGTGATTACTGGATGACCGCGCAGGAAGCGCTGGAATACGGGCTGGTGGATAAGGTCATCGAGCATCGCTGAACCTGGCTGTGAGGGAGTGAACGGCCTGTTTAAATCCCAGGGGGCTTTTTCACTGGCAAAAAGTCTACCGTAAGGACATCGGCAAGTATCAAAGAACAAGTGCTGACAGGGGGATATCCCCGACAGCAGAAAGGCAGGGTGCGGAAGATGCCCAACAATGACGAGAAAAGACCCCGCTGCAGCTTCTGCGGCAAGCGGGAGGATGAGGTTTACCGTCTGCTTTATTCAAACGGAGCATTTATCTGTGATGATTGCGTCAACCTCTGTTATGAGATGATCCATGACGATGAAGATTTTCCCGCGGCCCCTTCCCGAAGAAAATCCCGGCATGGTCAGGCGGAAGAAATGGTTGTACTGAAACCGATCGAGATCAAGAAAATTTTTGACGATTATGTCATCGGGCAGGACGATGCTAAGAAAAAGCTGGCCGTCGCGGTGTATAACCACTATAAGCGGATCCAGCATGGCGAGGAGCTGGGCGTGGAGCTGCAAAAAAGCAATATCCTGATGATGGGCCCGACCGGTGTCGGCAAGACCATGCTGGCCCAGACGCTGGCCAAAGTGCTGGATGTTCCCTTTGCCATTGCGGACGCCACCACACTGACCGAAGCCGGCTATGTGGGCGATGATGTCGAGAATGTGCTGGTCCGGCTGCTTCAGGCGGCAGATTTCGATGTGGAGGCGGCGGAGCATGGCATCATCTATATCGATGAGATTGATAAGATCGCCCGCAAATCGGAAAACACCTCGATTACCCGGGATGTTTCGGGCGAAGGGGTACAGCAGTCCCTGCTGAAAATTATTGAGGGGACTATTTCCAATGTGCCGCCTCAGGGCGGGCGGAAACATCCGAACCAGGAATTTATCCAGGTCAATACCAAGAATATCCTGTTCATCTGCGGCGGCGCCTTCGATGGGATCGAAAAGGTGATTGCAGACCGGGGTGAAAAAGGCACGCTGGGCTTCGGCGGGGAAATCCCTTCCCGAGGGGATAAGGCCCGGAAAAATATCATGCAGAAGGTAATCCCGCATGATCTGGTCAAGTTCGGCCTGATCCCGGAGCTGGTTGGCCGTCTGCCGGTGCTGGCGGTGTTTGAGGAACTGGATGAGGAAATGCTGATCCGTGTCCTGACCGAGCCGAAAAACGCCTTTGCGAAGCAGTATCAGGCGGTTTTCGGGCTGGATGATGTAGAGCTGGAATTCACCCGGGATGCTTACGCTGAGATTGCCAAGCTGGCGATTGAGCGGAAAACCGGCGCCCGGGGCCTGCGCGGCATTTTGGAAGAGGTGTTGGGAGAGCTGATGTTCTCCGTGCCTTCTGAGGATAAGGTTGGCAAAATCCTGGTGGATGGCGGGACTGTCCGGGGTGAACATCCGGCCCAGCTGATGGAGCGTACCGGCCCGCGGAAACAGCTGGCTGAAGCAATTGAATCCATCGAAAAGCATCTTTAAAAAGCAACCTTCAGAATAAGTATTTTCTCTTTGAGCAGGGACTGTTTCGGCTGAAACAGTCCCTGCCTGTTTTATAAAAAAGGTCAAGTTTTATAGTCCACGCACTTGAAAAGAAGCATTGTCTTCTTTTCTCCCCTTTTCTTTGACCGATCAAAGAAAAGGGGACGGGACGCGGGATGCGGAGTCCCGCATCTGGATCATGCATGGCTCCCGATTCGGCGTGCAGAGCGCGCTGGGGGGATTCTTGCTTTTTATAAAACCGCCTCGCAGGAAAAGGAACAATTTTCTTGACAAAACCGGATGAGGAGGATTATAATAAAGGTAAATTGTGCGCGAGCACGTATCCGAAAGGAAGGATGCCGATGGCGGTAACCATTAAACAAATCGCAGAAGCTGCCGGGGTTTCCCGTGGGACAGTGGATCGCGCGCTGAATAACAGGTCGGGGATCAATCCTGAAGTGGCCAAACGGGTGCGGGAAATCGCGGCGGAGCTCCATTATGAGCCGAATGCCGTAGCGAAAGCGCTGGCCCATTCCCAGCGGAAGATACAGATCGGGGTGCTGACCAATTCAAAGGGGAACCCGTTTTTCGATAAGGTGCTGCGGGGGATCGCTCGGGCAGAAAGGGAGATTCGCAGCTTCGGTGTCAGTTTGATCCAATCCGAGCTGACCGGGTACAATCCGGAGGAACAGCTGGCAGAGATCGACCGGATTGCCGCACAAAAGCCGGAGGGATTGGTGATTACCCCGATCAATGACCCCCGTGTGATTGATCGCCTGAATGAATTGGCTGCCGCAGGGATCCGGATCGTGGCTCTGAATACGGATGTCCCAGGGCTGGATAAGCTTTGCTTCGTGGGCTGTGATTACTTGCAAAGCGGGCGGACGGCCGCAGAACTGCTTGGCCAGATGACCCAATCCGAGCTGCGGGTGAGCATTGTGACCGGCTCCTTCCGGATGCTGGGGCATAATCAGCGGATCGAAGGGTTCCGCACCGTGCTGGAGCAGGATTATCCGCGGATCCGGCTGGTTTCGATTATCGAAACGGAGGATGATAACCGTTCGGCGTATCAGCAAGTCGGGGAGCTGCTCCGGGAGGACCCGCCGGACGCGTTGTATTTTTGCGCAGGCGGTGTGGCAGGAGGCTTGCGGGCGGTAGAGGAATCCGGCCTGGCGGGGAAACTGAAAATTATTACAGTGGATGACACCGATGATGTGAAGAATTTCCTCCGCTGGAAGCTTATCAATGCCACTGTATGCCAGCAGCCGGTAAAACAGGGCTATGAGTCGGTGATGACACTGTTCCGGTTCTTAACGCAAAAGACGCTTCCGAAATCCAAGCAAAGGCTAACCCAGAATGAAGTGAAGCTTCGATACAACATAGAGTAATCAATTAGTTTAAATATACAAATTGAAAAATCAGAAAGGATGTATCCTGCATGAAAGAATTTTTTCCTGAAATCCCAGCCATCCGTTATGAGGGCCCCGGCTCCAAAAACCCGCTTTCCTTCCATCACTACAACAAAGATGAAGTAATCCTGGGGAAAAAGATGAGCGAGCATTTGAAGTTCGCGCTTTCCTACTGGCACACCATTGACGCAGAGGGCACGGATATTTTCGGCTCCGGTACGATGGACAAAAGCTTTGGCGGGGATTCCCCTATGGAAGTGTATAAAAATAAGGTTGCCGCAGCCTTTGAACTGATGCAGAAGCTGGGGATTGAGTATTTCTGCTTCCATGACCGCGACATCGCGCCGGAAGGGAAAGACCTGGCGGAAAGCAACCGTAACCTGGATGAAATTGTCGGGCTGATTGAAGCACAGATGAAACAGACCGGGATCAAGCTGCTTTGGGGCACGGCGAACTGCTTCAACAACCCCCGTTATATGCATGGCGCCGGTACCAGCTGCAATGCGGACGCGTTCGCTTATGCAGCAGCCCAGATCAAAAAGGCGATTGAGGTCACCAAACGGCTGGGTGGTACGGGCTATGTGTTCTGGGGCGGCCGCGAGGGCTATGAAACCCTGCTGAACACCAACACCAGCCTGGAATTGGACAACATGGCACGCCTGATGCGGATGGCGGTCGAGTATGGCCGTTCGATCGGCTATACCGGTGATTTCTATATCGAGCCTAAGCCGAAAGAACCCACCAAGCACCAGTATGATTTCGATGCTTCTACGGTGCTGGCTTTCCTGCGGAAATACGGTCTGGATCAGGACTTCAAGCTGAATATCGAGGCAAACCATGCCACCCTGGCTGGCCATACCTTCCAGCATGAACTGCGGGTAGCGCGGGATAACGGCGTATTCGGCTCGATTGACGCGAACCAGGGCGATATGCTGCTGGGCTGGGATACCGACCAGTTCCCGACCAACCTGTACGACACCACCTTCTGTATGTATGAGGTCCTGAAGGCAGGCGGCTTTGTCAACGGCGGCCTGAACTTTGACGCAAAAGCGCGCCGGGCTTCCTTCGGATTTGACGATATTGCCTATTCCTATATTGCGGGGATGGACGCGTTTGCGCTCGGCTTGAAAAAAGCGGCTCAGCTGATCGAGGACGGCCGTTTGGATGCTTTTGTCCGGGAACGCTATTCCAGCTATGAAAGCGGGATCGGTGCGGAGATCGTTTCCGGCAAGGCAACCTTCGAGTCGCTGGAGGCCTATGCGCTCGGGCTGGGCGAAGTCCGTTCCAACCGCAGCGGACGGCAGGAAATGCTGGAAGCACTGGTGAACGATATTCTGTTCGGGAAATAAGGAAAAGTATTGACAGCGTTCTCTGCGGTTTCGCCGCCGGGCCGAAGAATGCAGCCCAATGAGAGAATGCGATTCTTTTATAGTCAACGCACTTGAAAAGAAGCCAATGCTTCTTTTCAACACTGCGGCATCATGCCGCAGTGGGCCGCGAAGCGGCCATGCGGCAGGGCTTCATAGACGGCGCACAGCGCATTTTATGCCAGGCAAAGCCTGACTTGAAAATCGGGCACCGATTTTCAAGTGTGCCGACTATATTGAGAGTTCGTGTAAAGCCAAAAGCGGCCTGTATCCTACAGGCCGCTTTCCATCGACAGGAAGGGGAATTTTTGGAATGAATTATGCAATAGGAATTGACATAGGCACTTCGGGAACCAAGTCCGCGCTTTATTCAAGGGATGGCCGGTTGATCGCGAGCCATACCGCGGAATATCCGCTTTCCCAGCCGCAGAATGGGTATGCCGAGCAGGATCCTGCCGATTGGTGGGAGGCCGTCACCGCTTCCCTGCGGGCGATCCTGGGGGAGAGCGGGGTTTCCGCGCAGGAGGTTGCCGGGCTGGGGCTTTCTGGACAGATGCACGGTCTGGTGCTGCTGGATGAGGAGGGCGAGGTGCTGCGCCCTGCCATTTTGTGGTGTGACTCCCGTACCGGCGCGGAGGCCGAGGAACTGACCCGGCGGTTCACCCGTGAAAAGCTGATTGCCATTACAGCGAATCCGGCGATTGCCAGTTTCACTGCCGCAAAAATTTTGTGGGTGCAGAAGCATGAGCCTGAAATCTGGGCAAAGGTCCGGAAGATCCTGCTGCCGAAGGATTACATCCGTTACCGGCTGACCGGGGAATTTGCGACAGAGGTTTCCGATGCCTCCGGGATGCAGCTGCTGGATATTGCCGGACGGTGCTGGTCGCCGGAGATCCTGGAGGGGCTTTCCCTGACTGAAGGGATGCTGGGGAAGGTCTACGAATCAGCCGAGATCACTGGCCGGGTGACCTCGGAAGCGGCTGCACAAACCGGGCTGGCGGAAGGGACGCTGGTGGCCGGCGGGGCTGGGGACAATGCGGCGGCAGCTGTCGGGACCGGTGTGGTCGAGGATGGCCGTGCCTTCACGACGATTGGTACCAGCGGGGTGCTGTTTGCCCACACCTCCCAGATGAAGCTGGATCCCCAGGGCCGGGTACATACCTTCTGCTGTGCGGTCCCGGGCGAATGGCACGTAATGGGCGTAACCCAGGCGGCTGGGCTGTCCATGAAATGGCTGAGGGATACCCTCTGTACTGAGGAAACCGCCCAAGCTGAGCAGGAAGGGATCGACAGCTATGCCCTTCTGGACCGGATGGCGGCAGATGTCCCGATTGGCGCAGGAAAGCTGCTCTATCTGCCCTATCTGATGGGGGAGCGTACCCCTCACCTGGATCCGAATGCGCGTGGGGTTTTCTTCGGATTATCCGCGATCCATGAGAAAAAGCATCTGATCCGCGCCGTATTGGAGGGGGTATCCTATTCTCTGCGGGACTGTGCCGGTGTACTGGCTGAGATGGGAGTAACCTCCAGCCGGATGATGGCCTGCGGAGGCGGGGCAAAGAGCCCGCTTTGGCGGCAGATGCTGGCGGATGTATATCATTGCCCTGTCCAGATGCCGGAATCCAACGAAGGGGCATCCTTAGGGGCGGCGATCCTGGCCTTGGTGGCCGCAGGGGAATACTCCAGCGTGCAGGAGGCCTGCCGTACTATTGTGAAGCCGTCCCAGGAGTGCTGCCCGGATGAATCGCGTTCTGCCGCGTACGACGCCGTTTATGAGGTTTATCGGGGGCTGTATCCCCCTCTGGCGGAATCTTACCGGAAGCTGGCCGGGTTGGAAGAATAATAAAAAAGCAGGGGAAACCCTGCTTTTTTCGAATGTATCAGTGCATCCATTTCCGATTTACGAACCGGCGGGCAATATAAAATAAGGCGATCGAAATCCCGGCGCCGAATAAAACGTCCGAGGCGAAGTGGGCACCGACCAGCACCCGGCTGACGGCCATCACCATAATCCAGAGGATCGGGATCAGGTAGCAAAGCACCCTTTTCCAGTTCTTCCGGCAGAACGGGGCGAACATCGTGACGATATAGAGCGTGGCAGCGTTCGAGGTGTGGCCGGAAGGAAAGGATCGGTGCCCATTGATCCCCTGCGGCAGAAACCAAGGGGAAAACAGGCTGAAATCCCCCTCCATTTCCCGGAAGCGGACCCTCCCCCAGAAAACTTTGAAGAGGTTGATAACCACCAGTACCAGCACCATATAGACAACCCCAGTGACGCTGATCCGGAAAAATTCCCAAAGCTCCTCCGCGGATTTTGGAAGCAGGTAATAAGCCAGTGCGCCGGCGGCGATGCCAGTGAGCAGCACCGCTGTTATACAGATGAGGAGAGAAGCCTGCGCGTAAATCCAGCCGGAATAGGCCAATCCTCCGGCAGTCAGAAGCCCTCCCAGCAGCATCCCGGCCGGCCGGTGCTTCAGCTCAGCCTGCTTTTGACAGTACGAAAAAATCACCATCCCGGAGGAAGCCACCAGATAGGGAGCGACCAGCATCCCCAGCAGCTCCATCCCCAGCCCGAAAGGGGAAGCGGTATTGACGATGTATTGGGAAATCGGGAGGTCATAGATCCCAAACAGGATGGCTAGGGCAGAAAAAAAGCAAAGGATAAGCAGCAATAGGAGTATTTTGCGGCGCTGTTCCAAAACGATCCCTCCAAAGTCAGAATTTGTTCATATAATTTTCAGTTTATCCCTTGGGATTAAACCGGTAAAGGCCTTTCTTTTTTTGAAAAACTTTGCTAAAATAAAGAAGGCTATTTTTCAATGACGGATTCGGAGTTTTTGATCAGGTTCAGCAGCGAGGTGGTAAAGAGCGGATAATCCCGGCTGAGCGTTTCCGTGGAGATATACAGTTTTTCCGCTATTCCGGCCGTAGATTTCAAGTCCTGGAGAGCCGCTGCCGCGCTGGCCTCGCAAATCGCCATCGCCGCCAGCGCTTTGGCGCGGGCCATAGCGGGGGAAACGGTGAAAAGGGTTTGTTCATTTTTGGGGTTCATCCCATACAGCACCCGGAAGCTGCGGTATACGGCCAGATTCAGGAAGCTGGAAATCTCAGAGGTCAGGGTTTTGTCATTGACGTTCTGGAGCATATCAAAGACAATATTCAGTGTGTTGAAAATCAGCTTTTTATTCAGTGTCGGCAGGATACTGCCTTTGAGCGTGTTCTCTTTTCCCTGCGCGTCGGCTTCAGGGATGTCCTCCACAGTGAGCTGGGCTCCGGTCCGTTCGGGGGAACGCCCAAGAAGGTAATCGCAGGAAACGTTGTAAAAATCGGCAGTACGGACGACAAAGTCAAGCCCGCATTCCCGGATTCCCTTTTCATAGTGTGACAGCAGCGCCTGAGAAATATTCAGTTCGCTGGCTGCTTGCTTCTGGCTGATCCCGCGCTCCTTACGCAGAAGCGTCAGTATCCGGGGAAAATCCGCGTTCATTGAACATCCTCCTAATTGTATTAACGTAAAGTAAATTATAGTATATGGGTTACTATTTGTAAAGCCGTTTTTGATCGGTTTTTTGTTTTTTTACTAAAAAAATGGCCGTATGAGGGAAAAAGCTCCGGTTTCGCGGGAAGAGAGGGCGCTTTTTCTGGAAATAAGAGGGAAAATCCATACATCAAAGAATAGAAGAAAGGATCCGCCTTCCGGAAGGGGGCGGCAAAGGACCAATGCGAACCTACAAGCTTTATTTGATCAGGCACGGGCTTACCCAGGCAAACCTGGATGGCCGCTATATCGGCACAACAGATCTGGACCTCTGTGAAGAAGGCGCCGTGTCCCTGCTTTCCCTTCAAAAGGAGTATGAATATCCCGGCGTGGGCCGGGTGTATTCCAGCCCGCTGAAGCGCTGTCTGGAAACTGCCCGGCTGCTTTATCCGGAAATCACCCCGATTGCAGTAGAAGAACTGCGGGAATATCATTTCGGTGAATTTGAGAATAAGACGGCGGAGGAACTGCTGGACAACGCCAGCTATCGGGAATGGCTGGAAAATGCACAGGATGTGGTTCCGGAAGGCGCGGAGGAAATGGGGCAGTTCCGGGAGCGGGTGGTCCAGGGCTTTGACAGGGTGATCCGGGATATGATGAGAGCCCGGGTGACCGAAGCGGCAGTGATTACCCATGCAGGGGTCATTTCCTGGTTCTTATCCAAATGCGGGCTTCCGAAACGGCCGGATCATGGCTGGCAGGTGGACGCCGGAAAGGGCTATACTGTTCTGGTGAACGCTTCGCTTTGGGGGAATAACCAGCTGGCGGAAGTGTTTACCCCGCTCCCTTATGGCTGCGATCAGGAAAGCGTGATGCTGGATTACCAGCATCCCCTGCCGGAGGAATTGCTGGATTTCGAAGACGAAGAGCTTGCTTGAATCCGGATGCTGTTTGCAGGAGTTTTCGGGGAAAATAAAAAAATACGGGTACATTCTGCAAATTTGTGGTATAATAAGCGTAAAACGCTTATTATACATTGATAGCCAGGGCGATCCGTTCGCACGGCTCACTCCCGCCCTGATGGCTGATTATACCATTTCGCTGTGCTCTATGGTATAATGAGCGTAAAACGCTTATTATACATTGATAGCCAGGGCGATCCGTTCGCATGGCTCATCCCGCCCTGATGGCTGATTATACCATTTCGCTGCGATCATTATACATGATAGGAGGAAATTCAATGCGTGTTCGGGAAATTGCCAGGCTTTCCTCCCAGAAGCTGAAAGGGAACCACACGGCGGCAGCTTCCTATACATTTATGATGCTGCTTTGCTATACCGGGATCCTGATTGCGGGGCAGGTGGCCACTATTTTTGAGGACACGCTGTTCCGGAGGGAGAGTACAGCAGTGATCGGGCCGGCTTCCCTGCTGGGGACCATGGTGACGATCCTGCTGACGGTCTGCTTTTTCCTTCCGCTCCAGCTGGGCGGGAAAATTTGGTACCTGTCTTTGAATGGGGAATTCCGGCCGATGCGGCTGATCTTTTTCGGGTTTTCCTCCTGGGGGAAGTTCTGTAAAACGATCGGTTTTACCCTGGTGCGATACAGCGCTGTATTCCTCTGCTACCTGGTGCCGTTGATTCCGGCTGTGATGGTGGCGGCGGGGCTTCGTCTGGCGGGCCGTACCTGGGAAGCCAGCGGCGGGCTGCTGATGCTGCTTTTGGGGATGCTGGCTGTCCTGGGGCTGGCTCTTGGCATTTATCTGGGGATGGGCTGCTTTTATGCCGACTATTTGTTTGCATTTGGTGTGGAGCAGAACCCCTTCCGGGCGATTCGGCGTTCCTGGCGCCTGGCGTCTGGGACACGGCTGCGGCTGTTCCGGCTTTTGCTGTTGATGCTGCCCTATGCGCTGACCTGCCTGCTGATTGCGCCGATCCCGCTGTCTTACCCGCGGATTCAGTGCGCGCTGGCCGTCTATGCGGGGGATACCATTGAGCAGGCTGGCGGCCTGGGTGAAAGAAACACATAGGAGAGGATAAAATGGAACAACGGCAAAAACGGGTGGTCGTCAAAGTCGGCACCTCCACCCTGACTCATGCAACCGGGATGCTGAACATCCGGCGGGTGGAACGGCTGGTAAAAGTGCTGTCAGACCTGAAAAATGCCGGCCATGAGCTGGTACTGGTGACTTCCGGGGCGATCGGGGTAGGGGCCGGGAAGCTGGCCCTTCGGGAAAAGCCGTCTGATATGCCGACAAAGCAAGCCTGCGCCGCTTTAGGGCAAAGCGAGCTGATGTACATATATGATAAATATTTTTCGGAATACAATCACAATGCGGCCCAGGTGCTGCTGACCCGGGATATTATTGAGGATATGCGCCGGAAGGAAAATGTCAGCAATACGTTTGAACGGCTGCTGGAATTGTCGGTCATTCCGGTGGTCAATGAAAACGATACGGTGAGCGTCGAAGAAATTGAATTCGGTGATAATGATACCCTTTCTGCCATTGTGGCCCGGCTGGTGGAGGCGGATCTGCTGATTATCTTTTCGGATATCGACGGGCTGTACGACCGGGATCCCCGGAAAAATCCGGATGCGCAGCTGATTTCCCATGTGGCTGAAATCACCGATGAGATCCGGGCACTGGCGGGAACCCCTGGGTCCGCTTTTGGGACTGGTGGGATGGCAACCAAGCTGCACGCGGCCGAAATCTGTATGGAGGCCGGGATTCCCATGGCAATCCTGAACGGCGAGAAGCCGGAGGAGATTTACTGTTTGCTGGAAGGGAAGGAAGCAGGAACGCTGTTTGCGTTGAATAAAGCAGAATATAGTCGGCACACTTGAAAATCGGTACCCGATTGGAGGGTCAGGCTTTGCCTGTTCGCGCATAAAATGCGCTGTGCGCCGTCTATGAAGCCCTACCGCATGGCCGCTTCGCGGCCCACTGCGGCATGATATGCCGCAGTGTTGAAAAGAAGCCAATGCTTCCTTTCAAGTGCGTTGACTATAAGAGGAGGAACTATGTCATATCTCAATAATCTGGCGGAAAAACTGAAAGCAGCGCGGACGGATATTGCGCAGGCCTCTACGGATGTAAAGAATCGGCTGCTGTTGAAAATTGCGTCCGGGTTGGAAGAAAATCAGGAGGAAATCCTCTATGCGAACCAGCAGGATATTGACCATGCTGCCTGTCATGGCGTAACTGCTCCGATGCTGGACCGTTTGGCGCTGACGCAGGAGCGGATAGTCGCCATGGCGTTGGGAGTACGGAAGGTAGCGGCGCTTTTGGACCCTGTTGGCGAGGTCATCAGCGGCTGGAGTATGCCGAACGGCCTGACGCTTCGGAAAATCCGGGTCCCGCTGGGGATTATCGGGATTATCTACGAGGCCCGTCCGAATGTTACCGTGGACGCGGCGGCGCTTTGTCTGAAAGCTTCCAATGCGGTTCTGCTGCGGGGCGGGAAAGAGGCTTTCCGCACCAATCTGGTGCTGGTCCGCGTGATGCAGGACGCTATCCGGAAAATGGGGCTGAACCCTGATATGGTCAGTCTGGTGGAGGATACCTCCCGGGAAACCGCGGAAGAAATGATGCGCCTGAACGACTGCCTGGATGTGCTGATCCCGAGGGGCGGAGCAGGCCTGATCCAGTCGGTTGTACAAAAGGCAACGGTGCCGATTATTGAAACCGGAACAGGGAACTGCCATATCTACATTGATGAGGACGCAGATTATGAGATGGGCGCGGACATTGTATTTAATGCGAAAACCAGCCGTCCCACCGTCTGCAACGCCTGCGAAAGCTTGCTGGTACATAAAAAGGCGGCTAGGGAGTTCCTGCCCCTCTGTAAGGAAAAACTGGATCAACGGGGGGTTATCCTGATCGGCTGCCCTAAAACACGGGCAATCCTGGGGGAAAGCGTTACGCCAGCCACAGAGGACGATTACGCCGCAGAATTCCTGGGCTATGTTCTTTCAGTGAAGGTGGTAGAGGATCTGGACGAAGCGATCAGCCACATTGCGCGTTATTCTACCGGGCATTCTGAAGCAATTATCACCCGCAGCCTGGATGCGGCGGCCCGCTTTACGCAGGAGGTGGATTCTGCGGCGGTCTATGTCAATGCCTCTACCCGATTTACGGATG
Organism: uncultured Clostridia bacterium; assembly: GCA_947363605.1. Classification (GTDB taxonomy): domain Bacteria; phylum Bacillota; class Clostridia; order Oscillospirales; family Ruminococcaceae; genus Paludihabitans. The sequence goes on along the minus strand of CANAQK010000013.1, from coordinate 4,820 downwards.
GGGAAGAGTTTGGATTCGGGGCGGAAATCGGTATTTCAACCCAAAAGCTGCACGCGCGGGGCCCCATGGGATTAAAGGAGCTGACCAGCAGCAAATACCTGATTTACGGAAACGGACAGGTGCGGTAAAACAGCAGGGAGGAGCGAAAAGAGGATGAGCAGTGAAAAAGATCAGGAGCTGGAAAAAATCCTGACACAGCTGAACAGCAGCATCGGCGGTACGAAGAATGGGGAACAGCCGGGGAAAAAGCCTGTGCCGAAACCGGAAAACCTTCCGTCTTCGTCCAATAAACCGCCTGTGGCCGGCCCTAAAGGCGGTACACCGCAGAATGCCGATGGGAATAACGCCGCCCGCAGGCGGAGGAAAAAACGTCCGCCAAAAGGCGCCGGACTGCCGCAGGTAAAGCCGGGAACGGATGAGGCTTCCCCTTCAAAAAGACCGGCGGAAATCCACGCTGAGGCCGGACCGACGGCTGGAGAAAAAAACCAAGACCATTCGTCCCCCATAAAGCCGGAGGGACAAGGTGCGTCTAAGGCGTCCCCTTCCGGGCGGGTGCAGATGCTGGATGAAGGCGCGCCGGATATGAGCGAACATCCGGAACCGAATATGAGGCATCCGGCTGTGCGCCATATTGCCGTAACTGCGGTTGAGGTGATTGAAGACCCGAAGGAAAACCGCCCGCTGCAGGAGGAAAATGTGGATCCTACCAAGCCGTTGGAAAATATCCCCCGGCCCCAGAAGATGAAACAGCCGGGAATGAGCAAAAAAGACCGCTGGACCGCCATTATCGGTTTGCTCGTAACCTTTTTTACTGTGGTCGGGATTATCTCAAGCGTGGTAGGCGTGACGAGGTTTACAGGGGATATCATCAACAGCACGGCTAAGAAAAAAGAGCTTGCACGGGAGGTCTATCCCCTGGTTATTATTGATACGCCCGAGTTTATCAATCCTCGTTTGCTGGACAGCTCCGCGATTATTTCGGCTTCGATCTGGGCGTTTATCATTGATGATAATGATAAATCCATGTATCCCAAGGACGATTTAGGGCATATTTATGTGCCGGACGCTGATATTGACCTGTACGTCCGCCGGCTCTTCGGCGGTGAGGTGGAAATCCACCATCAATCCATTACGGACAGCAACCTTCAGGCCTTGTACGACTCGGAAAATAAAACCTATGTGTTGGAGTCTACGCCGAAGTTCCTGCCGTATACCCCCCAGGTGGATACGATTGAGCGCAAGGGCAACGTCTATACCATCGATGTCAGTTATGTTACGCCGGACGCCATGTGGAATATGGATGTAGATAACCGCAGTGTCAATATAGATAAAGTGATGCAGTTTGTCCTTCGGAAAAATGAAGACAGTTATCAGGTGATCTCCGCCGCCTATATTCAAAAACCGGTTGCGGACAATGCTTCCGCCGCAGAGATACCTTCCAATATGCTGCCGGATGATCCTGGTTTCCTGGACGAGGAATCCCAGATGGAAGAGCTGACCAGCTCTGTGGATGCCGAGCTGTCTTCAGAAGGCTCCGGTTCTTCCGGGGTATCCAGTGAGGAAACCGATGGGGAGGATGAGGAAGAGGACGAGGGGGAAACCAGCTCCCAGCCGGATACGGATTCGGATGAAGACCCGGAAAGCCGGCCGGAAGAAACCTCCTCCGATGAGGACGAAAAATAATCCGATTTCTTGATAAAAAGATAAAAATCTTTTTATCGCGGTGTGATACGCCGCCAGACCGCATCCTGCGGCCCAATAAAACGGCTGTATTGTTCTATTGGGAATTAGAACCTGTATGCGCAACCATCGAACACGGTCTGCCCGGTGCTTTTTCAGGCAGACTGCGTTCATTTTCCTTGCCATACGGCAAGTACGCCTGCAAAAAACGGCCTTGCCTGCCCGAAAAACCCCTCGGGCATCCGGCATCCTCTGATTGTCAGGCTCTTCGTATAAAACCGTATATTTTACAGACAGAAAGGAATAACCTTATGCAAAATCCAATTGTTACGATTACCATGCAGAACGGCGGCGTGATAAAAGCCGAGCTTTATCCGGAAACCGCGCCGAACACCGTGGCGAATTTTATTTCGCTGGTAAAAAAAGGCTTCTATGACGGGACGATTTTCCACCGTGTGATCCCGGGCTTTATGATCCAGGGCGGCGACCCGGAAGGCACCGGCACCGGCGGCCCGGGGTATTCGATTAAAGGGGAATTTTCCCGCAACGGTGTGAAAAACGACCTGAAGCATACCCGCGGGGTGCTCTCCATGGCGCGGGCGATGGACCCGGACAGTGCAGGCTCCCAGTTCTTTATCATGGTGGAGGACGCGCCCCATCTGGACGGCCAGTATGCTGCGTTCGGCAAGGTCATCGAGGGGATGGATCAGGCGGATGCCATTGTGTCTGAGGTGACGGATTTCGCGGACCGGCCGGTCAAGGAGCAGAAAATGAAGCAGGTTACGGCGGAAACCTTCGGTGTGGAATTCCCTGAGCCGGAAACTCGGTTGGACTAGGCAAAAAGACAGTATTGGCAATTTTTCAAACAAGCCCTGAACCCATCTGGGATAGGGAAAAGCAAAGCAGCGTATCTTATGCCAAATAAAACCGCCCAAAGCGGATTGGAAAGAGGATGGATTTATGCAAGAAGTTCAAATTAAGCCCCAGCAGCTGGATTACCTGGATTGGGAATTCGGCGTATTCTTTCATTTCGGCATTCGTACATTTTATGAAGGGCACCGGGATTGGGATATGAAGGAAATGCCGTTGGAAGGGTTCGCCCCCTCCTCGCTGGACTGCGAACAGTGGATCTCCAGCATTAAGGAAGCCGGTGCTTCCTATGCGATCTTGGTCTGCAAGCATCATGACGGTTTTGCCAACTGGCCTTCCCGCTATACGGACTATTCTGTTGCACATACCCCTTGGAAAGGCGGGAAGGGGGATGTTGTCCGGGAATTTACCGATGCCTGTCGGAAATACGGGCTGCATATTGGGCTGTATTATTCCCCGGCTGAATTTGGATCCAGCGAGAAAGAGGCCAAGGACTATGATGAATATTTTATCCATCAGGTCAGCGAGCTTTTGAGCAATTACGGAAAAATTGATTACCTTTGGTTTGACGGCTGCGGCAGCGAGGGGCATCAGTATGATACAGACCGGATTGTAGCGGAAATCCGCCGGCTCCAGCCTGAAATCCTGCTGTTTAATATGTGGGATCCGGATACCCGCTGGGTAGGGAACGAATCCGGTATAGCGCATTCGCCGAATCCGAACTGGGTGCGTTCGCTGGACTTTTCTGTCCAGACCGAAGTCAAGGATGAACTGGACCGGGTACGCTTCCTGCCGGCGGAATGCGATTTCCGGATGCGCAGGACCAACTGGTTCTACAGTGATCAGGATGAGGATACGGTTAAATCAGTGGAGGAGCTGATGGGGCTGTATGACCTGTCGGTTGGCCGCGGGGCGAATTTCTTAATCAATATCGGGCCGGACCGCCGGGGCCTGCTCCCGGAGAAGGACCGCACCCGGCTGTTGGAATTCGGCGAAGCGCTGAGAAAACGGTTTGAAGCCCCGGTCAGCGTGTCCTTTGCAGAAACGGAGCAGGGCGGCGTGATCGAGCTGGAGGAACCCGCGCTGGTGCGCTGCTTGGTAGCGGCCGAGGATCTCTCCGCCGGGGAGAAAACCGGGGCCTACCGCATCCAGATTTACCCGTATACTTATGGGGAGCCGGTAACGGTCTTTTATGGGAAAACACTGGGGCATAAGGCTATTTGCAGCTTCCCGCCGGTGTACACTAAAAAGGTGGAGCTGGTCCTGGAGGAAAACCAGGGCGGCCGGATCACCAAAATGGAGCTTTATTAAAGGCTGATGGGCTCAAAATGAGTAAGATATAAAGAGCGGATCCAGTTGGGAAGAAGCAACTGGCCTTTGAGGGAATAAGAATGAATGGGATACTGCTTTATCAGTCCAAATATGGGGCTTCGAAAAAATATGCAGGGTGGCTCGCGGAGGAAACCGGCTTTCCCTGCATCGAAACAAAACAGGCAAAAATTTCGGATGTCCAGTCTTATGATGCCGTTATCCTTGGCGGGGGGATCTATGCATCAGGCATAGCGGGGCTGTCTTTCTTGAAGAAAAATATCCACGCCTTGCAGGGCAGGGAAATCCTGGTGTTTGGTGTCGGCGCTTCCCCCTATGATGAAAAGGTATTGCAGACAGTTGCCGCGCATAACATGACGGAAAGGCTGTCCGGCATCCCGTGTTTCTACTGCCGCGGTGCGTGGGATATGGCTTCGATGACGGCCGTGGACCGGACTCTCTGCAAGATGCTGAAAAAGGCGGTTGCGAAGAAAGACCCCAATGAATATGAGGCTTGGGAACAGGTCTTAATGGAGGCCGGAAACGAAAAACGGGACTGGACGGATCGGAAATACCTCCAGCCAATCCTGGAAAAACTGAAGAAATAATACCATTGATTAACAAGGGGAAACACGCCTTCCAGCGTCCTAAATCGGCGCTGGGCTGCGTTCTCGGATTTGGCGTGCGCCAGCACGCCTACATCCTGCGGCCTTGCCAGCCCCAATTTATGCTTGCTGGCAGGTCCCAAGGAGTTTTTCGGGAGAGAAAATTGTTGCTGACAAGGCGGACGAGGCAGCTGGGCTGACGCCCAGCAACGAGGATAACGATGTCAGCGGAAATTTTAGCCTCGAAAAACCGTATTGCCCCTTGTCAATCAATGGTACGATTTCTTGATAAAAAGATAAACATCTTTTTATCGCGGCGTGATACGCCGCCGGACCGCATTCTGCGGCCCAATAAAA
>CANAQK010000012.1 GCA_947363605.1 uncultured Clostridia bacterium | reverse complement strand
TCGTCAGGGGGCGTGGCAAATATGACGAGAAGCAGAGATATGTAAATTAGGAAGTGATTCTCCGGCTTTTTGTCTGTGATAGCTTTCTATTTCAAGATTAGATACCATGCGCTGGCAGTTTTGTCTGCCAGCGTATTCATGTGATTTTGAAAGCACAATGACAAACTTGACAGATTGGAGGGAATATGTTTCATGGAAAAACTTATTACACGAAAAGAAGCTGCGGAGATTTTGGGAATCAGTATTGCCACATTGGATGCGGCTCGTAACAACGGTCTGATTGCCTATGTTCAGTATGTGCAGAATGGCTGTGTGTATTTTACTGCGGCGGGCCTTCAGGAGTATATCGCAAAATGCACCCATAGGGCAAAGCCTGCGGACAAGAGCGTGACTTACCGCAAACCACGAAGCGCCAGGACATGACCCATTCCGTATCCTTGCTGGAATCCCGTATATCTGATAAAACAAAGATACAGCGCTGGAGATTATTTTTAGGAGGTGACGGAATTGGCAAAAAGAAAAAGGGCAATTCCTCAATATGGTACAGTTGAACTCAACGGCATTGAATATTACAGAACGAGGGTTCAGGATGCAGACGGAAAATTGGTGGCTCTTTATGCAAGAACACCCGAAGAATTATATGATAAGGAGCTGGAGGCGTTAGAGCAGATTGACAACGCCACCTTCCGAAGAAAATCGCCTACTGTTGCTGAATATTGCGAAAAGTGGCTGCTGATGCAGTCGGTTCATATTCGTGCCACCACTCTGACCGATTATGCATCCAAAATACAGCGGCATATTATCAAAGAACTGGGACAGAAGCGAATGGCGGATGTAACGCTGGATGACATTCAGCTGGCTCTTGTTCCTGTTTCCCAAAAATCTGCTTCGGTTTATAAGTCTGTGGTGATTCTTTATAAGTCCATTTTTCGGGCGGCGAAGGAAAGCCATGTGATTGATGAAAATCCAACGATATATCTGGATTCAAAGGGCGGCGTTCCCCAGGAGGAAAGGCAGGCTTTGACAGATGAACAAGCAGAACGACTTTTAGACGCGATCCGGGGTTTACCCCCATATGTGTTTGTTATGATTGGCTTATATGCCGGGTTGCGGCGGGAAGAAATTCTTGCGTTACAATGGGATTCTGTATATTTGGATACGGACACCCCATATCTAACGGTAAGACGGGCATGGCACATAGAACATAACAGGCCGGTTATTCTCACCGAGTTAAAAACAAAAGCGGCAGAGAGAAACATTCCCCTCCCCGTTTGTCTGGCAGAGTGCTTAAAGGCGGCAAAGGCAATCTCCACTTCGGACTATGTAGTTGCCAATCGAGATGGTGAACCACTGTCGTATACACAGTTCAAGCGGCTTTGGCAGTATATTGTTACCAGAACAGTTAAGGAACGCTCCTATTACCGGTATGAAGATGGAAAGCGCATAAAGCATACAGTCACACCAGTTCTTGGAGAAAAAGCGGCCCATAATGGCAGAGTAGTTTACAGCCTGGATTTTGAAGTGACGCCGCACCAGCTGCGACATACTTATATCACAAATCTGATTCATTCATCGGTGGACCCCAAAACGGTCCAATACCTGGCAGGCCATGAGAGCAGCAAAATCACTATGGATATTTACGCCAAGGTCAAATACAACAGGCCAGATCAGCTTGTAAGAACTATGGGCAGTGCTTTCGCCCAATGGGAAGCTGTATAAGATTAAAACTGAAAACAGACAAAAAGCGAGGCAAGGCTGTCTCGCTTTTTGTCTTAGGCTGGCCGTATCTTTGATTAAATTGGGACTTTCTGATAAAAAGAGAGTGTAAGTACATAGGCTGCACATTTCAAGAAAGGAAGGTCCAAGATGGCTAAAAAGAAAACAACAATACCTCAATACGGAACAGTCATGCGAAAGGGAGTACAGTATTACCGGACACGGATTCTGGATGCTGATGGGAAACAGGTGAGCTTATACGCAACCACCTGCGAAGAATTGTATGAAAAGCAGGCAGAGGCAAAACGTCAGGTGGAGGAGATAATCTTTCATCGGGAACATCCTACAGTTGCAGAGTATTGTGAGAAGTGGTTGCTGATGCAGTCTGCCAAGGTGTCCGCTGCCACATTGAAGGGTTATACTTCCAATATGAATAATTACATCATCAAGCCTATGGGCGATATGTATATGGAGGAAGTAACGGCAGATGACATTCGGCTGGCACTTGTGCCACTGTCAAAAAAATCTGCGGGTTTGTATAATACGGTAAATATGCTCATTAAGTGCATTTTCTATTCGGCAGAGCGTAGCCAATTACTTCAACATAACCCTTGCGTGGGAATCTCATCAAAGGGCGGAAAGCCGATACAGAAAAAAGAGGCACTGACAGATCAACAGGTAAAAGTGCTGCTGGATACAGTGAAAGGACTTCCGCCACAACTCTTTGTTATGATCGGTCTGTATTCGGGCCTGCGCCGGGAAGAAGCACTTGCCTTGCAATGGGATTGTGTTTTTCCGGATGCACCCACACCATATATCTCTGTGCGGCGGGCATGGCGCACAGAACATAACCGACCGGTGATTTCTACCACATTAAAAACGAAAGCAGCCCGGAGGGACATACCAATTCCCAAGTGCTTGGTAGATTGCCTGCGGGAAGTCAAAGAAACCTCTGCATCAGAATATGTGATTTCCGACAGCAACGGGGAACCGTTATCCGCATCGCAGTTTCAAAGGGTATGGCAGTATGTGGTGGTTCGCTCTACCCAGGCGCGCAACTATTATAAATATGTAAATGGGCAGAGCATTAAGTATACTGTCACACCGGCGCTGGGGATGACGCAGAAAAACAACCCCAAGATTCAATATACATTGGATTTCCATGTGACGCCACATTTGCTGCGCCATACCTATATCACCAACTTGCTGTATTCCGGTGTTGACCCTAAGACGGTTCAGTACCTTGCCGGACATGAAAATAGCAAAACAACTATGGACATCTATGCAAAGGTGAAGTATAATAAGCCAGAGGAACTTTTTGCGGTGGTGAACGGGGCATTTCATCAGGCATTTTCCAGTTAAAATGCACCAATTTGTTTGGTTAAGGGATAGGACAACCAGTGGGGAGAAGTTCAAAAAAGCCCGAAAAATCAAGGAAAAACGGCACTAAGAGAATTTTAGTATGGCTTTTAGAACCTGTATTCACAGCCATCGAACACGGTCTGCCCGGTGCTTTTTCAGGCAGACTGCGTTCATTTTCCTTGCCATACGGCAGTATGCCTGCCAAAAATGGCCTTGCCTGCCCGAAAAGCCCCTCGGGCATCCGGCGTCCTCTGATTGTACATACAGGTTCTTACATTTGAATTTTACTTGAATTTTACTTCCTGCGGGTTTTCAGAAAATTTTTCTTTACAACGCCCGGTTGGTGAAGTATAATAAAAGAAAATAAATGCCTTTAAATTGGTCCTGTGAGGCCGGCAAGGTTATCATCATGCGCGCCTGTGGGATTTACAGGTGCTCTGCTGCTGTAAAACAAACCGGATTGCCGCGCCTGCGACAGTCCGGTTTTTGCCTGAAAAGGAGATGCTTTATGCCCAGCCAAACCTTGATTTTGGATGAAAAGGCGATGGCCCGTGCGATCGCCCGAATCTCCCATGAGATCATCGAATACAACAAAGGGGTGGAAAACCTCTGCCTGGTGGGAATTTATTCCCGCGGGGCGGAGGTGGCCCGGCGGATTGCCGGCAAAATCAGTGAGGTTGAGGGGCGTTTGGTGGAGTGCGGCGGTTTGGATATCACCCGCTTCCGGGACGACCGCCCCGGGGACAGCGACCGCAGCGACCTGCCCTTTTCCATTGAAGGGAAAAAGGTGGTGCTGGTGGATGATGTGATCTTCACTGGAAGAAGCGTCCGGGCGGCCATGGAAGCCCTGATGAGCCGGGGGCGTCCCCAGCGGATCGAGCTGGCGGTACTGGTGGACCGGGGGCACCGAGAGCTTCCCATGCGCGCCGATTTTGTCGGCAAAAACCTGCCGACCTCCCGTGGGGAAAAGGTACGGGTTTCCATCCGTCCCTGGGATCCTGCGGATCAGGTTGTCATCTTAAAGGAGGAATGAACATGGGAACACTGCTGATACGAAACGGCTATGTGATTGACCCCGCCCAGAAGCTGAGCGGCCATTATGATGTACTGATTGAGGGCACCCGGATCCTGCGTGTGGAACCCAGGGTGACGGAGCGGGTAGACCGGGTGATCGAGGCCAAAAACCTGCTGGTGATGCCCGGGATTATCGATATGCACGTTCATCTCAGAGACCCAGGGCAGACGGAAAAAGAAGACATCTACACCGGCTGCAATGCAGCGGTGACCGGGGGCGTGACGTCCCTTCTCTGTATGCCCAACACACGGCCGGCGATCGACAACCGGGAAACGATTGCCTATATCCAGCGGCTGGCCCAAAAGGCTAAAGCGAAAATCTATATCTGCGGCGCGGCAACGAAAGGGCTGTCCGGCGAAGAGCTGGGGGATTATGCGATGTACCGCGAGCTGGGGGTTTGCGCGGTGTCCGACGATGGGCGGCCGGTGGAAAGCGCGGAACAGATGGAGCAGGTGCTGCTGAAAGCGCAGCAGGCCGGGCTCCGGGTGGTGTCCCACTGTGAGGATCTGGCCATCGTGAACGGTGGGATTATCCATAAGGGCAGTGTCAGCGAGGATATGCAGGTCCGGGGGATCGACCGGCTTTCGGAAGACCGTATCACCCAGCGGGAGATTGAGCTGGCCGAGCGTACCGGAGCGCCGGTGCATATCTGCCATGTTTCCACCAAGGGTTCGACCGAACTGATCCGCGCGGCGAAAAAACGGGGCGTGCCGGTCACGGCGGAAACCTGCCCCCATTATTTCGCCTATACCCATGAGAAGCTGCGGAGCCGGGACGCGGATTACCGGATGAACCCGCCTCTCCGCGAACCGGAGGATGTTGCGGAGATTATCCGGGGGATTCAGGACGGGACCTTTGACTGTATCGTGACTGACCATGCCCCCCATACCAAACGGGAAAAAATGGATTTCCGGAAAGCGCCTAACGGAACCGTGGGTTTGGAAACCTCGCTGGCGGCCGGGATCCGCTTCCTGGTAGAGCCCGGGCATATCAAGCTGGAGCGGTTGGTGGAGCTGATGACTTTCGGTCCGGCCAGGGTCCTGGGAATCGAAGGCGGGAGCCTGGAGCCCGGGATGGCGGCCGACCTGGCCCTGGTGGATCCCAAGGCGTTTTGGACAGTGCTTCCTGAACGGCTTCAGTCCAAATCCAAAAATTCGGTTTTCAAGTTCGAACGGCTTCAGGGCCGGGTGAAATATACCTTGGTCAATGGTGAAATCGTCTATGTGATGCGCTATTAAGGAGGAATTGCGATGTCGATGGAACGGCTGGTTGCAGCGATCAATGAAAAAAATAATCCGACGGTGGCAGGATTGGATCCGAAATTGGATTTTATCCCGGAATTTATCAAAACGGAATGCTTCACGGAATTCGGTGAAACCCTGGAGGGCGCGGCTGAGGCGCTTTACCGCTTCAACACCGGCTTGATTGACGCCTTGTGGAAGATTGTCCCGGCGGTCAAGCCTCAGGCCGCCTACTATGAAATGTACGGCTGGCAGGGAGTGCGCGCCCTGGAGCGAACCATCCGGTATGCCCAATCCAAGGGGATGTATGTCCTGACCGACGGCAAACGCAACGATATCGGCGCCACCATGCAGGCTTATACGGCAGCGCATCTGGGGAAAACCAGGGTTGGCAGCCAGGAACTGATTCCCTTCGGCGCGGACGGGCTGACGGTCAACGGCTATCTGGGCTCGGACGGGATCAACCCGCTGCTGGAGGTTTGCAGAGCAGAGGACAAGGCGATCTGGGTGCTGGTTAAGACCTCCAACCCCTCCAGCGGCGAGCTTCAGGATCAGAAGCTGGCAGATGGGCGCAGCGTTTATGAAGCGATGGGCAGTATGTGTGAGGAATGGGGCCGTGACAGCATCGGCGCGAGCGGCTACTCTGCGGTTGGCGCGGTAGTCGGCGCGACCTATCCGGAACAGCTGCGGGAGCTGCGGGAAAAGCTGCCCCATACCTTCTTCCTGGTGCCGGGGTACGGCGCGCAGGGCGGCGGTGCGGAGGACGTCCGGTTTGCCTTTGACAAACAGGGCAGCGGCGCGATTGTCAACTCTTCCCGCGGGATTATGTGTGCGTACCAAAAAACCGGCGCGGATGAGCGGGATTTTGCCCAGGCCGCCAGAGAAGAAGCGCTTCGTATGAAAGAGGATTTACTTGCGGTACGCCGCTGACCAGGAAGATATTATAGTCAACGCACTTGAAAAGAAGCCAATGCTTCTTTTCAACACTGCGGCATGATATGCCGCAGTGGGAAGCGAAGCGGCCATGCGGCAGGGCTTCATAGACGGCGCGCAGCGCATTTTATGCCAGGCAAAGCCTGACTTGAAAATCGGGCGCCGGTTTTCAAGCGTGCCGACTATACTTCCAAGCCGAGTAATATCTGCCGTGTTTTGCGGTTGGCGCCGCTTGCGGCGGCGAGCAAAACGGCTCAAATCAAATGTATTATTTCCGAATTTTTAATTCGGAAATAATAAAACGCCGCGGACAGCTGCCCTGCGCGCGGCGGGTTCAGAACAGGACTTGGGATGGTGCAGGGCGGAGGAATGGAGCATACTATGAACGAAAATCAAACCGTACTTTTACTGGCGGATGGGACAGAATTTTTCGGGAAGCCGATGGGTGCCGCCGGGAAAGCGGTCGGTACCGTGGTGTTTCACACCGGGATGGTGGGCTATCAGGAGAACCTGGTTTCCCCCTCGAACAGCGGGCTGCTGCTGGCACAGACTTTCCCGCTGATCGGGAACTATGGGGTGATTGATGGGAAGTCCGCTCCGGTTCGTGCCGGCGGTTATATTGTACGGGAGATCTGTGCTTCCCCCTCCAATTACCGCTGCGAGGGGAAATTGGAGGATTTCCTGCGGGACGGCCAGGTTGTTGGGATCTGCGGGGTGGATACCCGCCGGCTGACCCGGCATATCCGGGAAAAGGGCGAAATGACGGGGATGATTTTCTCGGGTTCGGGCTATGACCGGGAGGCGCTGCTGGAGGAGCTTTCCGGCTGGCATCCGGTTTTTGCCCCGGAAATGCAAGCTGCCCGCCCGGCAGAGGTCCCGGGTGCGAAAAAAACAGCGGCGGTCCTGGGGGAATTTACCCCGGGGATGCAGGCCCTGTTCGCCCGGCGCCAGGTTCAGCCAGCCTGCTTCGGCTGGGATACCCCGGCGGAGGAAATCCTCCGGTTGAAACCGGACGGGCTGCTGCTTTCGGATGGGATCGGGGATCCGACCGCCTTCCCAGGCCGTGTGAAGCAGGTTCAGGCACTGTTGGAGCAGGAGCTCCCGGTATTTGGGATCGGGCTGGGGCACCAGCTTCTGGCATTGGCCAAGGGGATGGAGGTCTGTCGGATGAAATGCGGGCATCGCGGTGCGAACCAGCCGGTTTACTGCCCGGTGGATGGACGGACCTATATCACTGCGCAGAACCACGGCTTCGTCGTGAAAAGCGTCCATGACGGCGGTGAAATCCGCTTCGAAAATGCCAACGACCATACGGTCGAGGGGCTGTCTTACCGGGATATCCCGGCGTTTTCCGTCCAGTTCCTGCCGGATACTATGCCCGGTACCCAATCCACCTCCTATCTCTATGACGAATTTTTCGGCCTGCTTGGGGAAGGCTGAAACGGCCTGGGAAGCGGATCCGTTCAGCGGCAGACTGCCGCGTGTTTTCCCTGTAACGAAGAAAGGAATAGATTATGCCTTTAAGAAATGATATCAAACGCGTGCTTGTCATTGGCTCCGGCCCGATCGTAATCGGCCAGGCGGCAGAGTTCGACTATGCCGGAACCCAGGCCTGCCGTGCTCTGCGGGAAGAAGGGCTGGAAGTGGTGCTGATCAATTCCAACCCAGCTACCATCATGACGGATAAAGCGATGGCGGATAAAATCTATGTGGAACCGCTGACGCTGGATATTGTCAAACGGGTGATTGAACTGGAAAAGCCGGACAGCGTGATTTCCAACCTGGGCGGACAAACCGGCCTGACCCTTTCCATGCAGCTGGCGAAGGAGGGCTTTCTGGAGAGCCACGGCGTGAAGCTGCTGGGTTCCCTGCCGGAAACGATTGACAAGGCCGAGGACCGCCAGCTGTTCAAGGATACCATGGAGTCGATCGGCGAGCCCTGCATCCCCTCCAAGGTGGTGGAAACGCTGGAGGACGCGCTGGATTATGTAAATCAGGAGATCGGTTATCCGGTAATTATCCGGCCGGCGTTTACCATGGGTGGTTCCGGCGGCGGGATTGCCCAGGACGAAGCCTCCCTGCGGGAAATTGCTGAAGCCGGGCTGCGTCTTTCCCCCATTACCCAGATCCTGGTGGAAAAGTGCATTTCAGGCTGGAAGGAAATCGAATTCGAGGTGATCCGCGACCGGAAAGGGAATGCCATCACGGTTTGTTCCATGGAAAACCTCGACCCGGTCGGTATACATACCGGCGATTCCATCGTCGTGGCTCCGGCAGTTACCCTCTCCCCGGATGAATATGGGATGCTCCGCACCGCCGCGCTGAATATTGTCCATGCGCTGGGCGTAGAGGGGGGCTGCAACTGCCAGTTTGCCCTGCACCCGGAAAGCCGGGAGTATGCAGTCATTGAGGTCAATCCCCGGGTTTCCCGTTCTTCTGCGCTGGCTTCCAAGGCGACCGGCTACCCGATTGCCAAGGTAGCGTCCAAGATTGCCATTGGATATACCCTGGATGAAATTATAAATGCCGTAACCGGGACGACTTACGCCTGCTTTGAACCGGCGATTGACTATTTTGTTGTAAAGTTCCCGCGCTGGCCCTTTGATAAATTTGTTTACGCGAAACGTACCCTGGGAACCCAGATGAAAGCCACCGGCGAAGTGATGAGCATTGGCACTTCATTTGAACAGGCAATGATTAAAGCGATCCGGGGAGCGGAGCTCAAGCTGGATACCCTGAACCTGCCCAAATTAGCGGAAAAACCGGACGACGAGATCGATTCCCTCCTTTCCGATGTGGACGATGAACGGATTTTTGTGGTGTTCGAGGCGCTGAAACGGGGGATCCCGATCGAGCGGATCCACGAAGCGACCATGATCGACGAATGGTTCCTCAGCAAGCTGAACAACCTGGTGGAGCTGGAACGGGAGCTGGCTTCCGGCCGGCTGGATGAGGAGCTGTATTTCCGGGCGAAAAACTGGGGCTATCTGGACTCCACCCTGGAGCGGCTTTCGGGCAAAAAACCAGAATGGCATCGTTCTGCGGCGTTTAAGATGGTGGATACCTGTGCGGCGGAACATGCCGCGCAGACCCCGTATTTCTATTCCACTTTTGACGAGGAGAATGAAGCGGCGGAGTTTATTGCGGCTCAGAACAGCGGCAAAAAGAAGGTCATTGTTTTTGGCGCCGGCCCGATCCGGATTGGACAGGGGATCGAGTTCGACTATTGCTGCGTCCACTGCGTCTGGGCGCTCAAGGAGCATGGGTATGAGGCAGTGATCGTCAACAATAACCCGGAAACGGTTTCTACGGATTTTGACACCGGGGACCGGCTGTATTTTGACCCGCTGACCTTCGAGGATGTCCAGAATATCCTGGATACTGAAAAGCCGGATGCCTGCGTGGTGCAGTTCGGCGGGCAGACGGCTATCAAGCTGACCCGGTATCTGGATCAAATCGGGATGCCGATCCTGGGCACTTCGGCGGACAGCATCGACGCGGCCGAGGATCGCGAGCGCTTCGACCAGGTGCTTGAAAACTGCGGGATCCCGCGCCCCGAAGGGGATACCGTCTTTACGCCGGAGGAAGCGCTGGCCGTAGCCAACCGCCTGGGGTATCCGGTGCTGCTTCGCCCATCCTATGTGCTGGGCGGGCAGAATATGATTATCGCCTATACGGATCACGATGTTGTGGAATATATGGGCATTATCGCCGGGCAGCAGAATAATGAGAACCCTGTGCTGATTGACAAATACCTTATGGGTACCGAGGTGGAGGTGGACGCCATCTGCGATGGGACAGACTACCTGATCCCAGGTATTATGGAGCATATCGAGCGGGCCGGCGTGCATTCGGGCGACTCGATCTCAGTTTATCCGGCGCAGAACCTCTCCCAGCAGCTCATGGCCCGGATTGTGGACTATACCGGCCGCCTGGCACGGGAGCTCAAGGTGGTCGGCCTGATGAACGTGCAGTATGTCGTCTATAACAACGAAATCTATGTGATCGAGGTCAACCCGCGTTCTTCCCGTACGGTGCCCTACATCAGCAAGGTAACGAATGTGCCGATGGTGGATTTGGCGACCCGGGTGATGCTCGGGGAACGCTTGCGGGATCTGGGCTATGGGATCGGGCTGTATCCGCATGGCGGCCATGTAGCGGTGAAGGTGCCGATTTTCAGCTTTGAAAAACTGCATGATGTTGATACCCAGCTCGGGCCGGAGATGAAGTCCACCGGCGAGGTGCTGGGCATCGCGAAAACCTTTGAGGAAGCGCTGCTCAAGGGGCTGATCGCCTCCGGGAGTTCGCTGAAATCCAGCGGCGGCGTTTTGATTACTGTCCGGGATTCCGAAAAGCAGGAGGTCATCCAGATTGCCGAGAAATTCGAAGAGCTGGGCTTTGACCTGTATGCGACGTCAGGGACGGCGAATGTGCTGAACAGCAATATGATTGCTACCAGCGTGGTGCGTAAGGTCAGTGAGGACCCGGACAACAACTTCCTGACCCTGCTGGACTCGGGCAAGGTGGATTATGTGATTTCCACCTCCCCGAATGGGAGGATCCCGGCGCGTGACTCCGTTAAAATCCGCCGGAAAGCGGTAGAACGGGGGCTTACCTGCCTGACTTCACTGGATACCGCGAACGCAGTGGCGGAAATCCTTGCGACACATAAAAATGCCAAGGACATTACACTGATTGACATTACCAAAATTTGATAACAAGAGGGCTTTCCTTCAAGGGAAAGCCCTCTTGTTTCGCGGTTTTGCGGGAGGTTTACAGGGGGGAGCTTCTTCTGCAAAGCTGCCGGCTATTCTGTATCGTCCGGCACATATTCCACGATATCCTCAATCCTGCAATCCAAAATAGAACAAAGACGGTCGAGTATCAGCGTTTTGACCACCATATTTTTGCGAAGCCGATGAAGCTGGGCTTTATCGATCCCATAATCCTTGATTAACTTGTACTGGCTGATATTTTTCGCCTTCAGAGTCCGCCAGAGGTTCTCATATTTTAACATTTCCATGCTCCCTTTCCCTTGTATTCTAGCCGGAAATGTCTTATAATAATATGGTGCGTGTACACACCATATTATTATAAGCACGGACAAACCAAAGTCCGAAGAAAGGGTGATTGGGAAATGGAATTGAACTATTTCAAAGACAGGCTTTTGGATCTGTTGAATGACGGCAGCGATGAATTAGAGCTTGCCGGCATCAAGGTCTGTGACAAGGAGAATACCTTTGTTCTCACCACAGCAGAAGGAAGCCTGTTTGAAATCGAATGCAGAAAGATGCCGGCCACAACCGAATAGCCGCCCGCTAAGACAGGAAATCAAGCAGCGATTTCCTGTCTTTTGCGCCTGTTTTGCCCTGCACCCTATTGCCGTATAACGGCAAAGAATCGCCGGCAGCTTCGCAGAAGCTTTCCCTCTGTAAACCTCTTCCCTCATTCCGGTAAAATCGTAAGCTCCGCCCCCGTGTAATAATGGCGCAGGATTTCGTCATAGGAATACCCCTGCCGTGCGAGATAATCCGCGCCGTATTGGCTCATCCCTACGCCATGCCCATACCCGAAGGTGGTAAAGGTAAAGTTCCCGTCATCATAGCGGATCTGAAACTGGGCCGAGCGGAGGTTCAGAAGGGAGCGGAGCTCTGTGCCGGTGAGGGTCTGGTTCCCGGCGGTCAGGAGGGTGACGGTTCCAGAGGAGCTATGTTCCTGGATCGAAAGCCATTCCGCCGGGGATTCCGGAAGGGCGATATCCGGATAAGCCGAAGCCAGTGCGTGCCGGACTTCGGCGGCGGTCAGGACGGTTTGGGTTTCATAATGGGGGGAGAGCTCGTCGCCGGGGCTGTCCGCCGGTACCAGATAGGAAACCTCCTGTCCCCAGACGGTCTGAGCGCTTTCGGTGATCCCGCCGGAGATCGAGTGGAAAGCGGCGATGATCGGTTCTTTTTCATAAGTCAGGATCTGCCCGATGACCGGATCGACCGCCTCACAGATTTTTTGATAGTTGACGGCAAACTGGTCGCCCCAGCGGGATTTCATCTCCTCGACCGAGAAATAGGACTGGAAATGTGCTGGGTCGGTGGAAAGATACGCGCCGTTTAAATCCGAGCTGGGATTCTGAAGGGAGGCGCTGATCTGCCGCAGGGCGTAGGTATGCGCGGCGACCGCTTGGGCTTTCAGGGCTTCCGTATGGAAGGAAACCGGCATTTCCGCCGCAACAACCCCGCGGATATATTCTTCTGGGGTCAGACGGAGGGTTTCTCCGGTTTGGTGATCCTGTACCAAATAAAAGCGATTGTTTTCAAGGGCTTCCTCCGGCAGCGATGAAGCCGCAGGTTTTGGAAGGGAAGGGGTTTCCGGGGGGATCTCCTGCGGGCGCTTCAGCAGGGAAAAGGCGGGGATTACCAGGATCAGGAAGATCAGGACCAGAAAAAAAGTCAGATATTTTTTCATTTTTACGACCATACCGCCGCCCGGAAAGGCGGTGGTTCCTTTCTACGCAGTAGTCTTTATAGTCACCACACTTCAAAAGAAGTGATTTACTTCTTTTGAAGTGTGCGGCGCATTTGCGCTGCAGGGGCCGCGAAGCGGCCTGTGGTGGACTTCATAGGCAAAACACAGTCCATTTCATAGACTGGCGGGCTTTGCCCGCCTTGAAAATCGGTTACTGATTTTCAAGCGCTTTGGCTATATCGATTTGAAATATTTTTGTTTTTTACTTGCAAAATATACGAACAGACCTCCTTTTTATGCGGGATAAATTCAATTTTTTGCATGATAAAGAAATATATAATGCAAATCTGATTGACTCCTTCCCCCAAATATGTTACAATGACAGACAATTCGATCAAACCGGGTCTCGGAAAAGCGCTGGAGATTTCCCAAGTGGTACTTTTGCCGGCAGGCCCAAGCAGGGAAAGGTGAGCCGAATGCAGAAGGAACGAAACAGGATTCATGCTGTCAAAGATTTATGCGAGGAATTCCGGAAATATAACCGGATCGACCCCGTGCTTTATGAACGTTTTGATGTGAAGCGGGGGCTTCGGAACCAGGATGGGACAGGTGTAATGGCCGGATTAACCCAGATCTGCAACGTTCACGGGTATGTGCTCAACGAGGGCGAACGGGAAGCGGTGGAAGGAGAGCTCTATTACCGGGGCTACAATATCCGCGATCTGACAGGGAATTGTCAGGCGGAAGGCCGCTTCGGCTATGAAGAGGTGATATACCTGCTGATGTTCGGTGTTTTGCCGACCAAAGAACAGCTGGCGATGATCAACCGGGTCATGGCCCATTTTATGTATCTTCCCGAATCCTTTTTTGAGGATATGATGCTTAAGGCGCCTTCCCCCAACATTATGAACAAGCTGGCGCGCAGCGTACTGGCGCTGTATTCCTACGATGAAGACGCCGATGAAATTTCGCTGGAAACCGAGATCAGCCGGGCGCTCCAGGTACAGGCCAAGATGCATAACCTGATGGTGAAGGCTTACCAGATCAAGCGGCGCTGCTATGATAATGAAACCATGGTGCTCCATCCGGAAAAGGAGGGGCTTTCTACCGCGGAGGAGATCCTCTACCTGCTCCGGATGGACCAGCAGTATACCCGGGAAGAGGCCCTGATGCTGGACCTTTGTTTAATGCTCCATGCGGAGCATGGCGGCGGGAATAATTCCACCTTTGTCTGCCGCACCCTTTCTTCCTCCGGGACGGACGCGTATTCCGCCTATGCGGGGGCGATCGGCGCGCTGAAAGGCCCGCTGCATGGCGGGGCAAACATCAAGGTGCTGGAAATGCTGGAAAATATCAAGAAAAATCTCCCGCATCCCCAGGATTCCGGCGCGCTGGCCGACTATTTGGTCAAGATCCTGAATCGGGAAGCGAACGATTTTTCCGGAAAAATTTACGGAATGGGCCATGCGGTCTATACAATTTCCGATCCGCGTGCTATAATTCTAAAAGAGAATGCTGCCCGTTTGGCAAAAGGGACTCCCTTTGAAGCGGATTTTGCTCTGCTTTCCCAGATTGAAGCGCTGACCCCGCAGATTCTGGCGGGACAAAAAGGGAGCGGGAAACCGATCTGTGCGAACGTGGATCTTTACTCCGGGCTGGTGTACCAAATGCTGGGGATCCCCCGCGATTTGTTTACGCCGCTGTTTGCTACCTCCCGTATGGCGGGGTGGAGCGCGCACCGGATCGAGGAGCTTTTTACCGGGGGCAGGATTATTCGTCCAGCGTACAAGTCGGTTTCAAAACCGCAGCCCTATATCCCGATTGCGATGCGTACCGCGGGAGGGCCTGTCCGCTGAATCTAAACAAGGAGCGAGGATATGCCTTCTACGGATCAAGCGATAGACAAACAAAAACGCACGCTGGAGTACAGCTTCTGGCAGATCTGCCTGCTGACCCTCCTGATTATTGCGCTGAAAACGGTACAGGTTTATACCTTTCATGAGGAGGATACCGGCCTGCTTTCCAATGAATTTGCCAGCCGGGTCGTTGGGATCGTGTCCTGGGCGGCGGCTGCGTATATTGCGGTGCGGGCCTGGCTGCTGGCGCTGGCGGCGGACAAAGCGAAATATCATTTCAGGATTGTGTTGACGCCGCCGGTGGGATTTTCCATGCTGCTGGCCGGGATTTTCTTTTTGGCGCAGAGCATACTGGATTTAACCGGGTTTTTGAAGCAGCTCCAGGAACATCCGGAAATCCCTTATTACGAGAGCGCGCTGGGGCCGATTGCACCGCTGGTCTGCCTGATTTCCTTTATCAGTGCGATCTGCTTTTTCATGATGGGGTACAGCGTCGCGGTGCATCGCCGCAAGCCTTCCGCCTGGCTTTGTATTTTACCGATTGTTTGGAATGTGCTTTGTACAGTGCAGATGCTTTATACCTATCCGCTGGTTGTATCAATCCAGTCCAATGCTTCCAAAACGGTGACATCGGTGCTTTCCATGCTGCTGCTCTATGTCCTGCTGATGCAGATCTGCGGCGGGGATAAGCGCCTGTTCATCCTGTTCGGAGGGGCGGCCCTTCCGGGGTTGATTTTGAGCGAAAGCCTGCCCTATGCGTTATTGGGGCTGCTGGGGATCCGGGATGAATCCTCCAATATGCCGACCTTGTCCATGATCGGGCTGGCGCTGTGCGGGTTTGTGCTGCTGTTCCAGGTCGTGAGAAGTGCGATGATTGGCCTGAACCGTCAGCGCCGGGCTGGGCGCAGTTCCGCCAACCCGGAGGAGTTAGAGGAGGAGCTGTCCGGAGAATAAAAGGGCCGGCTGTGATTCCAATGCGGGACTCCGCGTCCGCATTCCGTCCCCTTTTCTTTGAGCGGTCAAAGAAAAGGGGAGAAAAGAAAACCACCCAGGGTGGGATCCCCCACATGGTGGACAGCAGGGAGGCCTCCCTGCTGTCGAGCCGCCCCGGCCAAACGCCGGAGGAACGCGGCTCGGCGGCTACTCCTCTGTATTTTTATGAAACGGCCCTGAGGATGGCTTGAAAAGCCCTCTTGACAAGCGCGGGGGAATGTGATATAGTCAACCTGGAATTTGAATGAAAGGGCAAGGTATTTGCAGCAATGCGCAATTTCTAATCACACAACAAAACTGATGATGGAAAAGGGATCGTTATCCCTTCGTTTTGTGCTGATTAGAATTGGATTGCCCATAGGACGGCTTTATCCGGCGGAAAAATTTCCCCGGAGGTCTTTTTCTGCGAGTATTTTTATGCTCCCAGTACAAAACGGTTCTGTTTTGACTGGGGGTATTTTTATGTCTAAATTATTGCTGGAAGCCAACCAGATTGTCCACTATTTTGCGGATCGGAAAATTCTGGATTTTGAACGGTTTGTCCTGTATGCCGGGGAACGGGTCGGGATTGTCGGGGCGAACGGGTCTGGAAAAACCACCCTGCTGAACCTGCTTTCCGGGAGGATTTCCCCGGATGAGGGGCAGATCCGGCGCAGCGCCGGGATCAGTTATCTGGAACAGTTCGGCAAGCCGTCGGAAGGGAGCTTTACGGAGCAGAAGAAGCTGGGTGTCCTTCAGGCTGCCGGACAGGAGCAGGTCAGCGGCGGGGAAGCAACCCGGCTGCGTTTGGCGCAGGCCATTGGGCGGGACGCACCGGTACTGTTTGCGGATGAGCCGACTTCGAACTTGGATCAGGAGGGGACGGAGCAGGCAGCTGCCCGGCTGGAACAGGCAGAAACGCTGGTTGTAGTCAGCCATGACCGGGCTTTGTTGGACCGGCTCTGTACCCGGATCATCGAGGTGGAAGACGGGAAGCTGAACAGCTATGAAGGGAACTTCACCGCCTATCGCCTGCAAAAAGAGGCGGAGCGCCAGCGGGCTGGATTTGAGTATACCCAGTACCGCAAAGAAAAATCCCGGCTGGAGGGGGCGATCGAGCAGAGCCGCCGGAAAGCGGGCAGTGTGGCAAAGGCTCCGCCGCGAATGGGGAAATCCGAAGCGCGGCTGCATAAGCTGGTGTCGGCAGAAATCACGGAAAAGCTGGAGCATTCCACCCGGCGGCTGGAATCCCGGCTGGAGCGATTGGAAGTCAAGGAACGTCCCAAAGAGGAAATCCGGATCTCCTTTGACTTTTCCCTGACAGACCCGCCCGAAAATAAGGTGGTGCTGCGGGGGAAACGGGTCAGCTTTTCTTATGGGGAGCGGAAAATCCTGAATTCAGCGGATTTTGTCCTTCCCCGCGGGAGCCGGACGGCGCTTTGCGGGAAAAATGGGGCGGGGAAAACCACCCTTCTAAACCGGATTGCAGAGGGGGACCCGGCAATCTGCCCGGTTCCCAAAGCCAAGATCGGCTATTTTAGGCAGTCCTTTGAACAGCTGGATTTCTCCAAAACCGTACTGGAAAACGCGATGCGGCATTCCGTACAGCCGCAGGCGGTAATGCGGAATATGCTGGCCCGACTCTATTTCCGTGGGGACGCGGTGTTCAAGCCAGCGTCCGTACTGTCGGGAGGGGAGCGGATCAAGCTTTCCTTTGCCAAGCTGTTTGGCTCGGAAGCCAACCTTTTGCTGCTGGATGAGCCGACCAACTATCTGGATCTGCCTTCGATTGAAACGCTTCAGGAACTGGTCTGCGCCTATGAAGGAACAATACTCTTCGTTTCGCACGACCAAGCCTTTGCAGAAGCCTGCGCGACCCGGCTGCTTTTTCTGGAAGACGGAAAGCTGCGGGCATTCGAAGGCTCCTTTGCGGAGTACCGGGAGGCACAGAACCGCCCTCCTGAGGACACCCAAAAAGCCCTGCGGGAGCTCCGTCTGGCCGAGGTGATTTCGCGGCTTTCCATGAATCCGCCTGAGAAGGAAAAGGAAGCGCTGGAAGCAGAATTCCAGCAGCTTCTAGGGCTTGTTTGAAAATAGAGAAATGACCGAATTTTTCGCAGGCAACAGGAGAATGCAAGGCAAAAACGCAGGAATCCTTGCCGTATTCCAAGTATTTTTATAGTCAACGCACTTGAAAAGAAGCATTGGCTTCTTTTCAACACTGCGGCAGGGCTTCATAGACGGCGCACAGCGCATTTTATGTGCGAACAGGCAAAGCCTGACCCTCCAATCGGGTATCGATTGGAGGGTGTGCCGACTATAACGCGGCTCTCACCGCTGCTTGCAGAAAAGGACAGGAATTTCGATTTTTCAAACAAACTCTAGCCCGGCGGAAAGAATAATTTACATTTACCGGCGAAAAAGACTATTCTTTTTTCGCCGGTTATGTTATAATAAGACGGTTAATACAACTGTCCGGAAGGAGGGGCTGTTTGATGAAAAAAGCCATGCGCCTGGCGGCGGCTCTGTTTTTGCTGCTGTTTTTGCTGTCCGGCTGTTCCTATACCAGTACCGGGATTGATTCCATGCTGAAGCCGCCCACCCTCTCCGACCAGCAAAGCCAGATCTATACGGCACTTCAGGCCAGCGTCGGGAAAAATATCCGGCTGAAATATCCCCGGAAAGGGGATTTTATTTCGGCGTTCCTCATCAACGATATGGACGAGGAGCCTTCCCAGGAAGCGCTGGTGTTTTATGAGCTGGCTTCCTCGACGCCCGGGACTTCGGTGCGGATCAATATCCTGGATCAGAAGGATGGCCGCTGGATTTCGACCTATGATGCGGTAGTTCCGGCCAGTGAGGTGGAAAAGGTTTCTTTGATTGCGGTGGATCGCCGGAAATATCTGGTCATTGGGTTTAACCAACTAGGGAGCCCGAATAAGATTATCCTGATTTATTCCTATGAAGACGGCCGGTTGGAGAAAAAGTTCCAGACCACCTGCAGCAATTACGAGGTTATGGATTTGGATGGGGACAAGCAGACCGAGCTGGTTACGATCTCCGCGGAAGATGGCGAGGAACAGATGCGTACCGTGACGGCGGAGCTCAGGCGGATCACCAGCTTTGGGTGTTCGGGCCTGCTGAGCAGTACAGCACTGGATCCGGAGGTGACCCGTTACAGCAATATTCTCCGCGGGAAGCTGCTGGACGGCCGGAGCGCCCTTTATTTGGACGGCATCCGGGGAGGGAGCACCCTGACGACAGAAATTCTGGTGATAAACGGGCCGGACCGTCTGGAGAACCTGATGTATGAACCGGAGCAGGGAGAGGATAACCTGGTACGGCGGACCATGCGGGATACCGGCTCCCCTGCAGTGGATCTGGACAATGATGGGGTTGTGGAAATCCCAGTCCGGGATCCGGGGAAAAACAGTACGGAACCCTTTACCGAATGGTATCTGTATTTGGGCGGGGCTTTGTCCCGGACCAAAACGACCTACGCCGCTTATTCGCTGGGATATCTGTTCATCCTGCCCGAGAGGTGGCGGGGCCGCGTAACGGCCGAATTCAGTACAAACGACAGCGAACTGATTTTTTATGAATACACGCCGGATCAGCCGTCACAGGAAAAAAAGCTGTTGTCGATCCGGGTTTACCGGCGGGGAATCTATGAGCGGGAAGCGGAGAAAAAAGGGTATCGCCTGCTTTGGGATAACGGGCAGATTTTATATGCCTATCAGATTTATGAAACCAGCTCGGAGCTGGGCATTTCAGAACAGCAGGTAGCGGAGAATTTCCAGCGTTATACTAATTCCCGATAAAATGATACAGTCGTTTTATTTGGCCGCAGGATGCGGCCCGGCGGCGCAGCCGCCAAGAATGCTGTTCAATACTTTTCTTGGTGCGCCGTAGGCAAGGCGGCGTATCACGCCGCGATAAAAAGATTAACATCTTTTTGTCAAGAAACCATATTATAATCAACGCACTTGAAAAGAAGCATTGGCTTCTTTTCAACACTGCGGCATATCATGCCGCAGTGGGCAGCGAATCGGCCGTGCGGCAGGGCTTCATAGACGGCGCGCAGCGCATTTTATGCGCGGACAGGCAAAGCCTGACCCTCAAATCGGGTGCCGATTTGAGGGTGTGCCGACTATATTAAGCTGAATTAGAGGGAGTGAGCAGAGTGAAAAAAATCCTGGTTTGTGAGGATGAAGAAGCAATCCGCGATTTTGTCGTTATCAATTTACAGCGTTCCGGTTATACCACGGTGGACGTCGGCAGTGGGGAAGAAGCGCTGAAGGCTTTTGAAGAACAGGGGGACTTCGATATTGCCCTGCTGGATATTATGATGCCGGGGATCGACGGATTTTCCGTCTGCCGGACACTGAGGGAAAAAAACAGTAATATCGGCATTATCATGCTGACCGCCAAAACCCAGGAAATGGATAAGGTACGGGGCCTGATGCTGGGCGCGGACGACTATGTGACCAAGCCTTTTTCTCCTTCTGAGCTGGTGGCCCGGGTGGATGCGGTATACCGGCGGGTTTCGATGGCGTCGAACAACAATCCGGAAAACCGCCCGATTACCTCGGGCTGCTTTGTCCTGAACCCGAAAAGCCGAACCCTGACCAAGAACGGGCGGCTGATTGATTTGACCCAGGTGGAATATCAGATCATGGAATATTTCCTTCGGAATAAAAATATCGCTTTGGACCGCGCCCGGATCCTGGAGCATATCTGGGGCGATAATTATTACGGGGATATCAAGATTGTGGATGTCAACATCCGCCGGCTCCGGATGAAAATCGAAGATGAATCCTCCAAGCCGGTGTATATCCAAACGATCTGGGGCTACGGGTATAAGTGGCAGGAGCAGTAAGAACCTGTATGTATAGCCGGGGATGCTGGATGGCCGAGGGATTTTCCTGGCAGACAAGGCGATTTTTTGCAGGCATACTGGCGTATGGCAAGAAAAATGAACGCAGTATGTCCGGAAAAGACCCGGTCAGATGGCGTTTCCCGGTTGTACATACAGGTTCTAGGGACCGTCCGGCTATGCGGGAAGGGGGTGCGGCGGTGTGGCGATCAAAAGCATTACGCAGCGCTGGATTTTTAACAGCCTGAGCATTATTCTGGCGGTCGTCATATTGGGCGTCGTCGGCTTTTCCTATGTTATGCGGAGCTTTTACTACAATGGGGTCAAACAGGCGATCGAACAGCGCGTCAACGTGGTTTATGGGGTGCTGCTCCGCTTTATTGATGACAACAATGTAAATTTCAACACGGAACTGCGTGACATTGTGGAAAACTCGGAGGATAAGGACAAATTTGAAATTACAGCGATCGACCATAACGGCAGGATTGCCCTTTCTTCCAGCGGGTTTTCTTATTCCCCGCAGCAGAGCGGCGATATGCCGGATTACGAGGAGGCTGTCCGCAGTTCAAACGGGCGGGGGTATTATATCGGCCGGAATTCTTCAGGGGAAAAGATCATGGCGCTGACGGTGATGATGCCCTCTATCACGGCGGAATATTCCGCGATCCGGTATGCGGTTTCGATGGAGGCGATCGACCGCAAGCTGCAATTAGATCTGATCCTGTTTTTAGGGGTGGCGCTGGTCATCATTGCGTTTGTGCTGATTTCGGGGCTGTATTTTGTGAAGTCGATCGTCCTGCCGGTGCGGGATGTCGGGGCAGTGGCCCGTAAATTTGCAACAGGGGATATGTCCGCCCGGATTGTGAAAAAGTCAAACGACGAGCTGGGGGAGCTTTGCGATATCATCAACTTTATGGCGGATGAAATCTCGGCTTCGGAGGAAATGAAAAATGAGTTCATTTCCTCGGTATCCCACGAGCTGCGGACACCTCTGACAGCAATTAAAGGCTGGAGCGAGACCCTGATGTCGATGGGGGAAGGGGAATCCAGCCCGGAGATGATCCAAAAAGGGATGCGGGTGATTACCAACGAAACCGAGCGGCTTTCCATTATGGTGGAGGAGCTGCTGGACTTTTCCCGGATGCAGAATGGGCGGCTGACCCTGGTGAAAACTAATATTGATATTCTGGCAGAGCTGGGCGAAGCCGTGCTGGTTTACGCGGAGAGGGCGCGCCGGGACCAGATCGAGCTGGTTTATGACGAGCCGGAGATGGTATCCCCGATTTTTGGGGATAAAAACCGCCTGCGCCAGGTATTCCTGAATATCATTGACAATGCCTTGAAATATTCTGATGGGGGGGATACCGTCCGGATCAGCGTCCATGAGAATGCGGGCTATGTGTACATTGTCGTTTCGGATACCGGCTGCGGGATTTCGGAAGAGGATCTTCCCAAGATCAAAACCAAGTTTTATAAAGCGAACCTGACCCGGCGCGGTTCCGGGATTGGCTTGGCAGTGGCGGATGAGATTGTCCAGCTTCACGAGGGTGAAATCCTGATTGCAAGCCAGCTGGATATCGGGACAACCGTCACGGTCAGTCTGCCGGTAACAAACCGGAAGAATGAAACGATTACAGAAATTTCCACGACGATGGAATTTTCTCTCACGGAGGATAAGGAAAGGATTCGGAATGAAACAGACGGAACAACCAGCCGGCATCTGCCCGGCAATTAAGAGCAAAATCGGCGGCCAGGCGCTGATCGAAGGCGTCATGATGCACGGATTGGGCGAGGCGGCCATGGCTGTGCGGCTTCCGGATGGAAGCGTTGATGTGGAAACCTGGACGGAAACGCCGGGCCGTTTTTTCAAGGCGGTCACCCGGGTCCCTTTCCTGCGTGGGATTTTCAATTTTATATCCAGCATGGTGACGGGCTATCGCTGCCTCTCCAAATCGGCTGAGAAGTCCGGGCTGGATCTCGAGGACGGGGAGCCGGGGAAATTCGAGCGCTGGCTGGAGAAAACCTTTGGGGATCAGTTGATGAAGGTCGTTGCCGGCGCCGGAATGGTGCTGGGCGTACTGGCAGCGCTGGCCCTTTTCCTCTGGCTGCCTTCGCTGGCTGTAAAGGGCTTGAGCAGCCTGGTATCGATACCGGGCTTCCTGATGAATATCCTGGAAGGCGTGATCAAGCTGGCCCTCTTCCTGATCTATATGCTGCTGGTATCCCGGATGAAGGAGATCCGGCGGGTATTTGAATACCATGGCGCGGAGCATAAATCGATTTTCTGCTATGAAAACGGGCTTGAGCTGACGGTGGAAAATGTCCGGAAGCAGAGCCGGTTCCATCCCCGCTGCGGCACCAGCTTCCTGATTTTAATTTTAATTATCAGTATCCTGGTAAACTCCCTGATCAGCTGGCAGACAGTCTGGGTGCGTACCCTGCTCAAGCTGTTGCTTCTTCCGGTGGTTATGGGGATTGGGTATGAGCTGCTCAAGCTTTGCGGGCGTTACGATAATTGGCTGACCCGGATGATTGCCTGGCCGGGGTTAAAGCTCCAGCACTTGACAACCCGGGAGCCGGACAGCGAACAGATCGAAGTGGCGATTGCCGCGCTGAAGCCCGTGATTCCGGCCAACCGGGAGGAGGATCGCTGGTGACCTGCGGGCAGTTGTATCACGCCCTGCGCGCTGAATTGGAGCAGGTTTTCCCGGAAGAGGGCGGATTGGAAGCAGCTCTTCTCTGTGAGCAGGCGGGCGGGTTTTCCCGCACAGAGCTGCTGCTGGACCGCTTGGAAGTGGCTCCCGCGCTGGAATGCCGGCTCCGGGAGCTGGCGGGGCGGCGGCTTCAAGGGGAACCGCTGCAATATTTGCTGGGGGAATGGGAATTCTATGGCCGGATCTTTTCAGTAGGCCCGGGTGTTCTCATCCCGCGGGCGGATACTGAAATCCTGCTGGAAACGGGCTTGGAGCTGGCTGCTGATCGGCCGGGCCTGCGGGTAATGGACCTTTGCGCGGGAAGCGGCTGCTTGGCGGTTTCGCTGGCTTTGGAGCTGAATGCCCCGGAACAGGTGCTGGCGGTGGAGAAAAGCGTTTCTGCCCTGTCCTATCTGCGGGAGAATGCCCGGCGGAATCAGGCGGTGCTGGAAATCCGGGAGGATGATGTCCTTTCCCCAAGCGGGGACTATCCGCTTTGCAGCTTGATTCTGTCGAACCCTCCTTATATCCCAAAAGGGGAGATTCCAGGGCTTCAGCAGGAGGTTCAGCAGGAGCCTCGGATGGCGCTGGACGGCGGATCGGACGGCTTGGATTTCTACCGCCGGATGACCCCGGCCTGGAGCCGGAAGCTGGAACCGGACGGCTGGCTGGCTTACGAAATCGGGCAGGGGCAGGAAGAATCGGTCGGGGCATTCCTGGAAGCAGCGGGCCTGGTGGAAATCGGGTTCCGGAAGGATCTGGGCGGGGTCATCCGGGTAGTATTTGGCCGGAAACCCCTCTAATATCAAATACATTTTGAATAAAATATATAATATATTACAGAATGGAGTAATAATATGGCGACAAAACAGAAAACCGGCAAGCCTCCGGTCGAACAGCAGGTCCGTTCCGAGGACAAAAAGAAGGCGCTGGAAACGGCTATCAGCCAGATCGAAAAGCAGTATGGCAAGGGCGCGGTCATGAAGCTGGGGCAGGCGACTACCATGAACGTGGACGCGATTTCCACCGGCTCCCTGGGACTGGATATGGCACTGGGGATCGGCGGCGTCCCGCGGGGGCGGATTGTCGAGGTCTATGGGCCGGAGTCCTCGGGTAAAACGACGGTTGCACTTCAAATTGTCGCGCAGGCTCAGAAAAGCGGCGGGGAAGCGGCTTTCATTGACGTTGAGCACGCGCTGGATCCGGTTTACGCCAAAGCGTTGGGGGTGGATATCGATTCCCTGCTGGTTTCCCAGCCGGATACCGGGGAACAGGCGCTCGAAATTATGGAAGCCTTGATCCGTTCCGGCGCGCTGGACGTCATCGTGCTGGACTCGGTTGCAGCGATGGTGACCAAGGCCGAGATTGACGGCGAAATGGGGGATACCCATGTCGGGTTGCAGGCAAGGCTGATGTCCCAGGCGCTCCGGAAGTTGACCTCGGTGGTTTCCCGCTCGAACTGTGTGGCGGTATTCATCAACCAGGTGCGTGAGAAGATCGGCGTTGTCTACGGCAATCCGGAAACCACTCCGGGCGGCCGGGCGCTGAAATTCTATTCCTCTGTCCGGATCGAAGTGCGCCGGGGCGAACCGATCAAAAATGGTACGGAGATCATCGGCAACAAAACCAAATGCAAAATCGTCAAGAATAAGGTAGCGCCTCCCTTTAAAGAAGTGGTGTTCGACATTATGTATGGCGAAGGGGTATCCCGGGTGGGTGAGATTATCGACTTCGCGGTCGAGGCGGATATCCTTGAAAAGAGCGGGGCCTGGTTCAGCTATAACGGCGAGCGGCTGGGCCAGGGCCGGGATAAGGTCAAGAAGCTGCTTCAGGAAAATGAGGCTCTTTGTGAGGAGATCGCCCAAAAGGTACGGGAGCACAGCGAGGAGCTGCTGGGCCGTTCCCGCCCGATGAACAGCGACGGCCCCTCCGTATCGGAGGAACCGGAAGCCCCGCCTCCTTCCCGCGCAGCGGCAGCCGTCCCGGAAAGCATCAACCTGGACATCGAAGCGGATGAAAGCGATTTTGACTGATGAAAATCACCGGGATTGAAAAAGCCGGCGGTGACCGGTATACCGTCTATGTCGATGGGGAATACTGGTGGATTCTGGATCTGGAAATCATCCTGCAAAATTCCCTCAAGCCGGGGAAAGAGGTCGATGAGCAGGAGCTGGAGAATCTCCGGTATCAGGCCCAGCGGAGGACGGCGCGGGAGCGGGCTTATTATCTGCTGGGTTATCGGGATCATTCCAAAAAGGAGCTTTACGACAAGCTTTGCAAAAATGCCGATCCGGCGGTCGCCTTGGAAATCTGCGAGCTGATGGAGAGCCAGAACCTGCTGGATGACGAGGAATACGCCGGCAAGCTGGCGCGGTATTATCTGCAAAGCAAGAAATGGGGCGGCCGGAAAACCCTGTATGAGATCCTTCGCCGAGGTGTTGATCGGGAAACCGCGGAAGCGGCGGTAGAGGCCTGCGGGCTGGATTATCCCACCCAGATTCTGGAGCTGATCCAGCAAAAGTACAGCGCTTATCTGGAGCCAGGGGATTATAAAGGAAAACAGAAGGTGATCGCGGCTCTTTCCCGGAAAGGCTATGAGTACGGTGATATCAAACAGGCGATTGCGGCTTATCAGTCGGAAGATTATGAGGACGACTGGGAATAGTAATACGATTTCTTGATAAAATGGCTGCATCGTTTTATTCAGAATTAGTATCGGATAGAAGGAGGAACAGGAATGTCCATAAAAGTATCCATGATTTCGCTGGGCTGTTCGAAAAATCAGGTGGACGGCGAACGTCTGTTGGCGGATCTGCGGCGCAGCGGTTTTGAGCTGGTCGGGGATGTTTCCCGCAGCGATGTGGTGATCGTCAATACCTGCGGGTTTATCCAGTCCGCCAAGGAGGAAGCGATTGAGAATATCCTTGAGATGGGACTGCTCAAAAAGGAAGGGACAGTCAAAGGGATCGTAGTGACCGGTTGTATGGCCGAGCGTTACCGGGACGAAATCCTTCAGGAGATGGAAGAGGTTGACGTCGTGCTGGGGATCGGCTCCAATACCAGGATTTGCGAGGCCGTGTCCAAGGCGGCGGGCGGAGAAAGATTCTCCTGCTATGGGGAAAAAGAAGCCCTGCCAGTCTGCGGCGAGCGGGTACTGACGACCCTGCCCTACTATGCGTATCTGAAAATTGCAGAGGGCTGTGACAATCACTGCACCTACTGCGCGATTCCCCAGATCCGGGGGCGGTTCCGCAGTGTCCCGATGGAAAAGCTGCTTGAGGAATCTGAATGGCTGGCCGGGCAGGGCGTCAAGGAGCTGGTGGTCGTGGCGCAGGATACCTCCCGTTATGGGGAAGACCTTTACGGGAGCTATAAGCTGGCTGAGCTGCTCCGGAAGCTCTGCCGGATTGAGGGTTTCCGGTGGATCCGGACCCTCTACTGCTATCCGGATAAAATCACGGAGGAGCTGCTGGATGCTTTGGCAGAGGAGCCCAAGCTGGTGAAGTATCTGGATATCCCGATCCAGCATTGCAGCGGCGAGGTGCTCAAGCGGATGAACCGGAAGATGGACCGGGAAAAGCTGTCCGCTTTGTTTGCCCATATCCGGGAGAGGGTGCCAGGGATTACCCTGCGCACAACCCTGATTACCGGCTTCCCGGGTGAAACCGAGGAGCAGTTTGAGGAATTGTGTGAATTTGTGAATGAGATCCAATTCGACCGGCTGGGATGCTTCCCCTATTCGGCAGAGGAAGGGACGCCAGCGGCACGGCTGCCGGACCAGCTGGAGGAGGATGTCAAGGCGGACCGGGCGGAAATCCTGATGAAGCAGCAGGCCCTGCTGGCAGAGCGCCTGAACGAGGCCAAGCTGGGGCAGCATGTGGAGGTCGTCGTGGAAGGCTTCGACAAATACGCGGAATGCTACTACGGGCGAAGCCGGGCGGATGCCCCCGAGATTGACGGCAAGATTTTCTTCACCAGCGAAGAGAAACACGTGATGGGCGATTTCGTCAAGGTAAGGCTGACCGAAGTGATGGACTATGACTTGATGGGGGAATGCTTGTGGTAAACGCAGGGAAGGAGTCGGATAAGGATGAACACGCCGAATAAGCTGACGGTTTTGCGGATGATCCTGGTGCCGTTTTTTCTGGCTTTGCTGATGATCAACCAGATCCCGCACCGGTTTTTATTTGCGCTGCTGGTATTTGCAGCAGCTTCGTTTACGGATATGCTGGATGGGCATCTGGCCCGTAAAAACAACCAGGTCACTACCTTTGGGAAGTTCCTGGACCCATTGGCGGATAAAATCCTGGTGCTTTCGGCGATGATCTGTTTTATTGAATTGGGATATGCCAGTTCGGTAGCGGTGGTCATTATTATCGCACGGGAATTTATGGTCACATCTATCCGGCTGGTTGCCGTATCCTCGAATGGGAGGGTGATTGCAGCCAGCTGGATCGGCAAGTTCAAAACTATTATCCAGATGCTTTCGGTCATTTCGATCCTGATGCTCTGCACGGTGGATCAGTTTGTTCCGTTGCCGGCCTGGCTGGAAATCGGGGCGGTTTCACATACGCTGATGTGGATTTCGGCGGTGATTACCATTATTTCCGGTGTGGACTATATTTGGAAAAACTGGGATACCGTTTCCGAGACCCGGTAATCCGCCATGTGCGGAAAATTTTTCTTGTCAATTGGGGGAACCTATGCTATACTAAGCGCAGTTGTGCTTCGTATAGGTTGATGGCTGAGGCGGTCTGTTTGTCATGTACACTTCCGTTCTGATGGCCGGTTTTTCTTTTTCATTTCACTTCGTGGCAGAATCAAACATATACATAGAGATAGAAACGCGGATCGATTTACCCGCGGGAGCCGGCCGTCTTCGTAAAATCCGCACAGCGGGTTTTTACGGGGCGGCTTTTTTGAAAGGGGATTTTAGATTGTTTTCAAAGCTGCGGTATGATATTCGTACCATCCGGGAGAAGGACCCGGCTGCGCGGAACAGTTGGGAGGTTTTTTTCCTGTATTCCGGGCTGCACGCGCTGATCTGGTACCGGGCGAGTCATTGGTTCTGGACGCACCATTGCCGGTTTTTGGCCCGGATGCTTTCCCAATGGGGAAGATGGTTTACCGGGATTGAAATTCATCCTGGCGCGGTCATCGGGAAAGGGCTGTTCATCGACCACGGAAGCGGGGTCGTTATCGGGGAAACGACAGTCATCGGGGATGACTGTACGATTTATCAGGGTGTGACCTTGGGCGGGACCGGGAAGGATCATGGCAAGCGCCATCCTACTTTGGGGAATAATGTCCTGGTGGGAAGCGGTGCCCGGATCCTAGGGCCTTTCCAGGTTGGGGACAATTCCCGGATCGCGGCCGGGGCGGTGGTGCTGAACGAAGTCCCGCCGAATTCCACCGCCGTTGGGGTTCCGGCGCGGATTGTCCGCCGGGATGGGCAGAAGCTGTGCCAGGAAATGGACCAGGTCCATGTGAAAGACCCGCTTTCGCTGGAAATCTGTCGGATGCGGCATGAAATCCGGCTGCTGAGCGACCGTCTGGCTGCTCTCGAGCCGAAGGAAGGAAAGGAAGAACAACATGAAAATTTATAATACGCTTACCCGCCGGAAAGAAGAACTCGTCCCGATCGAACCGGGCCGGGTCCGGATTTATGCCTGCGGCCCAACCGTCTATAACCGAATCCATATCGGGAATGCCCGGCCGCTCTGTGTCTTTGACGTACTGCGGCGCTATCTGGAATATCGGGGGTACGAGGTGGAATTTGTGCAGAATTTCACGGATGTAGACGATAAGATTATCCGGAAAGCCAATGAGGAAGGGGTTCCTTCCAGCGTAGTTTCGGAACGGTATATCGCGGAGTACCGCAAGGATGCGGAGGGGCTGAACGTCCGGGAAGCAACCGTTCATCCCAAGGTGACCGAGAATATGGAGGGGATCATTGATTTTGTCCGCACCCTGGTGGAAAAAGGGTTCGCTTATGAAGCGGAGGGGGACGTCTACTTCCGGACGCTCCGGTTCGAGGAATATGGAAAGCTGTCCCATATGCCGCTGGAGGATCTGGAGGCCGGCGCCCGGATCGAGGTGAATTCAGTGAAGGAAAATCCGATGGATTTTGCCCTCTGGAAGGCTTCCAAGCCGGGCGAGCCCAGCTGGGACTCCCCTTGGGGAAAGGGCCGGCCGGGCTGGCATATCGAATGCTCGGCGATGGCGCGCCGGTTCCTGGGGGAAACCATCGACATCCACTGCGGCGGGCAGGATCTGGTTTTCCCGCATCATGAAAACGAGATTGCCCAGAGCGAGTGTGCAAACGGTGTTCCCTTTGCTCACTACTGGATGCACAACGGGTACATCAATATTGATAATAAGAAGATGTCCAAATCCCTGAATAACTTCTTTACTACCCGGGAAGTCGCTGAAAAATACGGATATGAGCCGCTTCGCTATCTCATGCTTCAGGCGCACTACCGCAGCCCGATCAATTATACCGTGGAGATTGTGGAATCCTGTGCGGCATCCCTGGCGCGGCTGTATAACTGCCGGGATAACCTGACCCGCGCCCTCTCCCAGGCTAAGGATGGGGAGATTACGCCGGAGCAGCAGGCCCGGCTGGATCACTTCAAGGCCGGGTTCCTGGAAGCAATGGAGGACGACCTCAATACGGCGGACGCAGTTTCGTTTATTTTTGAATTGGCGCGGGAAGGGAATACCGCAGCGGCACAGAACGGGAACCGGGGCTGGTTGGAAGCGGCGCTGGCTTTGCTGAACGAGCTGACCGGTGTGCTGGGGCTGCTGTACGTGAAAAAAGAAGAGGAGATCCCGCCGGAGATCCAGGCGCTGGCGGCTGCCCGTGCGGAGGCGCGCAAAGCGAAGAATTGGGCGGAAGCCGACCGGATCCGGGACGAAATCGCCGGAAAGGGCTACCTGATCGAGGAAACCCGTCAGGGGACCCGGATTGCGAAGGCTTGAGGCCGGGATTCGGGCGCTAATTTACAGATTGTTCATATAATAGTTCCAATCCGTCGTTTGCCTGCGAAGAAAAGTTGTGCTATAATACTTTCGATAAAAGAATGAGGCTTGGAAAACCATTTTTGGTGGAATCCGGCCATTTGAAGGTAAAGGGGAGTTTTCCTTGAAAGGCAAAATAATGTTGGCGGCCGCGCTGAGCTGTGCGCTGCTTTTCAGTGGGTGTATGCCGTCCGGAGCATCGGGGATTGAAGAAAGCGCCATTGTTTTTCGTCAATTTGAAGAAGTGGAAGAAGGCGCGGATCTGGCGGTAGTGCATACGACGCTGGGGGATATTACAATGGTATTGTATCCGAAGGAGGCCCCTCAAACGGTCGCCCATTTTAAAAAGCTGGTGGAATCCGGTTTTTATACGGATCTTCCGCTCTTTGCACAGATCGGGAGCCGTACCGTGGTGACTGGTGCGTCCGACGAGTTTGGCGCGCAGGGAGAACTGCTGACAGAGGACGAGAAGCCGCTCGCCAGCGAGGTTACGCCGAACCTCTGGCATTTCAGCGGGGCGGTATCGGCACTGGGCGTGGAAAAAAACCAGTTCTCCCAGGAGATGGTGTCAGACAGCCGGTTCTTTTTTGTCGGGACACTTTCGGCGACCACGGAAATGGTGACAGAAATGGAAAAATACCAGTATCCGCTGAAAGTGATTGATGCCTATAAAGAGCATGGCGGCCTGCCGCAGTATACCGGAAGCTATACCGTGTTCGGCCAGGTGATCGATGGGATGGAGATTGTAGACAAACTGGCAAAAGCGGAGATTTCGGCAGATAACGGCCAGGTTCTGGACGGGCGGCTGCTGAGCATCGAACTGACGGAATACCATGCGGAGGAGGCTGGTTCAGCTTCTTCGGATACGGAATAAATCAGAAAAGAGGAATATTTGTGGGATTGTTTCATAAGATTGCGGCGGCAGGGCTGTCGCTGATGATGACAGTGGGCTTATTGACCGGATGCAGCGGGAATACTAATCAGCTGGACCTTCCGAAAAAAGGGGAGGAAATCGCTGTCCTCAAGGTGAAGGATTATGGCGAGATGAAAATCCGCCTGTTCCCGAAATCCGCCCCTAAGGCGGTGGAAAATTTCACGACCCACGCGAAAAACGGCTACTACGATGGGCTGAAATTCCATCGGGTGATTGCGGAATTTATGGCGCAGACCGGCGACCCAACCGGTACCGGCATGGGCGGGGAAAGCATCTGGGGCGAGGGCTTCGGTGTGGAGCATGACAAGAACCTTTCCCACTTTACCGGCGCGTTAGGCTGCGCGCAAAGCTCACAGCCCAATTCCATCGGCAGCCAGTTCTATATTGTCCATACCTCCCCAATCGAAACGGAATACTGGGATTATATGGAGCAGCTGGCCAAATTCCAGGGGAAAGAACCCTATGATTACAGTGCGTCTGTTAAGGAAACCTATGAGCGGGTCGGCGGCGCTCCCCATCTGGATGGGGGTTATACCGTGTTCGGCCAGGTATTTGAAGGTATTGAAGTGGTAGAGAAGATCATGGCACAGGAAACGGACGAAAGCGATATGCCGAAGACCGATATCCTGATTGAAAGCATTACGATTGTTCCTTATGAAGGATGATGGAAAGGGGCAGGACGGGGTTCCTGCCCTCTCCTGTTTTCCCGCATTCCGTCGACGGCGGAAGCGGATTTGATCCTGGAAGCCAACTTCCATGAAAATGAATTGGAGGAACTGCATTCGATTGCGGGGAAAAATCAGTATGATGTACTGACCCTCCTCCTGCAGGGGGATGCGGAGGTTTTATATCACCGGTATGTACATCGTATGAATGAAGAGAACCGGCATCCTGTCCATTTATCGACAACGCTGGATGTAAAAGAGGACTTTATCCAAACAGCGGAATGGATTCGGAAAGAAAAAGTGATAGGGAAAACCCTGGTCATAGAAGCGACGGACTTTTCCTATCAGCGTGACCCGATCCTGCTGAATCGGATTGACGCTTTTATGAAAGGATAAAAGAAAGCCCATTTGATGGGAAATCCTTGAAAAAGCCGATAAGTTTTGCTATACTAAACAAATCGGGTGTCAGCCTGCAATGAGCGCAAAGGAAGGGGCGGACTTATTTTTGTCAAAAAATGTAAAAATTATGTTTTTGGTTATGGTGATGGTCATGGCGCTTTCATTGACTGCGATCCTGTTTATACTGGCGCCGCGGTGCAGCAACTGTAAGCGGAAATTTTGTTTCGGTACCTGCACCATTGTCTATGATGTGGATGACCCTAAGACCGTCCGGCCGAACCTTCCGAAAACCAATCAGACCACGACCCGGCTGTCTGAAACGGAACGGGTGGACGAGAGCTATCTGGATCAGATTTATTTTATCGGGGATTCCCGGACGGTGGCGCTGCAGCTTTATGGGATCAAGCGGGACCATATTTTTGCGGAAGAAGGCCTGAACCATGAAACTGCCCGTACCAAGGAGATCGTGGAGATGGACGGGCAGGCGCTGGTGACGATTTCAGAGGCTGTCCGGATTACAGCGCCAGATATCATGATCGTAAATTTTGGGGTCAACGGCGCGGCCTGGATGTCCGTTGAGGAGCTGCTGGAGGGCTACGCGCTGCTGATTGACGACCTGCTGGAGAGCTCGCCAAACAGCATCCTGATTATTGAGGCTGTTTTGCCGGTATCCTCTTATTATGAGCAGGAATCCGGATGCAGCAACGAAAAGCTGGATGAAATCAACGATGGGCTTTACGCGCTGGCGCGGGAACGGGGGCTGTTTTACCTGGCCAGCAACGAGCCGCTGAAAAATGAGGAAAACGACCTGATCCCAAGCTACAGCGGGGATGGCCTGCATTATAATGAGGCGGCGTATGAAATATTGCTGGAGTATATCCTGAACCACGCGATTATCAAAAAATAACCCGTATTTTATCGGGTTTGATAGTACAGTTTCTCGATAAAAAGATTGAAATCTTTTTATCACGCCGCCATGCCTCCGGCGCACCAAGAAAAGTATTGGCAACATTCCTGGCGGCTGTGCCGCCGGACCGCATTCTGATTCTCAATAAAGCGACTGCATCGTTTTATTGAGAATCAGTATAAAAAAGAAAGGGATTTTAATCATGAAGCTGACGTATTTTGGAACTGCCGCCGCAGAGGGATGGCCGGCGCTCTACTGCCACTGTGATTCCTGCAAATCCGCATGGGAGCTGGGCGGGAAAAACATCCGCACCCGCAGCCAGGCGCTGGTCAACGAAGACCTCCTGCTGGACTTCCCGCCGGATACCTTTTTGCATATGCTGCATGGCGGGCTGAAACTGGACCCGGTCACCGATGTACTGATTACCCACGCGCACGAGGATCATTTCTATATTGAGGATCTGGCCAACCGCCAGCCGGGCTATATCCCGGTGCGGGCGCCCCATGTCCTGAACCTGTATGGGAATAACCGCGTCCGTGAAATCTATGAGGAATGTGCTAGGATCCCTTATAACCGCGACCTGCCCAGCGTCGTAGCGATGCATGAGATCCAGGAATACCAGCCTGTGCAGGTTGGGCGTTATACCGTCTACCCCATGCTGGCTGATCATAATACAGCAGAAAAATGCTATATTTACGCCATTGCAGACGATGAGGGCAAGATGCTGCTTTATGCGCATGATACCGGCTATCTCCGGGAGGATGTCTGGGCGTTTATCAAAGAGCAGGGCTTCCGGTTCGACCTGGTATCGTTAGACTGCAACCACGGCAAGGAAGAGGCTTCCCGGAACCATATGGGGATGGATTGCTGCAGCCGCGTAAAGGAGCGGCTGATTGCCGAGGGTTTCACGAAACCGGAAACGAAATTTATTGTCAATCATTTTTCCCATAACTGCCGTTACCTGAACCATGATGAAATTGTGGAAGCCGCGTCGAAATATGGCTTTGACGTTTCCTATGACGGGAAAAGCGTCGAGGTATAAACTGTTTCTGGATAAAAAGATGTTAATCTTTTTATTGCGGCGTGATATGCGGCACAATAAAACCACCGCATCGTTTTATCGAGAATTAGTATAACCGGTGGTCTTTCGGGAATACTTTCTTTGTACAGCCAGCGAAGCAAGCTTTTGCTGGCTGTAACTTTTGCAGAGGAAGTGTTTTTTTGAAACAAGAGAAATACCTTCGGGGGGAAAGCAGCAATCTGCCGGTCCATTTGCAGAAGCCGGTTGCTAAGGATTCGCTGGTGACTCGGCTGATCCATCAGCTGCCGAGCAAAACTGACCCGATGGGGATGTATACTGGCCATCCGGTAGATGAATATGAGGTTCCGGTTCAGGATGCCGATGACCTTTAAAGAAAAAGGAGGCCGCACGAATTTTCGTGCGGCCCCCTTTTTTCTGATTCTTTTATTACGGCCCAGCGGCGCGTGTATTATTAGAATTCCATATAGCTGATATTCATGTCAACACCGCCGGCAATCCCACCTACGCTTCCGGTAGCAGCGTATTGCCAGATATCGCATTGCCCTTCATAACTATCTGTCGAGGTCGTATAATGCGCCAGCCAGATTTTATAGTCCGTCAGCTGGCTTTGATCCAGCTTCCCGTCAAACCAGTTTTTGCTGGCGTAAACGGCCGGCGTATAGCCGCTGCTGCGGATTGTTTCACAGAATGCCACGGTAATGGCGGTACGCTGGGAAACGGTCAGGTCGTCCGCTCTTGCGCCGCCGACATACTCCGTATCGAATGCGACCGGATAATCCAGTGAATAGCCGGAAATCAGTTCCAGCACCATGCTGGCTTCCTCTACTGCTTCCTGTGCTGTAATCGCTTGGGTGAAGAAATAAACCCCAACCTTGAGCCCAACAGCCTGTGCCCCGTCGATATTCTGCCGGAAATAGGGATCCTCTACCAAGACGCCCGAGCTGTATCCCCGATAACCGACCCGGATCATGACGAAGGAAATGCCAGAATCTTTTACCGCCTGCCAGTCAATGCTGCCCTGGTATTTAGAAACGTCAATGCCGACACAATCCCGCCGGATCCCTTGCGGGTCAAAATAATAGTTGATCCCGCCGATCAGATGGCAGCCGGTCAGCGGTTCACCGTCTGCACCGATATAGTAGGTATTTCCATCCAGGGTTTTCCAGCCGTTTTCGACTGGAGGCTCTGGGGCGGAGGCTTCCTCTTCTGTGCTGACATCCGGCTCGGAAGAGGGCTCATCTGGCTCGGAGGAGGGCTCATCCGATTCGGAGGAAGGCTTCTCCGGCTCAGAGGAGGGTTCGTCTGGTTCAGAGGAAGGCTCATCTGGTTCGGAAGAGGGTCCGTCCGGTTCATAGGAAGAAGTCACCAGGTCTTCTTCCTCCGCTTCTTCCAGCCAGAAAAGCGGCTGGCCGTCTACCCCCAGGACAGGCCGGCCGGTTTCATCAAAGATTTCAAATGAAATCGGGTCCCCGCCCGGCTCAGCCTCCGGGTCCACTTCCTCCGCGTAATAATAAGCGGAAACCAGGCATCCGTAACGGTCCAGCTGGGGATAGTAGAAGCTTGTTTCCCCGTTGCTGTAGAGAAGGTAGCCAGCGTCACTGAGTACGGGAAGGTAGCGCACGGGATCCTCCGCTGCCGGTTGGGAGGAAACAGGCGGGACGGTTTCTCCCTTGGAGGAAACCGGGCTGGAGGAGGGCGTACTGCTGGATTCCGGCTGGGAAGAAGCGGGCTTGGATTCCTCGTCGATGATGGGCGGGGAATCCGGACGGGTGGGACGGAACCCGGCATCTTCGTTTGAGGCGTCCACCTCGGAATCCGATACGACCTTATCCTGGATATTTTCAACCGGTATGTATTCCACCTTAGCCTGTACCTGGCAGGAAACCGGCGGAGGGGCAGAAAATTCCGCTGTCGGCTGAAGCCGGATCTGATATTCGCCCGGCTCCATTCCGGTCAATGAGAGGGTCGCCGTTTCGGGATCAGGGGAATGATAAGAGGTTTCCCCACTGCTGTTGGTAATTTCCAGGGTGAATGCGGTTCCGGCCACCGGCTTGCGGTTTTGATCCGCTACGATGACAGTCAGGTCTTCTTCAACAGAAGAAGCCAGCAGCTGGAGGATACGTTCTTCCTCTGAAGAAGCGGGAAGGGAAACCTCTGCCAGGGTATCCTTTACCGAGGAAGGCGGGAGCGAGCTGTCACTGGCTGCTGCCGGGGGCTGCAGCTGAAGGAACAGAAGGAAGAGCACAGCCAGCAGCGCCGCACCCAAAACCGAGATTTTAATTAACTGCCGCTTGCGTTCAGGGGAGAAAGAAAAGGAAGATTGCGGCTCTTCCGGGCCAAGATGCAGCTTCATAAAGAAACCTTTCCTTCATGGACGGAGGGGGCGGGAGTGAATGAGGGTGGGTTCCGGCGGAGGAACAGAAGCCCAACGAGATCGGCTGCCAGCCATCCGATCGGGATAGCCCACCAGATCAGGGTTACGCCGAGTGGCGGGGCAAACAGATAGGCGACTGCTACCCGCAAGCCCAAGGAGATAATGGTCAGCAGGATGGAAACGCCGGTACGCCCCAGCCCGCGGAAATAGCCATAGAACAGGAACAGGAACCCGATCAGACAGTAAAAACAGGCTACAATCCGGAGATACCCGACCCCGTAATCCAGGATAAGGGTTTCCTCCGGCGGGATGAAAATCGTCATCAGCGGCCGTGCGAAAACGGCTACTGCCAGTGAAGCTGTCAGGCAGAACAGCAGGGTAATCCCAAACGCGATCCGGGAGCCCCGATGGATCCGGTCCGCTTTCCGGGCGCCGGTGTTCTGGGCGATATAGATCGAGAACGCGTTGCCGAAGTCCTGCGCAGGCATATAGGCAAACGCGTCGATTTTTACGGCTGCGGCAAACGCAGCCATGACAGCAACGCCAAACGAGTTTACCAGCCCTTGTACCATCAGGATACCGAAATTCATAATGGATTGCTGGATACTGGTGGCAGTGCTGTAGGAAGCGATTTTCCGGAGCATCTGGCCTGTAATTTTTAATTCGCCGCGTTTCCAGCGGAGGAAAGGCAGCTTGATGAAACAATAGGCCGCTGTTACCAGGCCGGAAAGCCCCTGTGCGGCGATAGTTGCCCAAGCTGCTCCGGCGATCCCCATTCGGAATGAGGCGATAAAAAGGATATCCAGGCCGATATTCAGCAGGGCGGACAAGATCAGGAAAAGCAGGGGAGCCACTGAATTCCCGACCGACCGGAGCAGGGAGGAGAAAAAGTTATACAAAAAGGTAAAGCTCATCCCGTAAAAAATCACCAGCAGATAGTCCTTCGTGAGTGAAAAAATTTCCGCCGGCGTGTTCAGGAAGGTCAGGATTCCATCCGTCCCCCAAACCGCCAGCAGGTTCAAAACCAGCGTGAATCCGCCGGTAAAAACGAACGCCGTCCAGACGCTGTGCTTGAGCAGGCTGGTTTCCCTGGCGCCGAACAGCTGGGAAAACAGGACGGACGCACCCATACACAGCCCCAGAAGGATGGAAGTCAGGAAGGTCATCACGGCGAAAGAGGAACCGACTGCCGCCAGCGCATCCGGCCCCAAGTACCGCCCCACGATAATAGTATCCGCTATATTGTAAAGCTGCTGGAACAGATCCCCGGCGATCAGCGGGAGGGCAAAGCGGAGCATCACCCGGCCTTCTTTTCCGGCAGTGAGGTCTTGAGTCATGGCTTTTAATCCTTTGCTTTGAAGTGCGCGGTATTGGGGAACAGGCCCGACGACCGCTATTCCTCTTCATTATACCATTTCAGGCGGAAAGCGTAAAGATGGAAAAGGCGATTTTGGCAGAAATTTTACCATTTTTGACAGGATCTATAGTCAACGCGCTTGAAAAGAAGCATTGGCTTCTTTTTAACACTGCGGCATAATGCCGCCAGCGAAGCGGCCATGCGGTAGTGCTTCATAGACGGCGCACAGCGCATTTTATGTGCGGACAGGCAAAGCCTGACCCTCAAAGCGGGCACCGATTTGAGGGTGTGCCGACTATAAAGAACCCCACCGGTTTTTCAGCCGGTGGGGTTCTCGGTGTCAGACTCATCATCCCGTTTTTTAGCCTAAGCGGATCATTTCTTCAATCGGCCGGAGAGCAGACTTTGCAAACCCGGGATCCATTTGGATTTCTTCCCCGCCCTGTCCCTCAAGGGTGCGGAGCAGGTCGCGCAGCCCGGTAATCCGCATATCCGGGCAGATCAGCTTTTTGGAAAGCAGATGGAACTGCTGGAAGGGCCGTGTCAGGCTGAGATAATCGGCGATGCTTTTTTCGGTGCCAATGATGCAGTCCTCTGTTGTACTCTGGGCGTAATGGAGGATTTCCGCTGTAGAGCCGACTATATCCCCATGCCGTACCACCTCCGCAGGAAGCTCTGGATGCAGGAGGACCTTTGCACCGGGATGCGCGGCCTTTGCCGCTTGGATTTCCTCTTCGGAAACCGCATTATGGACAGGGCAGCAGCCTTCCCACAAAATGATATTTTTTTCCGGCAGGCGGGCCTGGACATAAGCGCCCAGGTTTTTGTCCGGGATGAAAAGGATGTTCTTTTCCGGCAGGGAGGCGACAATTTTCAGCGCGCTGGAGGAGGTCACACAGACATCACATTCGGCCTTTAGTGCGGCGGTGGTGTTGATATAGGCGACGATTTTATAGTCCGGATGTGCTTCCCGGAAAGCGCGGACCCTTTCGGGCTGGATCTGTTCCGCCATTGGGCAGGTGGCTTCCGGGACGGGAAGGAGGACTTTTTTCTCCGGACAGAGCAGCTTGAGCGTTTCTGCCATAAAGCGCACCCCGCAGAGGATCAGGGTATCCGTTTCCAGTTTCCGGGCCTTTACACTCAGGGCAAAGGAATCCCCGGTCAGATCCGCGACTTCCAAAATTTCAGCGGACTGGTAGCTATGCGCCAGGACAGCGGCATGGCTGGACTTTTTCAAACGCAGAATTTCTTCCTGTAAATCTTTCAGCATGATGACAAACCTCAATTATTCTGGATTCCATATTTCCGGCTTTAAAAGTCGGAAATCCTATTGCCATCATAGCCCTTTTTCTGCAAAAAAACAAGTTTTTTCTTTTTGATCTGGGGTGCTGTTTCATAAAAAAGGGCAAGCTTTCAAGCGTATCCACCTCCCTACCGGGACATTCCTCTGGATTCGACCGGGGCGGCCCGGCCGCAGGAGCACCTTCTTTCTGCGCTGTAATATTATTTCCGAATTAAAAATTCGGAAATAATACATTTGATTTGAGCCGCCCCCCAGCATTTTCCTCCTTTTCTTTGAGTGATCAAAGAAAAGGAGATGGAGGGGCTGCATAAACCGTCATATAAAAAGAAAGCACCGCTTTAAAAGCCGATGCTTTCCTTGTTGTTTGCGGGAGGATCCTTTATATAGTCGGCACACCCTCCAATTGATACCCGATTGGAGGGTCAGGCTTTGCCTGTTCGCGCATAAAATGCGCTGTGCGCCGTCTATGAGGCCCTACCGCATGGCCGCTTTGCGTCCCACTGCGGCATATCATGCCGCAGTGTTGACTATACCAGCCGCCGGATCAATGTTTCCGGATCACCGTCGAGCAGGTCGATTACCGGGATTTCAATCATGGTATACGCGCCGGGCTGCTGCTTCAGGACGGCACGGGCGCAGTTGACCAGGTTCTGCGCGGTCAGCGCCGGGTTATTGATGCTCATCTGGAACTCGAAACGCTGGTTCTGGGTTTCGCCTGAAACCCCTTTGCGGATCATCTGGACGCCGTGCCCCATGTCGATCAGTGCATTGACATCCTCGACTGCCATCACATGGGTTTCATCGTGGACAAAATAGGGATCGGTTTTGATCCGCTCAGCGACCTCGGCATAATCGGCTCCCGGCTCCAGCTCGATATAGACCATCCGGCGATGGATGCCGGTTCCCAGCGGGATGG
Organism: uncultured Clostridia bacterium; assembly: GCA_947363605.1. Taxonomy (GTDB): domain Bacteria; phylum Bacillota; class Clostridia; order Oscillospirales; family Ruminococcaceae; genus Paludihabitans. The sequence continues at coordinate 2,276 of CANAQK010000012.1, read as the reverse complement.
TCATGGACAGGGCTGCCCGGACCCCCTCAATCCCCTTGACCGCGACGGTATGGCCCATGCTCATTCCGGGGCCGAAATTGGTGTAAGTCATCCCTTTCGGCGCACAGGATTCCAGCAGTGCCCGAACGATGGAGTCGGATCCCGGATCCCAGCCGGCAGAAATAATGGCCGCCGTACCGTGCTCTTTTGCGGTTGATTCGAGGCTGGTTTTCAGTTCATAGATGGACGAATGGATATCGTAGCTGTCTACGGTGCAGATTCCCTTGGCAAGATACTGCTGCGCGGTTTCGGGAACACTGCGGGAAGGGGTACAGAGAATGGCGACTTGGGGTTTGATGCTCAGCTTGTCCACGCTGTCCGCCACCTCTACGCCGGCCAGCTCCGCTGGGAGGACAGCAGGGACGCTCCGACGGACGACGCCGCAAAGCGCCATATCGCGGGATGCACGGACAGTTTCCAGCACCGAACGGCCGATATTGCCATAGCCTACAATACAAACTTGAATCATGGGATTCACTCCATTTCATAAAAAAATCGAAGGCTTATACTGCCATTTCACGGCTTTGCTTCATGGCAGAATAAATATCTTACACCTTATTATACCTCAATTTTTTCCAATTTGTCAATCCGGGAGGCCGCGTGACATTTTTTCCGCATTGTGCTACAATATGAAAAGAAAATAGAGCGCGCAGGCGGGCAGGGAAGCCCTGGGACGCGCTGCTGACAAAAGGAGGATTTCTGCCATGCGTTTTGGCATCTCAACAGCAAGTATGTATCCTCAGCTGACCGAGGATACCTTCCGCTTGTATGGGGAATGGGGGATTGACTGCGCGGAAGTGTTCCTCAATACCCTGAGTGAGCTGGAGCCGTCCTATCTGCGGATGCTGGCCGGAATCGCCCGGGATAGCGGGGTTAAAGTAGTATCGGTTCATCCGTTTACCTGTGCGTTCGAGCCGTTTATGCTGTTTACCGGCTATGACCGCCGTTTCCGTGACGCGCTGGAATGGCACCGCCGCTATTTTGACGGGATGAACCAGCTGGGTGCGGAAATCTTTGTTTTCCATGGGGACCGGGCACAGGGGACGCTTCCCGAAGAGGAATATTTCGCCCGCTTTGCCGCCCTGAGGGATCTTGGCCGGGAATATGGAGTAACCGTGGCACAGGAGAATGTGGAGCGCTGCCGGAGCCGCTCCCTTCCCTTCCTGCTGCGGATGCGGGACTATCTTCAGGGAGACTTGGCGCTGGTGTTTGACAATAAGCAGGCCATCCGCTCCGGGGTAGATGGGGAGGAATTCATTCGGGTGCTGGGCCGGGAAATCTGCCATGTCCATTTGAGCGATCATAACCAGGAGAAGGACTGCCTTCCGATCGGCGTAGGGGAGATGGATACCGGAAAGCTTCTCGGGCTTTTGGAAGAGTCCGGTTTTCAGGGGGCCGTAGTGGAGGAGCTCTACCGGGAGAGTTATTCTTCTCCCCAAGAACTGCGGGAAGGGTATGAAAATCTCCAGAAATTCGGAAAAAAACTTGCATAATACTGGAAAGTATGTTATACTTTTAGTATAACATACTTTCCAGTAAAGGGGGATGCCGAATGAGATGTTCTGCCTGTGGTTATTTGGACAGTAAGGTGATTGATTCCCGCCAGACGGAGGATGGCGCGCGGATCCGCCGCCGCCGGGAATGCCTGAAATGCGGTGCGCGTTTTACCACTTATGAAGAAATGGAAATTCAGCGCCTGATGGTGGTCAAACGGGATCAATCACTTCAGCCTTTTGATCGGGAGAAGCTTCTCTCCCGTTTGCTGCGTGCCTGTGTCAAACGCCCGGTATCCGTTCAGGTGTTAGAGCAGCTAGTACATGAAATTGAAAGTCATTATGCCAACCAGATGCGGAAAGAGGTGCCGTCTTCGGAAATAGGGGAACTGGTACTGGAAAAGCTTCGGAAAATTGACCAGGTGGCTTATGTGCGTTTTGCTTCCGTTTATCGGGAGTTTGACGGTGTGGATCATTTTATGGAAGAATTGCAGAAGCTCAAGGAGGGATAAAAAGGCGGCGATTATATTCCAATTATTGCCGCAACATTATGTTCAACATATAGGTTCTTCTGTTTGTGAAATTTATTATTTCGGCGCATTAGAAGTAAGTTCTGAAGAAAGATATGGGCTTTTGCAAAAATACGACACTCCAAAGGACTCTGCCTATTCTATTACTTCCGACCTTTCAGGTCGGAAGTAATAGATGCCATGTTTTGCGGTTGCCGCCGTTTACGGCGGCGAG
>CANAQK010000011.1 GCA_947363605.1 uncultured Clostridia bacterium | reverse complement strand
AAATGATATAAGCTAAAATTTTTCTGCCTGCATGATTGGCAAAACACGTTTATTGGGAAAAATCCGGATAACCTCCAGCTGTCAGGGCTGTGCTTTCCAGGCTTCTTCACAAAGGGACGCTTCCTCCGGCGGGCAAACCGGCTTCCTGCCAAAAATCGTACCGAACAGGGTATACGCCGCCAAAAGGGACCCCTCCGGCGAGGCGTGTTCCCCATCGCTGAAATAAAGCTCCGTTTCGGGATAAGCGGCACGGTGCGCCTGCCAGGCCGTCCCAACCGGGGCAACCAGTGCCCCCAGTTCCTCCCCCAGCCGTTTATAGGCATCCGTCATCCGGGCCTGCCCTTCCGGGTTGTTCTTTTCACTCCAGGTCATATACAGGACCGTCCGGGCTCCGGATTGACGGATCCAGCCATCCAAGGTTTTCGCTGCCGCAAAAAAGGCTTCTTCCTCCCCAAAGGGATGAGCGATATGCTGAAGCACCACAACGTCGTATTCCCCGCAGCAGATATTGAACCGTGCCTCCGGTTCAGCTGCATGAAAATCCAGCCCTTTCCCGCCATGTGCCAGCATGGCCACCCGAACGGTTTCCCTATTCTGCGTGCAGACCCGCCGGAACAGCGCCGGCATATCATTAAAATAGGTATGACTGTTTCCAATAAACAGGATATTCATTTGGCTCCTCCTTATCAGGACAATTCAAACTGCCCGGTATACAACTGATAATAGCGGCCTTTTTGGGCCACCAGCTCGTCGTGATTGCCCCGCTCGATAATCTGGCCGTTCTCCAGCACCATGATCGCGTCGGCATTGTGGACCGTAGACAGCCGGTGTGCAATCACGAATACTGTCCGCCCGTGCATCAGCTGATCCATCCCCTTTTCAATCAGCGCTTCTGTCCGGGTGTCAATGGATGAGGTTGCCTCATCCAGGATCAGTACCGGCGGGTCTGCTACAGCCGCCCGGGCAATGGCCAAAAGCTGACGCTGCCCCTGGCTGAGGTTGGAACCATCCGCGGTCAGCATGGTATCATAGCCATAGGGCAAATGCCGGATAAATGAATCCGCGTTTGCCAAACGGGCCGCGGCGACCACTTCTTCATCGGTTGCATCCAGCCTGCCGTAACGGATATTTTCCCGTACTGTACCGGTAAACAGATGGGTGTCCTGTAAGACCATGGAGAGGGCGGAACGCAAATCCCCTTTTTTGATTTTCTCGATATTGATCCCATCATACCGGATCTTCCCACTTTGCAGTTCGTAAAACCGGTTGATCAGGTTGGTAATCGTCGTTTTTCCCGCACCGGTGGAACCCACCAGCGCAATTTTCTGCCCGGGCTTGGCATAGAGGGAAACATCCTCCAGAACTGTCTTTTTCCCATCATAAGAGAAAGTGACATTCTCAAAATCCACGGCCCCGTTCATCGGGGCATAGGTCGTTGTCCCATCATGATGCGGATGCTTCCAAGCCCACTGCCCGGTACGCTTCCCGCTTTCGACCGGATTACCATCCGGAGCATACTCCACGTTCACCAGCCCTACATAGCCGTTGTCCTCTTCCGGCTTGGAGTCAATCACCTCAAAAATCCGTTCCGCGCCGGCCAGTGCGGCAAAGAAGGCGTTGAACAGCTGGGAAATCCGGGTAATCGGCTGGGAAAAGGAGCGGGTATACTGCAAAAAGGAAATAATAGTCCCCAAGTCCATACTCCCGGTAATGACCATTGCCGAACCGCAGACCGCGGTCAGCGCATAGTTCACATAAGAAAGGTTCCCCATAATCGGCATCATCACACTGGCGAACGTGTTTGCGCTGGCGGAGGCATCCCGCAGGTCCTGGTTGAGGGCGGCAAATTCGTCCTGCACCACGGATTCATGGTTAAAGACCTTGACGACCTTCTGCCCTTCGATCATTTCTTCAATATACCCGTTTACCTTTCCGACAGCCGCCTGCTGCTTTTGGAAATAACGGGCCGCTTTCCCGCCGATTTTCTGAAGGATCAGCAGCATAACCGCCAGCATCCCGACAATCAGCAGGGTCAGCAGCGGGCTGAGGATCAGCATCATCACAAACATCCCGACCACAGCCACCGTACAGGACACAATCTGGGTAATCCCGCTGACAATCGCATCCCGGAAGGTATCGACGTCACTGGTAAAGCGGCTCATGATTTCCCCATGGGTGCGCAGGTCAAAATACTGGACCGGCAGGTCCTGGACGCTGTTAAAGAGATCGCGCCGGATCGTATTCAGCACGCCGTTGGAGATTTTGACCATCATTTGGCCGTAAATCAACGTGGCCAGGGTTCCCGCCAGATAGATCCCGATCAGAATCAACGTCATCCTCCCCAGTGGGGCAAAGTCCGCCGCAGTCAGGTTTTCTTTCCCGATCAGGGGGACAATACAATCATTGATGAGCGGCTTGAGCAGGTAAACATTCACAACGCCCGTCGCCTCGCCGATCATGACCAGCACCAGCACCACAGCAATCATCCATTTATACCGGCCAAGATACCGGATAATCCGCCCGATAGTTTTGAGAGAATTCTGGGCTTTGGGCATTTCAGGCCCCTTGGATGCTTTGGATTTCGGCATTCAGGCCACCCCCTTCTGCTGCGAATGATAAACCTCACGATAAATTTCGTTGGTTGCCAGCAGCTCCTCATGAGTACCGACAGCATCAATCCGGCCGTCATCCATCACAATAATCTGATCAGCGTCCGATACGGAGGAAACCCGCTGGGCAATAATAATTTTTGTTGTATCTTTCAGATTCTCCCGGAAAGCCTGGCGGATTTTCGCATCCGTCGCCGTATCCACCGCACTGGTGGAGTCGTCCAGGATCAGGATCTTGGGCTTTTTCAGCAGAGCCCGGGCAATACAGAGCCGCTGCTTCTGCCCGCCGGACACATTTACGCCGCCCTGCCCCAAATCGGTATTATAGCCGTCCGGAAAGGCCGAAATAAAGTCGTGCGCCTGCGCCGCCCGGCAAGCCGCTTCGATCTCCTCCTGGGTAGCTTCTGCATCGCCCCACAGCAGGTTTTCCCGGATCGTCCCCGAAAAGAGGACATTCTTCTGGAGCACCATGCTGACTGCTTCCCGCAGGTCATGAACCCGGTATTCCCGAACATCCCGGCCTCCAACCCGTACGCTGCCCCCGGTCACATCATACAGCCGCGGGATCAGCTGCACCAGCGAAGTTTTGGCCGACCCTGTGCCGCCGATGATCCCCACCGTTTGGCCGGGTTTAATCCGGAGATTGATTTCGCTCAAATTGGGCTGCTCCGATTCCTGATGATAGGAAAAGAAAACATGGTCGAACTCGATGGATCCGTCTGCTACTGCCGGATAACCCTCCGCCGGTTCGGGAGGATCCAGGATTTCCACCTGCTCATCCAGCACTTCCCCGATACGGGTAATCGAAGCACGAGTCATAATGGTGCTGACCAGTACCTGCGCAATCATAATCATCGACATCAGGATCTGGGTCACATAGCCGACAAAGCTGACCATCTGGCCGGTTAAAAAGCTGCCCTCGATGACCATCTGGCCCCCGAACCAAATTACCGCCGTGATACTGCCGTACATAATCAGAAGAATGAGCGGCATCTGCAGATTCATGATCCGTTCGCAGCGGACCGACATTTCCATATTCTCATCATTGGCCTTGCGGAACTTCTGTTTCTCAAAATCCGCACGGACAAAGGCTTTGACCACCCGGATCGCAATCAGGTTTTCCTGGATTGCGGCGTTCAGACCGTCGTATTTTTTCAGCATCACCATCAAACGGGGATAACAAATCTGGAACAGCGCCACCATCCCAACCGAAAAAACCAGGATCCCTACCACAAAAATGGGGGTCAGACGGGGATTCATCACATAGGCCATGATACCGGCGCTGACCAGCATCATCGGGCCGCGGGCCAGGATCCGGATCACCATCATAAAGGTCATCTGAATGTAATTGATATCAGTAGTCAGCCGGGTAATCAGGGATGGCTTGGAATACCGGTCCACATTGGCAAACGAAAACTGCTGGATCTTGTTGAAAAGCGCCGCCCGGACATCACTGCCAAAGCCGGCTCCCGCAACCGAAGCCACCCGCGCCGCCGCTGCGCCGCAGGTCAGCGAAATCAGCGCCATGAGGATCATCAGCCCTCCCAGCTTGATGACATAGGCCAGCTCCCCGGAAGGGATCGCCTTATCCACCATATCCGCCATCAGCAGCGGGATAAAGATCTCCAGCAGAACCTCACCCAAGACCAGCAGCGAGGTCCATACGGTTTCCTTTCGGTACTTCTTCGCATACGGAAGAATCTTTCGGAACATTCTGTCAACTCCCCTTTCTGTCCGGGTACGGCCCGGCTCTTTTTTGTTGATTTTTCCTATATCCTAGGATATAGGAAAAGAATTTTAATGTCAACTGTTTTGGCGGATTTATTGTATTAAAGCAGAAAATCCATACCGGGATTTTCCCGCCAACGAAAAAACGAAGCGTCCCCGTTGCCGGAAACGCTCCCTTCATTCAAGCTTCTATTTTAATGTAATTTCCACGACGGTATCTATCGGGTCGGGCAGGTAAGGGGTTTGGCTGATATCCACAAACGCAATGTCCGGATAATTCCCCACCATCCAGCTTTTCGCCAGCGCCAGCTCGCTGCCGTCCTCCAGCAAACGGATTTTTTCAATCTCCTGCGGGGCCACCCCATACAGCGGGACGCTCCCGATCGCGTTCTCCATAATATGGTAGTAGAGCTTCTTGCCGTTTTGGGTAATCCGGCCGTTTTCCGGCTTTGGCAGCCCGCTTCCCTTACAGCCGTAGATCGAAGCCGAATGCTTCTTCATCCACGAGCCGATCTCCGAAAGGATGGCCAGCGATTCCGCCGGAATATTCCCTTTGGCGTCCGGCCCGACATTCAACAGCAGGTTGCCATTTTTGCTGACGCATTCCACCAGCTTCTGGATCAGCATGGACGCCGGCTTGAAATTCTTGTCTTTCGAGTGATATCCCCAGTTGTTGTTCATGGTGATGCAGGCTTCCCAGACAAGGTCGCGGCCCAGCTCATCCTTCAGGCCGTTCGGCGGGATGATCTGCTCCGGCGAAACGAAATCGCCGCTGTAGGGGGTGGGGTTGGCGGTTGCCAGCGACCCGAAGCCCTCGCCGCTGACCTCCAGGCGGTTGTCAATGATTACATCCGGCTGATGCTTGCGGATCATTTCCATCAGCTTGGTGGCATGCCAGGCTTCTCCCGAAAGCTCCCCATAGGAGAAATCGAACCACATAACGTCCAGCTTTCCGTAATTGGTGCAAAGCTCCTCGACCTGGCCGTGCATATACTCCAGATAGCGGTTAAAATCCCGTTCCACATCCTTCTCCGCTTCACAGCTGCGCATCGGATGGTGTGCGTCGCCGTAATGCGGGAAATCCGGATGATGCCAGTCAATCAGGGAATAATACAACCCAACACGGAGCCCTTCCGCCCGGAATGCATCTAAGAACTCCCGAACCAGGTCACGGCCGGCCTGGGTATTGGTCGCTTTGAAATCGGTCAGCTTGGAATCGAACAGGCAGAAGCCGTCATGATGCTTAGAGGTCAGCACAGCATATTTCATGCCGGCTGCTTTGGCTGCTTTCGCCCAGGCTTTGGGGTCGTAATCCACCGGGTTGAATTCATTGAAGAAGGGGAGGTACTCCTCCTCCGGGATCTGTTCGGTCGAACGCACCCATTCCCCTCTGGCCGGGATAGCATACAGTCCCCAATGGATAAACATCCCGAATCGATCCTGCTGATACCATTTTACCCGTTCCTCATATGCTTTTCTGTCAAACATTTCGGTCACCTCATCTTCAATATTTCCGCACGCAGAGGGCTTTTCTCCCGATTTTCCCCAGCGTCTGCTGTCATCCCTAACATACCATAAACGACCCGGCTTCGCAACTGTTTTTTCATCCTTTCAGAGAAATTTTTCCTGGTTGGAGAAAACAAAAAAATTTTGAATTTTCAATTATCAAATCCGCGAAAAACATTCCAATACCAAGCTTGTCAGTCCGTCAAAAGGACAAATATTGCAGGATATGTAAATTATTCTTGCAAAATTGCATAAAATAGTGTACACTATAAAGCGGATATTATCGTTCCGTCACTTCATATAGTCGGCACACCCTCAAATCGGTGCCCGCTTTGAGGGTCAGGCTTTGCCTGTCCGCACATAAAATGCGCTGTGCGCCGTCTATGAAGCCCTACCGCATGGCCGCTTCGCTGGCGGCATAATGCCGCAGTGTTGAAAAGAAGCATTGGCTTCTTTTCAAGCGCGTTGACTATAAGCGGCGCCGGTGCGTTACGCACGCCCCAAAGCGGACGACCGCTGGATGAAAAACACGCCGGATGTGTTTTTCAAGCTTGTTGAGTAATTCTAATGGAGGAATCTTTACATGAAAACATATGCGCAGATGAACGCACAGGAATTGGAAGCAGAATACCAATCCGTTCAATTAAAATATAACGCCTTCAAAGCCCGGGGGCTTTCCCTGGATATGTCCCGCGGGAAACCCAGCTCCGCACAGCTGGATCTTTCCATGGATATGCTGGACACCATCTCCAGCGACCGGAAGCTCCGCACCTCCGCAGGAATGGACGCGCGCGGATATGGGCAATTGGACGGCATCCCCGAAACCCGCCAGCTTTTCGCGGAGATCCTCGGAGTTGATCCGGATTGGATCCTGATCGGGGGAAATTCCAGCCTCAATATGATGTTCGACTGCATTTCCTGGGCGGAATCGCTGGGGGTGATGGGATCTGTCCCTTGGGCCAAACTGGATAAAGTAAAATTTCTCTGCCCGGTCCCGGGTTATGACCGGCATTTTGCCATCTGCGAACTGTTCGGGATTGAGATGGTCAATATCCCCATGAACAACGACGGCCCGGATATGGATTTAGTCGAGCAGTATGTCAGCCAGGATGAAAGCGTAAAAGGGATCTGGTGCGTGCCGATGTACTCCAATCCCACCGGGATCACCTATTCCGACGAAGTGGTCCGCCGCTTCGCCGCACTCAAGCCGGCAGCCAAGGACTTCCGTATTTATTGGGACAATGCCTACTGTGTCCATCATGTGACGGATACGCCCGACCAGTTGCTGAATATCTTCGACGAATGTCAGAAACAGGGCAGCGAAGACTTGGTTTATGAATTTTCCTCTACCTCTAAAATCAGCTTCAGCGGAGCCGGCATTGCGCTGATGGCAGCCAGCGAACGGAATATGGCCGACCTGAAAGCCAAGCGTTCGATCCAGACCATTGGCCCGAACAAGATCAACCAGCTTATGCACACCCGCTATTTCCGAAGCAGCCAGGGGATCCTCAACCATATGGAAAAGCACCGGGCGCTGATCAAACCGAAATTCGAAGCTGTTTTCCAGGCGCTGGACCGCGAGCTTGCCCCGTTGGGGATTGCGGAATACACCCATCCAAATGGCGGCTATTTCATCTCCTTCAACACACTTCCAGGCTGTGCAAAACGGGTGGGCGAGCTTTGCAGCGAAGCCGGCGTTGTGCTGACAGCGGTCGGCGCCACCTATCCTTATGGAAAAGATCCCGAAAACCGGAATATCCGGATTGCACCCACCTTCCCCCCTGTCGAAGAACTGGAATTGGCTCTGGAGCTGTTTTGCCTGAGTGTACGGATGGCTTCCTGTGAAAAATTCCTCAGCGCCTGAAAAATATTCCTGTGAAAGGGTGCGGCAGAAAGCCGCGCCCTTTCACATCCCTGGTTTCTCAAGCAGTATCATACGAATTGAGGATGAGCCCTTAGAACCTGTATGCACAACCATCGAACACGATCTGCCCGGTGCTTTTTCCGGCAGGCAGACTGCGTTCATTTTCCTTGCCATACGGCAAGGATGCCTGCCAAAAATGGCCTTGCCTGCCCGAAAAACCCCTCGGGCATCCGGCATCCTTTAATTGTACATACAGGTTCTTAAACTTGCAGGCTGTTCCAGCGGAAATTCGTATTACATAATTCTTTGTGCTCGTTGATTCTATTTTGGTTTTTTGTTATACTGTATATAATTATCAGGAGGCGAAGCTATGATACCCGAAGAAGCACTGAACTTTTTATATGAAAATCGACTTCATAATAGTAAAGAATGGTTTTCGGAACACAAAAGTGCGTATACCCAGCTTATCCGGAAGCCCCTTTATCGTTTTGTAGAGGAAATGACCCCTTTTTTTCTCCATGCTGATCCGCAGATCGTTTTAATGCCTCAGCGGATCATTTCCCGCATCAACCGTGATACCCGCTTTTCCAAAGATAAAGCCCTGTTCCGCGATACCATCCTCTGCAATTTCACCCGGGATAAGCGCACTTATCCCGGATATCCCAGTTTCTTCCTTGAATTTTCCCCTGCCGGGTACCGCTACGGATGCGGCTACCTGGTCACACCGCCGGGGCTGATGGACGGTGTGCGCGAATTGGTCACCGCCTGGGACCCGGACTTCTTGAAAGCAAGGCAGGCGGCTGAGTCCCAGCGTTTGTTCACGATGCAGGGCGATATTTACCTGCGCGACCACTTCCCGGACCAGCCGAAAGAACTGGCTCCCTGGATCAACCGGAAATCCATCTACTTTGCCCGGAGCATCCGGCAAAGCAGGGATCTGCTCTCCCACCGGTTCACCCCCTCCCTGGCCAGGGATTACGAATACCTTATCCCGATTTACCATTTTTTCTGCAAGGCCAGTGAACGCTACCGGATTCAACGGATGGAACCAATACACGACGAACTCGAATAAAAAGGAAAAGGCCGCCCGGCAATAACCAGGCGGCCTTTTCAAAAACCAGAAAATTCAGTTTTTCCCGACCCTCAACGTCCGGGAAGCGTTCAAAACAGCCAGTACCATCACCCCGACATCCGCAAAAATCGCCGCCTGCATACTGGCCAGGCCCATGGCCCCAAGCAGCAGCACCAGCCCTTTAACCCCCAGGGAAAAAGCAATATTCTGCTTGACAATCCGGAGCGTCTGCTTGGAGATCCGTATCGCCAGCGCCAGCCTGGAAGGCTGATCATCCATCAGGACAATATCTGCTGCTTCAATGGCGGCGTCAGATCCCAAGCCGCCCATCGCGATACCGATATCCGCCCGGGAAAGCACCGGCGCGTCATTGATCCCATCGCCGACAAAAACCAGCTGCCCTTTCGGCGAAGCTTTCTGGCCGAGAAGCCGCTCTACCTGCTCCACCTTCCCGTCCGGAAGCAGCTCTGTATGGGCTTCGTCTATTCCGAGCGCTGCTGCCGTACTTTCGCCAACCCTTTTGGAATCCCCGGTCAGCATTACCGTTTTCCTCACGCCCTGACGCTTCAGGCTGGCAATCGCCTCGGCCGCATCCGGCTTTATCTCATCGGAAATCACAATATGGCCTTCATATCGCCCGTCTACCGCCAGATGCACGGTCGTGCCAGTACGGTGGCAGGGATGCCAGGACGCCCCTGCCTGATCCATCAGCTTGCCGTTTCCGGCACAGACCTCCCGGCCGTCTATCTGGGCACAGATCCCATGCCCGGAAATCTCCTTCACCCCTGACACCCGGGAGGGATCCAGCTCCTTCCCATAGGCCCCCCGCAGGGAACGTGAAATCGGGTGATCCGAAAACTGCTCGGCCAGGGCTGCCAGCTCCAATAAATCCTCCCGGCTGTATTCCTCCGGGTGTACCGCCGTGACCTGGAAAGTCCCCCGGGTTAAGGTACCCGTTTTATCAAACACAACCGTTTCCGTCCGGGCCAGCGCTTCCAGATAATTCCCGCCTTTTACCAGGATCCCGTGGCGGGAAGCACCGCCGATCCCGCCGAAAAAGCTCAAGGGGATCGAAATCACCAGCGCGCAAGGACAGGAAATGACCAGAAAGGTCAGGGCGCGCTGTACCCAGACGCTCCAGCTTTCTCCCAGCAGCAAGGGAGGAACCATTGCCAGCAATGCCGCGCCGATCACCACCGCAGGCGTATAATAGCGGGCAAACTTGGTGATAAAATGTTCGGCGTGAGCTTTTTTGGAGCTGGACGTTTCAACGAGCTCCAGGATTTTTGAAACGGTCGACTCCTCAAACCCCTTTTGTACCTGGATCCGAAGCAAACCGCTTTGGTTGATACACCCGCTGATAACCTCGCTGCCGGCGGAAACCTCCCGCGGAAGGGATTCACCCGTCAGCGCTGCGGTATTCACGGAGGAATTCCCTTCTACTACTACCCCATCCAGCGGGATTTTTTCCCCGGCTTTCACCACGATGATATCCCCAACCGCTACTTCTTCCGGATCTACCTGTTCCAGCAGGCCGTCCCGCTCAATATTGGCAGAATCCGGCCGGATATCCATCAGTTCGGTGATCGACCTGCGGGAGCGGCCCACCGCATAGCTTTGGAACAATTCCCCTATTTGATAAAACAGCATGACTTCTGCGGCTTCCGGAAACTCCCGCAGGCAGAACGCACCGATGGTAGCAACCGCCATCAGGAAATTTTCGTCAAATACCTGGCCCCGGAGGATATTCCGGACCGCTTTCCACACCACATCCCAGCCGACAACCGCATAGGCGGCGATTATCAGGGCTGACCGGATCCCCTCCGCAGCGGGGAGGAGCAGTCCTGCCGCCAAAAGCACTGCCGAAGCCAGGATACGGATCAGCATTTTTTTCTGTTTGCCTGTCATCTAAAACACTTCCCTGCTTTCAATATTGGATCCGGCAATCCGGTTCAATTTTCCGGCAAACCCGAATAATCTCCTGCATAATTTCATCAAAACGCCCATCCTCCGCATCTACGGTCATTTTCTGGGTCATAAAGCTCACCGAAGCATCCTGAACGCCTGGGATTTTCTTGATCGCAGCTTCCATTTTAGCCGCACAGTTAGCGCAGTCAAGATCTGTAAGATTCAAACGTTTTTTCATCGTTGTCCCCTCCTGAACGGATTGTTGTTGAAATTTTTTCCTGTGTTCAAATACAAAAAAACAGCCGCATCAACGCCGAGCCCTCTTTCAAATGTTCAACGAAGATTACTCGCAGATGTGCTCCATCCCCTGGTCGATTATCGCCCGGACATGATGGTCCGCCAAGGAATAAAAAACGGTTTTCCCCTCCCTCCGGTATTTCACCAGCTTGCTTTTTTTCAAAACCTGAAGCTGGTGGGAAATCGCCGACTGGGTCATTTGCAGCATCTGAGCAATATCGCAAACACAAAGCTCGGATTCAAAGAGCAGATACAGGATTTTGATCCGGGTAGAATCGCCAAAAATTTTGAACAGCTCCGCCAGATCGAACAGGGTTTCATCTTCCGGCATTTGCTCTTTTAAAAGCGCCACCACATCCTCATGCACATACATAAAATCGCAACGTTCAGAAAAATTTGATTCCGCCATAGTTTCACATCCTTTCATATGTTCATCTGTTCAATTGATATTATAAGCTTTTTTTCAAAAATGTCAACTGTTTTTCGAAATTTCTGCTTCAATACAAGTATTTTTTTTAAAAGCGCAGATTTCAGTTGACAAATCCCCTTTTAATGAATATACTAGTATTGTTCGGGGTGTGGCGCAGCTGGTAGCGCGCTTGACTGGGGGTCAAGAGGCCGTGGGTTCAAGTCCCGTCACTCCGACCAGTAAAAAGCTAGGTAAACTCAGTGTTTACCTAGCTTTTTATTTTGTTTAAAACACATCAAAAAACACACTTTAATTTTTAAATCCAACTCCAAGGAGATAAACCATGTACAAAATCCCCTTATAAAAAAATGTATCCTCAGTTTTTCGCCTGGATCAAAGAGAGATGGGGTGAGGTCGTTTAACACGCCCCAAAAGAAAAAGCCGCTGCGGTCGCAACGGCTTTTTCCGGGTCCTGCATAGCAGCTATAAGCCGTTTTGCGTTTACCCATCATTATTTCAATCCACAACACCGTATCTGAGTGACCATCTACGATGTGACAACTCTTTTATACCATAAAAAATTCGGATTGTCAACAAGCAAAAAATCCTTATTTATAATGGTATATAGATAATCCCCGGTAAATATTTTTACCTTTTACGCTAAATTTAGCGTAAAAAGTATTGACAATACGCTTTTTATGGTATATAATAAGACCATAGCAAATGACCAAACACTAAATCAACCACAACGCCAAAAAGCTGAAAGGATGTATTAAAATGACAACCAACAAAAAATATAACTTATCAAACATTATGCGGGACGCTTGGAATCTGCATCGTATCTCTCGCAAATGGGTATCTCCCCTCAGTTTTGCAGACTGCCTCCGGCGGGCTTGGGCAAAGGCTAAAGAGGATGCTCGTGTGTTTGCAGGTATCGTACACAACGTCAAAGTTGCTGGCACTCTGATGCACCCAATCCTGGTTAACGTTGATATGGATAATCTAGCCATTACCGGCAACACTTACCCTGCTCGTCAGGTGATGCGTGAGTGGGGGCTGGTATGGGACAGTGAAAAAAAGGCTTGGACTGGCAGCCGTGAAGTCCTGAACGCCCTGTGTGTTAAGTATGCTTAATCGCTCTAAATATAGAAAAAACTGTATATAATTGAAAGGATGTATTAAAATGACAAAAATCAACAATCTTGAAGAACTGAACGCATACATGGAAATAAACGGTAAAAATCTGAGCGGATTAGACCTGAGCGATGCAATCCTGGTCAATGCTGATCTGACTGGCGCAGACCTCAGCGGGACAAATCTGACCAACTCAATCCTGGTCGGTGCTAACTTGAGCTACGCAAAGCTGGATGGAGCTAACCTGAGCGGATCGGTCATGCGCGGTGCAGACCTGAGCTATGCGAGCCTGGTCGAGGCGTCCATGTGTGGCATGGACTTATACAGAGCAACCCTGACGAGGGCAAATCTAACCAACGCAATGCTGGACATGGCTAATCTAAGCGTGTCGGATGTGGATCATGCAATCATGCGCGGAGCATCGTTGCAACAAGCCAACCTGCACGAGGTCAATATGCGTGAGACAGACCTGACCAACGCTAACCTTGTATTGGCGTATATGTGCAATGCTGATCTGGGTGGAGCAAATATGGACGGAGCAAACCTGACCAACGCATACACGCTCGACGTTAATTTTGACCTGGACAGTCATGCGCTCCGGCTTAATGCATATCTGTGATCAGGAGGACTAGTTGACAATGATTATCTACGCATACCAGGTGAGGGCCGCATCCTCTAACGAGATTGACAATATCGTATTGCGCAGACCAGATGATGATGTCATCTACACGGACTTACGACTTGTGTTGCCGCAAAATTACACACTTGGCGAGACACACTCTGGGGAGCCTGCCATCTACGATGAGATGGGTGAGTATGTATCTCTATGCCTTGGCGGCTCAAGGAGATCCATCGTCTTTGCTGTCAGCGCCACCCGCCGCCGGGTGGTCAAACAGGCCCCAAGAGATGGATATGTTGTCCCTTTGCGGGAAGCCAGGCTGGCTGCGGGTCTGACAGTCAAACAGTTATCAGACGCATCCGGCGTATACAGCCGCCAAATCCAGTCTATCGAGGCGGGCAGAACCTTTGCCGGTAATATGTCCGCCCGTAACCTCTTAGCTCTCGCCGATGCAATCGGTGTAGATATTCGGACGCTGATTGACAAGGATGACTAAGCAGCCCCTCTGATTATTGCATCGCCCCAGGTTGTGAGGGCAGCACAACCTGGGGCGATGTATTTTTTACTTTTTGCGCTAAATTTAGCGTAAAAAGTATTGACAATACGCTTTTTATGGTATATAATAAGACCATAGCAAATGACCAAACACTAAATCAACCACAACACAAAAATCTGAGAGGATGTAAAAAAATGGTAAATAACTTATTAAAAAATATCCGCGATCTCTGGGATTTGCACAAAGCGCACAAAGCTAACGTGAGCAAATTAGACCTACTCTGTGCAGCCCTGCTCAATTTAGACCCTGTATCCAAGCGCAGATTACAACAACGTCTTTCAGAGCTGCAAAAAGCTGACTTGAGCCAAGTAGGCCTGAGACAAGCCGACATGAGTCAAGTAGACCTTGACAGGTAAGGTAATTAATGAACAAAAAGCTGAAAGGATGTATTAAAATGACAAGGTTTACGGATGGCGAAAAAACGGTAGAAATCACTATGAGAAAATTTGACGGCACGAACCTCTCCCCGGATATGTCTAATGATATTTTTGAAGCCCCCCTGAGTGAAGGAACTGACGAAACATACAAAGTAGACAATGTAGATGATCTCATTGACTATGTTAACGACTGGGCGGAATATCGGGAAGAATGTTACGACCGGGAAGCATTGGAGGAAGAACGGGAGAACGACAAAGAAAACGGACTTGAACGGATCGTTGATGTGGTAGTTCTATGATTGAAAAGAGGCCCCTCTGAATAATCAGAGGGGCCTCTTTTTTTTGCTGCTTAGTCGTCCTTGTCGACGATGCAGTCATAGTAGATTGCAGTTTTATTTTTCACCGCGTCCGCGTCCTCCAGCCAAAAAGCCTTGACGCAATCAACGTAAAATTCGATCTTGTTGACGCCGTATTTCTCATTGACCTTGCACCGGTCGGAGTATTCCGCGTTCAGGGCCGCGTAAAACGGCCAGAAGTCCACACTCAGGCCCTTTTGACGGACTAACTGCCGGACTTCCTCCGGGCTCCAGTGGGGACCCGTCGTACCATCCGCGTTCTCCATCCCTTTGACCCAGGCTTTCGCGTCCTCCTCGGTCAGCTCGGAGGAGCGGCCTTTTTTATGGGAGAGGCGACCGTAAAAATCTACCTCCCGCTCTCTCCCCCTCCGTGAGTGCCGATCCTCATCGTCTCGGTACTCGTAAGGATCACGGCGGTCATCGTCCCGCCATTGCTCCCGATCGTAATCAGAGCGGCCCCGGTAGTCCCGATCATACTCCCGGTCAAAATCGGATCGCTCCCGGCGATAATCGGATCGCTCCCGGCGATAATCGGGACGATTGCGCTCAACATCACGATCATACCGGCCAGAGCTGGAACGATTCCGGTCTTTGTTGGACATCAGCATCATACGCGCGGTTTTATTCATGGACTTTCGCCCCCTTTGCGCTCAGAGTGGCCGGCGGCGTGTCCTGCGCGGGCAGCACCGGAAAAACGTGCTTGGTCGGGCAAAGGCAGCCATGATCCGCTACCAGGTAGGGCAGGTCGGTTGCCGCCCTCAGCCGGATGATCCGGCGGGTACGGAGCTGATCGGCATACATCCGGTTGCCGCAGTTGGTAATCACCGCCAGATTACGCGTCCCGACCAGGATGTTGACCATCGTCGCCGCGCCGGCATCTGCCGGGATGGGCTGAGCGACGCAAAGGCAGAGCGGTTCCCGGTTGGACAGCTCCCGGGCCGGGATCGTGATATTGAGCACCCCGTCCGTCAGTGCAACCGCAGTCGATTTGACAAACCGGGTACACCCGCCGCAACCGCCGCAGCCAGCGTTGTTATAATATCGGCAAGCCATCCTCTCATCCTCCTAGCAAGCAAATCCACAACCGCAGCCGCGATCCCAGTCACAGCCAAAATTGCGGTTCCAGCCGCACCCGTTCGGATTCGGCACCTGATAAGCCGGTACCGGGGTGGGTGCAACCCGGCGGATAATTTCCGCCGTCTGCGCATCCTGGCTGGCGGTGATATAGGCATTCTGAGCCGCCTGAGACGCCGCGAACTTGAGGGACTGGTTTTCCTCCCGCAGGCGCTGGGTCTCCTGATTAGACAGCCAGCCGATAATCCGATCGGTGTCGTTGTGGGTGGACTGGATAATGTCGCAGCCCATCTTGGCCACCTGATAAGACAGGTCTTTGATCGCGCCCTGGGTCTTGCAGCAGCAATCCTGGTTCTGGTAGCTCATATTGTTGAGCTGCTGCATCAGGGCGGCGTTGTCCTGGCAGCGTGCGAGCGCCGCCTGGGAGAACCCATTGGTAAGCGCGCCGGTTACAGCATACGTACTGTCGCAAATCCCCTGCGAAATCCCGGTAATCCCCCGCTGGATATCGTTAAATGCAAAGCCCTCCATGATATCCCCGCGGGTTGCAATACCGTTGAGGGTTGCCGCCCCGGCTCCGCCGCCGAAGCCGCCTCCCCAGCCGCCGTTACCCCAGCCGAACATCATGGCGAAAATGAGGAACGCCCACATATCGCCGCCCCACATGCCGTTGCCGTTACAATTTCCATTGTTGTTGGCGTCCGCTCCCAGAGCGTAGCCTGTTGCAAAATCGTTGTCCATACTATCCATACTCCTTTTTTCTATTCATCAAGCCTTTTTGGCCGGATGTCGTTTCGGAGCGGTTTTTGTCAAGATCCGACAAACTGAACGGCGAGCCGTGTGCGGCTCATGGGATCGGTTATTCCGCTGCTACATCGGCGGCAGACGTATCCCCAGCTGTTGGGCTACCGCCTGGAGGTTGGTCCCTCTGGCCTGGGCGAGGTTCTGTGCCATTTGCTGGAGCTGCTGGGGCGATTTCCCCTGCATATTCTGGATGGCCTGCATCATCTGCGGATTGCTCTGCGCGGCTTGCATCATCAGCTGCATCGGGTTTTGTCCCGACCGGATGGCCTGCATCATCTGCATTGGATTAAACATGATTCATCCTCCTATGGATTTGGATTTTCTTTCCCCTTTTTCGGCGCGGGAAGCGCAGGGGACTGTGCCTGCCGAAGCTCCTGCACCATCTGGACGAGTGCGTCAAAGTCCGCCCGCGGGACATAGCCCGAGAGATCGGCCCCGTTCGCCTGCGGCGGAACCGGATCAGGCCGGTAAACCTGAAAGACAACCGTAAAATCGGTTGGATTGATCCGTTTTAAATAAATCGATCCGTTATTGGCATCCAAGAATAAAAATGGCGTCCCATCCAGATCGATCAGCGCCTGGCGGGCGGCCTCCTCGCTCGGGACTGCCCATCCTTTTATCGGCGGAGACTGCGGAACAGCCTGCATAGGTGGCTGCGAATAAGGCGGATAGCCCCCTCCCGCCCCCATCATCGATGGATCCCGGTAGGGCGGTGCCGGCACGCCATACCCGCTGTTCATCGGCTGCTGGTTCATGTACTCACATCCTTTTTTCTTTTATTGTAGCACGATTTTGAGAAGGGGATGTGCCAAAATTGTGCCATATTTGTGCCATTTGACATAGCAAGGGCCTCCCAAAATGGGAGACCCTTTTATTCACGATTTTCGGTTATTTTTCCTGCGGATAGAAGCTAAAACTCGGCCAATGGTCCGCCGGGAAACGTCCAGCTCAGCGGCGATATCCTCGATATGCCATCCCCGCTGGAAATAGAGGTTGTATACCTTTTTCTCCCGGTCGGTAAAACAGGGGGTGTCCAGGTCAGACGTCACGAGGTATATACCTCGAAATAGCAGCGTTCGCCCAGCAGCAACGCCAGCGCGTCCGCTTTGGCCTTGTCTGCATACCACTCCACCCGGATCACATAGCCGCCCGGCTCCTCCGCCACTTTGTTATAAACCCCGAGCGCCGAAAGCGCACCCGAAAGCTCCATCGCCCGCTCCTCCGCTGAAAAGTGCCCGATCCACAGGCCGTACCGTTCCGGGCTGGCCGCCCGGTCAAACCGATCCAGCTTATATTGATCGATCAGGCTGATCAGGATATCCGCGTAATCCGGGGCGGTTGCATACCCCGCCGCCTGGATCGCCCGGCAGGCCTTTTGATAGTCCCGCTCCCCGATCACCGCCTTATAGCGGGACAGCCCTGCCAGGAACGCCCCGTGATCCGCCACGCTTTCCGCCCAGCTATCGTAAGCCCGGAAGCAGTCCACGATGTCCACCCGCTCCCCGTCGTAATACTCAAAGGTCTTGCTGTTGACCCGCTTGCCCTTCCAATCCTTCCCGGCCTTGATACCGAAGAGCGCGTTTGCTTTGGCCGTCAGCCCGGATTTCCCCCAGCCGCTTTCTAAAATGGCCTGGGCAACCGTGAGGGAGGGCAGCACTCCGCTTTTGGGATAGTCCGCCGCGGCCAGCGCCCCTACTTTTTCAATGAATTCACTGTTTGTCACAGGATTCCACCCCGCTTTCTTCCGGTAGCTCAGTCGTCATCTGGGACAAAAATTCCAGCACCCACTTCTTCAGCTTCGCCGGGACGGGCGCCCCGCAAAGCACCAGGTTTTTCAGCACGCTGGCCACCTCAAACAGGGTAAACAGCAGCCCGAACAGCTCGCAAAGCCCCACCTTAGGCAGATTTGCCGCCGCCTGCCAGGCTTTCGGCAGCAGGCTGATCAAGTCCAGGTGGACAACCGAATCCACCCAGCCAAATCCCACCACGCAGAGCAGCATCGCCGCTTTCCGGATACCCCCGTCAATCCCGGCTGAGGAGTTGAACTCCCGCTCCTTGACCGCGCGGAGCATCCCCAAAATCATGTCCATTGAGAGCGTTACCGCCAGCAGGATCACCGCCGGGTTCCGCAGCAGGTTGTCTAAAAATGTTTTCATCTTTTTCCGTCCTTTCCTTTGTTGTTTATACGGTCCTCCACCCGTACACGCCCGGCTCCCAGACATTTCCCTCGATATCCGAGATCCATTCCTCCCCCTGGTGGGAAACCTTCGCGCCCAAAGCGTAGGTGTTGTGCGCCCCGGTCGGCGGAATCCAAACCGGGTATTCCTCCCACGGGTCGCCTACAGCTGTCCACATGGACGGCGTATTGGCGGGCCGTGTGTTCTGCGCGGTGTTGGCAACCTCATGCAGGGAGCGGTAGAGCTTGTCTTCATCCCGGACGATCGCCCCGCGTGGGCCTGTCCAGCCCTCCGACCAAACCGGGAAAACCTCCGCGACCGATAAAGCCTGCGCGTCCGTCAGGGCTTCCGCCGACTGGCTCAGTATCATCGAGATAGCGGCCTTGTAGGGGTCTGTATAGACCGGCGGCGGGGGCAGTGCGGCGATTTCATCGGCAATTTCCTCCCTGCTCCGCTGGATCACCTCCCCTCCGTCCCAGCGGTAGAGTGGGATTCCATCGGTTGTAAACAGTCTGGGATTTTCTTCCCCGCCCAGGAAGAGCCTGAACTGGTACCCGCCCTCATGGAGCAGGATGTCATCCGGCTGCGGGGTCTCAAACGCGGTGGAAAACCCGTGGATGATCCTTCCCATCAGGTCCGTGCGTATGTAGTGGTTGATCGCGTCTGTCATGATATTCCTCCTTTATAAATTCGCATCAAAATCAATACTGGCACCTATAGAAAGTTCGTAGTTGACGGATTCGCCAACTACAAACTGCTGTGTCGCACTTGTAAAAACAAATTCCAGATAATTATTGGACATTAAATTGACTATTGGAACAACATTCTTATACTCTATGTTCTTCGAATAATTGTATCCCATAAGCCCCGTACCGTACGAACCATTTTCCACTTTTATAGCAGGTTTAATCCGCATAGGCTGAGGAAGCCAAAATCCTAGACTGGTGCGATTCGCAAGATAAGGGAATGACGATCCAAGAAAAAGGGAAGCATTCAAATATTCGTTGCTGTCGAGGCTGTGGCTTTTCACACGAACAAAATACCGCTGACATTTGGCCAGCTCCTGCTGCTTATTGGGCGGCGGGTCATTCAGGACCCAGTTCCCGGATTCGTCCTGATGGGCCAGCGTCTGACGATCTCCAAGTTCCAGCTTGGCGGCCAAAACACCGATTACAGGATGTACGTTTGTGTTAATCGAGGCATAACATCTCAAAAGCATGATGGTTGATTCATTTGCTGTAAACGTACCTGATAACAATTGCCAATCTGTTGATGAGGTTCCTGGCACATATACGACATCTTCCGCACCCGTACTTACTGCGATTTTAGGCGCATTTGTTCCATCTCCTTTTGCAATTACGCTAAACGTCAATGTTTTTCCGACTAGCCTTTTGGGATTTTCAAGTAATTGATGGATATCTGCTTGATAATTACCAGTTCCTTCAAATTCGATATATCCGTCCTGAATACGAACGATTTCTTGGGCAGCTCTTTTATGCCATCTATCTATTGTGATGGAGTTCGCTGGAAGATTAACTCCATACTCCGTCTGTTCCTTTTGATTGATCGGGTCAGGGAAATACCAGTTATCCAGCAGATTCGGGTTGCTGCCCGCCACAACCAGCGAGCCTCCGCCCTGTACCTGCGCCCATTCCTGATTTTCCTCGTCCCAGATCATCATGGTCGCGCCGGCTGTCGCCCAGTTCCCCGGGACGCCTACCGGATATCGTTCTATCAAAGCCCCTTGATCCGCATAATGGCCCAGATAACTGTCGCCATAAGAGGCCATGAGCTTATTGAATTGATCTTCTGTGCCCGTATATCCGGCCTGCTGTGCAGCCTGAAAAGCGGAAAGGCCATTTTCTCCATTTTTTCCTGGCGGGCCGCTGACATCGCCTAAAACCGCAATATGTGCCACTATCCTTCCTCCTCAAACGTATAAATCAGTGTTTTATTCCCGGTTTCCGGGTCTGTAACTAGCGAAAAGGCTGGTGGATCTGCTTCATCACTGTAAAGCATCTTTAAATATCCATCCTCTACAAAAAACTTGAAAAGCCCGGTTGTGACCGACATTTCCACCCCATCCCGGCCAGGCTCGCCCTTTTCTCCACGCGGAATCCCCAGGTGCATCGTCCAGTTATTGTCTGGGCCCTCCTGTGTAACGGTTGCATTCGCCCCAGGGGGCAAGGTGGTCGCTGTACCAGCTTTGACCCTTGCCTGTAAGGGCGGCGTCCAGACAGGCTCTTCCATATCCGCCCGCTGAAATCCGGCGCGGTACCCGCTCTCCTCCGAAGAATCGATATAGGGCGTGATCTCAGTGGAATCCTTGATCTGCTGGGCTTCGTCCCGGATTGCTTCGGTCTCGCTTTTAATTTGACCTGTTTCGTCCCGTATGGCCTGTGTATCGTCCCGGATTTGCTCGGTTTCATTTTTGATCTGCCCTGCTTCATCCCGTGCTGCTTCGGTTTCACCTTTGATCTGCGCCGCTTCATCCCGGTACTGTCCAGCCTCTTCCGCGCTTTGCGCCGCGTTCTGTTCGGACTTAGCCGCTTCCTGTCTCAGCCGCTCCAGCTCTTTGATATACTGCTCAAAGAGCGGCGGCTCCACTGGGATGACCGGCTCGCCCGCAATCTGGTTGATAATCGTCACGCTGGCAGGCTCCGTCTGCCAGTCGAAATCCTCCCCCGTCACCCAAAGCTGGATGGAAAGCCGCCCGGAAAAGGAGGTCTGCGGAGGCCGCAGGGTCCATTCCATCCGGACGACCGAATCCTCGGCAGTATGCTCCAATAGGACAGGATCGAAGCCGCCCTCGCTCTCCGTCCGGAGGAAAAACCGATACTGCGCCAAGTCATGCCCGTCGAAATAACGGGGGCAGAGGATGGCCACCGTCTCCGAGTTTTTGTCGTTCTGCACCGCAATGCTTTGCAGCTTGGAGGGGATAAACATCCGCCGTTCCGCGACCGTAATCGGCTCCTCCTGCTCCGGGTCGGCAATCCGGGGGCGGCCTGAAAAGTAAATCGGCTGCGGGCTGGACAACGGCAGGCTACGCACCACTGTAAACGTGGTGATCTCCGTTCCCCAAAGCAGGGAATCCATATTGCTGAGCTTGAGGGATGCGGACAGTAGTCCTGGTGCCTGAGTAACTTCATTTCCGACCTTCCAGACAAAAATAGCCTGCCCATCCTCATCCTCTTTCCGGTCAAGCGCCACCTGCCCATCTGTTTTATCCGGCAGCTGAACCACTAGGAACGCCAGGCATTCGTCCAGCGGGAAGGTCAACTCCTCGGGGCGCAGGGCGAATTCTACCTCGCATACGCCGCTGTCCCCCTGCACGCCTAGGACCGTCTTATACTGCTGGATCACCCGGTCTTTAACTTGGAACTGCATTTTCTTCCCTCCTTTCCTGCTTTTCTAAAGCGTTGTCCTGTACCGCCCTGTCACGATAGGGCTTAAATCGGTTGTATTCATAGCCCCGCCGTTTCGCTTTGATTTCCCAGCCGAACGAGATATCATCTCCGCAAACCGTGAAGCTGCCCGGGTCCCGGGCAGAAACGTAAAGCTCCCCCGGGCCGTAAGGCGTCAAAAAGACCTGATACGGCGTTTCCGTATTGACGCATTCCAGCAAAATCGGGTCGATCGGCACCACGCAGACCCCACCGGAAACCCGTGCTTCCCCGATATCTCCCAGATAATACCCCGGCGTTTCGTAGGCGTTCAGCCTCACATCCCCGAATCTGGTGCTGACCACGCAGTTTTTCTCGCCCTGAACCGTTAAATCCCCTTCTACCTGCAAATCCCCGCCGACGGAAGCGTTATAGTACATCCGGCAGTGCCCGGAATTCCCGATCACCGCGAAGCTCTCCCCGTTCGCCACATCCACAATCAGGCCGTTCAATGGAGCGATTACCAGCGTATCCCGTGAGGTGGTATAAAACTCGGTGTCATTCATGTAAATCTGTCCGTTGGACAGTTCAACATAACCGCCATAGCTCCCGTCGCTGATAACGGTCGAGCCCTTGATCGTCGCGCCCTCGATCGTATTCCCCCGGAACGCACTGGCTTCGAGATTTTTGACGGTAACAAGGTCGGCGTCAAGGGTACCGGTTTTGATATTGTCCCCCGAGATGGTGGTTTTCCCCGGAGTGGACAGGTCGGTGAATGTCACCAGCCCTTTTAAATCCACTTTGCTCGCATCGATGACGATTTTTTCTTTGCTGATATTGATCGCAGCAATAATGCCATCCGCCTTGACACGGAGCGCGATCTCCCTGCTGTTCTGCTCGATCTCACTGGAAAGGTTGTCGTTGACCGACTTAACCTCTGTCCGGATTTCCTTGGCGGTCGCTACAATCTGAGAGGATAATGCCTCGTCGCCGCTCTTGACTTCCGCCCGGATTTCTTTCGCAGTGGCTACGATTTGAGAGGACAGCGCCTGATCCGCGTCCTCCATTTCCAGCCGGGTTTCGTCGATCGTGCGGGTCAGCTCGTTCGTTTTCCCCCGCAGCCGCTGGATCGAGATATTGACCGCATCTGGCAAAGCCTCCCGGGTTTCGTTCCCGGCCGCCGCAACCCGCTCGCCGAAGCCCTCCATCTCCTTTTCCATGATAACCGCCTGGATATTCCCGCTGGCGGTATTCAGCGTGATCATATCCCCGGTATGGATAAACGGGTTGCTGACAACCTCCGCCGTATAGGGCGTATACCGAAATGTACGGATCGCATTCAGGACGCTTTCCGCCAGGGGCCGAAGCTCCCCGTCAGATTCCGCGTAGATCAGTGGGTTATTTTCAATCACATAATCTGTCCGGGCAAAATCTGGCGGGACTTTTACCCCAACGTCATTCTGTGTCACCCGGATTTGCAGGGATTCTACCTGCTGTGTCTGGTACTCCGCCAGCTCGGATGAAAACGTGTCGTGCATGGTAAGGGTATAATTTTTCGGTGAATACCAGCCCAATTCCACCTGCCCCACCGGGTTCATCCGCACGAAACAGGCCGCCATCTGCGCAATCCATTGGAGTACCGCCCGTCCGGTAATCCCCTCCCCTTTGGCATTCTCGGAAATCAGATAGTTTTCATTTAAAAAGGTTTTTACTAGTAGAGGTACGCCGATCTTCCGGCAAAGGGAAGAAAGCAAATCCTTCGCTTTAATTGGGAATCTCAGTTGGTTGAACCAGTCGGACACATCGGCGTCAAAATAGCTCATCCGGTCATAGCAAACCGCCTTGAGAGCGTTCCCGTCGATCTTTTCCGGCTCCATGGCCCGGAATTTCCCAACCTTCCCAAATTCAAGCAAAGTTTCAACCAGATCGACTGGTTTCATGTCAAAGGTTTCCACTCGGTATTGGTTCAAAAACGTCCCGTCCCAAGAAAAACAAATCCGGTTTTTCGCAAAAAACTCCAACTTTTTCTGATGGTACGCCGATAAAGCCGGGCGGGATACCGCTCCCAGCCCTGGCAGGGAATAGGCCGTGATCCAGGGAGCCTGCTCATGGACAGCATACAAAATCCCGTTTATAACAAGAACCGCCTTGACAGGCAGCGCCGGCAAAGCCGGGACTTCGATTTCCTCCCCGTCCCGCCAGGCCCGGAGGAATGGCTGGGTATCATAGCCGCTGAAAACCAGATCCCCATACCGGCAAACCGAAAGCGAGCCTGTTTTCTTCGCCAAATCCGGGAACCTGCTCACTTCCTTCTGGATTCCGGCCAGATAGTCAAACTCGCGCCCCGCCATCGGGAACAACGTCCCGCCCCAGGTGCCCGTTTCAAACGTCATGGAAGCCGCCGCCGCTGTCCCGATCTGGAAATCCTCCCCCGGGTTTAACAGCTCTTCATATTTGATCGGGGTTTGCAGCAAATCATAGTCCGAAAGGACATCCCCGCCCCCAAAATCCAGCATCACCCGCCGGGAACGGGCATCATCCAAAAACCAGCTTAATTCCATGTTTACACCTCAATCAGGGAAAAAGAAACGTTCCGCCACAGCCCGTTATAAAGGATCACGCTGTATAAGGACTGCTGTGCCGATGGAATATAGACCTCGATCTGATGCACCCCATACAACGGATCGAAATACTGGAACTGATAATAATCCCGATCCAACAGCCTTTGCAGCTCAGCCATTTCCTTCTGCGTCAGTACGTCATATTTCAGCGCAACTTTCCGCTTCCGTGCAATCCGGAAAATGTGCATCCGCGCATCCTGCGTCCGCCCGCTCTTTTGGTCATGGACATCCTCCCAGCTCACATCCGCAGCGGAAGGGCTGGGAAGCTCCACACCATCCAAGATATAAATTTCAGATTCCGGAACCATTCCAGCCCTCCTTCAAAATAAAAAAGCACCAATACCGAATTAACGATATTGGCGCTCTTGGCACTCTCTGTTTAATTTTAATTGTAGCATAATTTCCGGCAAATGGGAAGCCTTTTGAAAAGGAATTTCAATTATCAGGGCTGACTTATTCCGCCAGGAACTGTTCAACCGCTTTTTTGATTACCTGCGCTTGCGGGATCCCTGTTTGGATACATTTTTCCTTGAATGCTTCCGCCGTTTCCTTCGGAATCCGCACCACAATCGAACCATATACACGGTTATTATAACGGTTTTTCACCGCCGAAGATGTTTTGGTTTTTCGTTTCTCCGCCATATCTCCACTCCTAAAACAAATCCTCTGCGTCAATATAGTCACGCAATGCCCTTTCATCTGCGCAGACCTCTTTCGCTATTCTGTATCCCACAGTTAATTTACCGGTCTTACAGGATACCTCCCAGGCTTCTGAATGCTCCTCTATCACGTATTCTTTCCCATTTTTCTTAATAACCATCTTTTAGCCCCTTTCTGCTTATTATTGACTTTTTGAACAAGCCTTATTATAATAGGGCTTACGGGAAGGGCGTTCCCCGCCCGTTCCCTGCCTATGAAAGCTATTCGCTTTCTTTGGTGGCCTTGCTGGGTTTTTGCTTTTTCAAGGTGATTTTAATAACAACGCTTTCGACTGCTTCGTTATTTTCAATCGCTTGTGCAAGCTCCTGCAAGGCTTTTCCTATATCCTGTTCCATTGTTTCACCCCCTTTCCATGTTTTTATTATAACATACTTGTTGCAGTATGTCAACCGCTTTTGCAAAAAATTCCCGCCCTAAAATAGGGCGGGAAGGGAAAGCAGCCTGACCGGGGGGCGTGAGATCAAGGCTGATTCCGTTTTACTTTGTGTCAAGCATTTCAATTGCTCTGGACAAAAATTGCGCCATGCTGATTCCTTCGCGGGTTCTGTATGCTTGTATCCGTTCGGCTAACTCCGGCTTGACCTGCGTGGCAACCTGCTTGTAATTCTTTTTGTTGTAGCGGTTTTTCACAGCACTGCTGGTATGGGTTTTCCGCTGTTCGTCCATGGAACCTCCTAAAAAAGAGGGGGCGGCGGCAAGTACCGCCCCTTTTTGTTTACTCTTCTTTGTTTTTGCTGTTTTCCATTAGCAAGTCAATTTTTTTCTTCGCTTCTTCAAGGTCTTCACAGCCGTCTAATACCATGCGAATCATTTGAATGATTTTGTCAAATTGCTTATCTGTCATAGTATCAACCATATCCTTTCCTCCTTAGTTTATCAAGTTTCTTGCCCCCCTTGACAATATTAGTATAACATACTTTTATAAGTATGTCAACCGCTTTTGCAAAAAAATTTCCCCGCCCCATTCAGGGCGGGAGTTCAAACTTTATTTATGCGAAAGTTAATGTAATCGGTTCAGTATCTACAATCGTTTTTCCCCATTCATTCAATGGGAAAATGTGGAATGAAAGTTCGACTTCCGAAAATTTGGTAATTCCGTTTTCTTGCAGGTCGGATTCCAAAAAAGTAATGGCATCAACCGCGTGTTTTCCAGCCGTAATATCGCAAGAAAATGAAGTATCTACCATAAAACCATTAACTGAAACATCCCGAACTTGTACGGTAATGCCTTGTTCTGTCGTATTATGCAGATACAGGATAAGCCCTGGGCCAAAAATAGAATCATCATTAGAAATTCCCTTGGAAACAATCTTGATTCCATTTCCATCATAAGCTAAGTCGCCAGAATCATCATAAGTATAGGTATAACCCTCAGCGGCAGAGGTTTTCAATTGAATAGGTTCTGTATCCAGGAATTTTTCCCCAAAAGAATCTGACGGGAAAATATGTAGAGAAAACTGCATATCTGCAATGGTAGTAATCCCACAGGCTTCTAAACTATTGCTCTGAAATGTCAGTGTATCGTTTACTTTCTTCCCAGCAGCTACATCAGCAGACATCATAGTTTCCACCATGTATCCGTTCACAGACGCATCTCTCGTCTGGAAAGTAAGGGCCTGTTCTGTATTGTTTTCGATCAGCAGTTTTAAATTCTTGCCGAAAAGGCTATCTTCCCCCATTCCTGTCGCAGTCACTTTTACACCTTGGTCGTCTACAATCACCTGTTCTGCTAAAGTGACGGCATCAGTAGCGGGGGTTTTTTCAGGCTCTTTATTCGGCACTTCTTCTGAAGATGTCTTGTTTTCGGAATTGTCTTTCTTTGAACTGTCGGATGAACCGGAGGGGGAGGAACCGCAGGCGGCCAAGCTTGCCGCGAGCGAAATTGCCAGGAGGATACTAAGCAGTTTTTTCATGGTTGCAACTCCTTTGTTTTTGAAATTATCCAGATTATACCACGGGGGGGTGTTACTGTCAATTTTATTTCGAACTTTTTAAGAAATTATTTGCTTTTTTTGACGTTTTATAGTATCCTATAGGAAAAAAAGGAGGTTTTTATCATGATCTGTCCAAATTGTGGGAAAGAGGTCGAAGGGAATTTCTGCGCGAACTGCGGCGCGGGGATGCAGAATAACCAGGCCCCGGGGAATCCGCAGGCCCAGCCTGCGCCCGATCAGCCGCAATATCAGCAAGCGCCTCCCCAGCAGCAACCACCGCAGCAAGCCTATCCCAACCAACAGCAGCAATACCAGCAGCCAGTTTATTCACAAATTCCTCCTAACGCAATAAAGGTCTGCCCCCATTGTGGGAACGTCGCTTCCGCCTATGCCGTACAGTGCCCCCGATGCGGCGTAGATATCGCTGCGCTTCCTTACCAGATGCCCCAGCCCGTTCAACCCATCCAGCCCCAGCCCTATCACGAGCCGGTTGCGGTGCAAAACCGCAGCGGCCTAGTATGCCCACACTGTCACAGCCAGAATATTTCCGTTCAGGCTGTGGCAGAGTTAAAGAAAAATGGCTGTGGCATGATCCTGCTCTATATCCTGTTGGCCTGCACGGTTATCGGTCTTTTCCTGCTGATTCCAATCATGCGCGGGCAGAAGAGCAAAACGCAGTCTTATGCTGTCTGCCAATCCTGCGGATACCGCTGGAGGATTTGACAAAAGCCGTCGCCTGAAAATAAGGCGGCGGCTTTTGTTGTTATAGATATAAGGGGGTCGGTGATTCATCGCCCCCTTTTTGCAAAATTTTTTGAAAAAGGTATTGACTTTTTGCACTCTGATAATTATAATTTATTTTATAGAGTGCAGAAAGTAGGTGATACGATGAGCCCTCGCACAGGGCGTCCAAAAGCAGAAAACCCGCTCAACGTGGATTTGAAAATCCGCTTTGACCAGGAAACAAATGCCCGTTTAATAAGATATTGCGAAAAACATGGAATAACCAGAACAGAAGCAATTCGACGCGGTTTGCATATGCTTTTGGAAAATGAAAAATAGGATATTCGCCGTCACCGCAAAATCACGAGCGAATATCCTATCACCAAACCCAAGGAGGCTTGATAAATCTATTATATCAGGCCTTCCTTGGAATTTCAAGGAGGAATATTATGACGATCGAACAAATCAAAAAGTATATTGACAAAACCCCATGTCAGAATCAATTCTATTCCATGACACTCGACGATTGGATGGAGATTATCAAGTCGGGGGATATCCTCAACGCCGCCTATCTGGCTTTCTGTTATGGCCGCGCCAAGGGCTACCGACTGGCCAAAAAGGAGGCGGCAAAATGACAGAATTACAAATTTTTGAGAACCCGGCCTTTGGAGAAGTTCGTACCATCGAAGAGGATGAAAAGGTTCTTTTCTGCGGCTCTGATGTAGCAAAAGCGTTAGGATATAAGCGCCCCAATGAGGCTATTTCTAAACATTGCAAGGGTACGCTGAAACGCCGTACCCCTACCCCAGGGGGTATGCAAGAAATGAATTTCATCCCGGAGGGCGATATTTACCGGCTGGCCGCGAAGTCCGAGCTTCCGGGCGCGGAGAAGTTCGAAAGCTGGATTTTTGACGAAGTCCTCCCCGCCATCCGCAAGCACGGCGAGTACAAGCACCCGCGCAAGGCTATGACTGACTATCAGAAAGAATCCCTGGAAATCCGGAAGAACCAATACAAGCTCAAATCCGTCCAGCTCCTGACCGAAATGGCCAAGAATTACCCCGGCACGACGTTCCAGCAGGTTCTCCACGCCTACGCCACCAGGGAGCTGACGGGGGAATTCCTGATCCCCCTCCCACAGCTCGAAGCCAAAACCTACAGTGCGCAGGAGATCGGGGACAAGCTCGGAATCTCTGCCCACAAGGTCGGGCTGCTCGCCAACCGGAACGGCCTGAAAACGGAGCAGTTCGGGGCCTGGTTCAACGATAAGGCCAAAGGCCATTCCAAAGAGGTGCAGTCTTTCCGGTACTATGAATCCGTCATCCCCGAGCTGAAAAAGCTGCTGGACAGCCAGGGAGGGCAGGCACAATGAATGAGCAAAACTATACGGCGCCGAATTTCCCGAACAGCGCAGACTATCAGCAGGAGCTTATCCATATCATAGGCCAAATCCAAAACGAGGAAACACTAAAACGGATTTATAATTTAACCTCTTATTTGTATGTAAAAGAGCCGTCCTGATGGACGGCTCTTTTTTCATTTACTCCTTCCTTTGCTGTTCCCCATTTTTTCCATGTCGGCCCGGATGAGGCTTTTGATATACCCTGCTTTATTTTCTACGCTGTCCAGCTTTTTTAGTATATCCTGTTCCGTATTTTTCATAAGCCGGATAGTCAGGCTGACAGTATGGGCTTTGTGATAGCGGTCTTGTGGGGTTTCGTGCCTCATATTCTCCCCTTTCGAGGGGGAGCCGGGTTTCCCCGGCTCCAAGTGGTTTATTTCTGGTCTGCGGTGGTCAAGTAGATGTTGATGATTTTTTTGATTTCCTCTGCGGTATAGCTTTCTTTTTCGGGCTTCTCTTCAAGAATTCGAATCAGATCATAAGCCATTGCCTTACGAGTATCTTGTCTTTCAGCTTCGGTTCCCATGCTGTCGGCCTCCTTTCCTTTAGTGTGATTCTATTATATCATAGGTATTGCACTATGTCAAGAGGGATAGCAGACTTTTTTTGAAAATGTTTCTCTTTGCCTTATACCCCCAGCATTTTTTGTTGGCGGAGCTGGTTTTTCTGCACGGTCCGGCTGATCTGCCGCCCGTCCAGCTCTACGGTAAAATCCTTGTCCGTGATGGCCTGGACAATCTGCCCGGCAATACCAGCAAAAATTCCCGCCAAGCTGCCAGCCAGTTCGCCGTTGGCCGAAAGGATGGTGTCATAGATCATGCTTTGCGGTGCGACGATCTCCGGGTCAGACATTGCCCCGGCATACTCAGCCATCAGGCCGACCGTCGGCTTCCGCAGCACCGCGCCCGAAGCAAAGGCTGGGATCGGCGCGGAAAACGCCGAATAAGGGGAGACATTCCCGCCTCCGCCTCCATAACTGGAGCCGCCGACGGATTTGCTGTCCCCAGTGATCCATTTCACCGCGTCGCCCAGGATGGGAATCCCTTTGATTTTTTCAATGATACCGTCAATTTTGTTTTTGATCCAAGTCCAAACATTATTGACCGTTTTTTTCATGCCGTCCCAGATATCCGAAAAGAATTTTCCGATCCCTTCCCAGAATCCGTTCCAGCCATCCTCAAAGCCCTTTTTGAACGTATCCCAGAGGTGCTCAATTCCATCGAAAATTTTATCGACCGATTCTTTCATACCGTCCCAGATGCCGGAGAAAAATTCCTTGATCCCTTCCCAAGCTTCGTCCCAGCTGTCGCCGAAAGATTTCTTAAAATTCTCCCAGGTTTCTTCAAATCCAGGGAGGATGCTTTTTATTACGCCTAAAATCAAATCCCAGATTCCGGAGAAGAATTCCTTGATTCCCTCCCAGACCTTTTCCCAGTCCCCGGTAAAAATACCGGTTAAAAAGTCTAAGATCCCGCCGAATGCATCGATAATCCCGCCTACAATCAGGCCAATTCCATCGAAAACGTTTTGGAAAATGCTGACTAGTGTATCAATCACGCCTAAAGCTTCCAGCCATTCCCAAACTACTTTAATGGATTCTATAAATGGCGTCAGAAAGGCAATAATATGTTCATAAAGCTTTTTGAAAAACTCTACAATTTTCCCGAGGATGATTTTGAAATTCTCCCAAGCTGCGTCTGCGATGGGGGCAATGAATTCCCAGATTTTATTGACGACATCCCCTAGAAGCGTATAAAACTTGGTGAATGTCGGTTCCATTTCGGTATACCATTCGCCGATTCCAGCAAAAATATCCTGTAAAAATTGGAACGCATCCTTGACTTTCCCGCCAATCCACTCAGCAATTGGAACTAAGGCAATCTGGACGAAATTGGTAATGCCTGGAGTAACTGCATCGACAGCAGCTCGGAGCATATCAAACAGCGCTGTCAGGGTATTGATCCCCTCATAGACGATTCCCGGAATATCTAATGCAATCGCCAATGGGAATACAATCTTTTGTCCCAGGTTTATCGTGGACATCGCTAATGCAAACCCTGACGAAAGGGATTCTTTCAACGCTGTACCAAAATCGTACTGCTGAGCCTGTGCATAAAGCTGGCTCATAAACTCTTTAGTATTGTTCAAGACCTGTTCAAGGCCTAGATTCATCAAGGTATCTTTGAGTTCCAGCAGTTTTTGTTTAAGGTTGTCCGCAAAATCCAAGGTTTCCTGCGGGATTGCAATCTCCTCAAATTGGGCGCCCGGTTCAATATCCGCCCCGCCTCCAGATGCGCCGCTGGAAAGTTCCTCTTTTTCCTGGATTTCCAGCTTGTTCAGCTCGTCCATGGCGATCGTGGCGTTTTCGGTTTCCTTTTCCGCCTTTTTCGCCGCGCTGCTGGTCTTATTCAGGGAAGCAGCATAATCCTTCTGTACCTTCTTGGCCTGTACGACGGTCTTGGCCCCGCCGAACAGCCGGGCCGTCACCATCCCGATCCAGTTAAACAGGTTCGCCAGCGCGTCCACTACCCGCGTTACAACGGGAGTAATGGCTTCCAACGCTGGCAAAAAAGCGGCAGCCACACTATTTTGCAGATAGCCGAAAGAGGAGGATAATGCCGATAGTGTTTCATTCGCCCGGGCAGAACCCTGCGCAATTGTTTCCGTTGCTTGCTTGATCGCATTTTCGATCATGCTGACCATTTTATATAGAGAGCCGACCACCACAATATTTTTCAAGGTGCTGAGAATGCCGGAAAAAGCATTTTTCCCCGTGTTCCCGGTTTTTTGGTATTGCTTCCCGAGCCGCTTGGTGCTGGTGGAAGCCTTATCTGTCTGCTTTGCCACCCCGCGCATGGATTGTTTGACACCATCTGTATTTTCTTTCAGCCGGCGCATTTGATCCTGTGCGGAATAGATCCTTTTTTCCAGGGACAAGGCTGCTTTGCTGCTGGTTCCCTCTGATCTGGCGACCTCAATATAATCGTCTTTCAGTTGGTCTAAAATTTTTTGCTGAAGCTGTGCCCGCTGGCTAATACTTTGGAAAGCACTGGTGCCTGCCTGATCGATCGCATTGAGCTGTGCTTCGATCTGCTCATAGGGAATAGACCGTACCGCTGCCGCTGCTTGTTCAGCCGCCTGGCCGTAGTTACCAGTAATACTGCTCGCCAGCTCTGATCGAGGGGTTTGGCTGACTTTCGCCTGTTCCGGCCCAGAGGCGGTGGGCGGGTTCGTCTGGCTTCGCTGGATCGCTTTCTGTACAAGCCCCGCGACCCGTTCCCGTTCCGCCAGTTCCTTTTTGGCCGCCTCGATTTTTTGTTTGGATGCTTTTTCCACCTCGGCAGCCGCCGCCTTTGCCGCCGCGATCTCTCCGGCGCCGGACTTTTTCGCAGTCTTGACCACACTGTCGTATTCCTGCTTGAGCTTTTCCAGCTGGGGCTTGGCTTTATCCAGCCCCTTCGCGATCTCCTGACCGATCGGGGCCAAGCTCTTCTGAAACCGCATTTTCAACAGCTCTTCCAGCTTCCGCTTGACCCGTTCGATCACCTCGTCTACGTCAGACGCTTCCCCGGTGATTTTTATTTGTAAATCCTCAATGACAACCCCATCGGCCATTTTGTCCGGCCTCCTTTCAAATAAATAAGACCCGCCCAGATCAGGCGGGTCTTATACCCCTAAAAATGTACGCCATGCCTGCGCTTCCTTTTGGATAATTTCCGCTTCCGTCAAGCCGGAAATATCGGCCTGCTGCTTTTTGGAGAACAGCTCCGGATACAGGCTGGACAATTGGATCGGGCGGTGCCGCTTGGAGAACATCGCGGCCAGCCCGCTTACAATCTGCATGGATAGCCCGTTCGCCAGAACCGCCCGTTCCTTGAATTCCTGCTCTTTTCGCTTGGAACATGCCTGTATATATTCCCCTGCCTGGAAAGGCGTCAGCCTCTCAAACTCAAGCGGTGTTAAACCGGACTGATAGCAGGCTGGCCGGAGGTCGGCGATGTAGTCTCCCCAGTCCTCATAGCGGCGATATTCTCCATCAGCTCGCTGCCGGCCAATTTGCCGACGGCCTCCTCGACTAGGCTGTCCAGGTCGATCTCCAGCATCGGAGACATTGCCAGCTCCCGGAGTTCCTCCCCGGTCTTCTTGTCCGCGAAAAAACCGGCCTCCTCAACCTCCTCCAGGAAAGTCAGGAAGAGGTCGTAATAGCTGCACGAATGCTCGGCTTTGTAAGTGTCCACAACCGCCTGAACCTCGGACAGGGAAAGCTTCCCACCTGAAAAATGGAATACCGCCTTGCAAAGGATTTCATAATCCCCGTCCCGCAGAGCCTTGAGCAGGGTATTCCGCAGGTTCTTGCACCGCAGCTCCTTTTTCAGCCGGCTGAATCCGGAAATGGTGTAGTTCAATTCGATTTCTTTCTCGCCTTTTTTCAAAATCATGCTTGATTTCCTCCTTATGCAGTGGGCAGGCCCTTAATGATTTCAGGAACAGTTGATTTTCCTATGGTCAACATTTTCTGAAGCATATTATCTAATTCAATCCCATCTACGCTTACCGAAAGCGCGCCTCTCCACTTGATTACAATTGGATTAGTTCCAGTTGGGGAGGTTGCGTCCGGCAGTTTAACATACCACCAGAGGTCGCCGTTTTCGTTAGCTTTTCGCATTTCTTCAAACTGTTCTTCGTAATATATTACAGGTACCTGTATCGTTTCATAGGGCCTTACGCCGGGGACAGCAAATTCGGTGCTGGATTCCAGCGTTCGATAGGTGATATCTTCAGGCGGTGTATCGACAGTTGGGATGTCCTGCACCCCGAAAACCTGTTTCAGGTTGGTATCCTCGGTAATCGCATAATACAGCTCTGTACGTGCCGTTGACCGTGGTGGTGTTAGAGCCGGATTAAATTCTGCCATTCTGTTCACTCCTTAATGATTCCATTCATAGCGGTTTTCAATGGCATTCCATCGGGTTTCGAAATACCCGCCGAACCGCCATTTTTCGGTTAATACATCCCGCTGGAGCGGGGTGTTGTTGGTTTTGGTCATACAGTAATCCGTCAGCTTCTCGCGCACCATGTCAAACAGGTCCATGGCCTCCAGCTGGTTGTCTGCCCAGACCTCCACCGTAAAAGACAAATCCAGCGCAAAGCCGTGATAAAGGCTTTTCTGGATCGGCGGCGACAGCACGCAGCAGGGAAACCGCCCTGAAGCGTCTGGGTTTTGCAGTAAAACCCCTTCCTGTCCCAGCGGGGCCAGCCCCGCAAGGCCGTCCGCAATCTGCCGGGTTACTAATCCCGTATTAAATTGTTGCGATTTCATTTCGCCGCCCCCCGAAGCATCCCGCGGATAGCCTCCGCCACCGCTTTGACGCTTTCGTCCCGGCCCTGGAAAGCGGCAGGGCGCATATAGGGATGGGCGTGCGTCCCCCGGATCAGGTAGAACCGGCCCGCCGGCGTATCCAGCACCGGGAAATGGTACCGGCTCAGGTCGGCCATATCCTCATGGACAAACCAGGGTTCGCCCCGTTCGCCCGCGCTCCCTGGGATATGCCCCAGCGGGTTGTCCTCCATGTGGATACCGGTGCCGTATTCGAGGAACGCCGCAAACGAGAAATCGGTGTAAATCTCCGCCTTGACTTCAAAGGTTTCCAGATCAATCACTCGGATTTGGATTCCGTCTTTCGCGCTCCCATGGGCAAACTGCACCGCCAGCTTCTGCGTTTGCTCAGCCGCAGCGGAAACGCCTTTTTTCAATGCTTCCGGAAGCTTTTGTTGGAGCTTTTCCAAGCCCCTTTTTTTGCGGATTACTTTTACTTTCATCAGATTCACACCAGCTTTTTCGCAATAATCGTTGTCGGGTCCCGCTTCATCTTCACCCCGAACCGGGCGGACACGATACTTTCCACCTGGTATTCGCCTTTCCCGTAATCGGTATAGCTTTCGTCCCCGATCTGGAACGCGCCGACCGGGAAAGGCTCCAGCAAATATAAGACGTCCCGGATCGCCAGAACCGGCGGTTCCTTCACCCGGAGGACAATCCGGTTATTCGCCGCATCGCCGTATATCCTGGCTTCCTCTTCGTTTGAAAGGGTTTGGATATTGGCGTAAAATGTGCGTAAATCGGTGTATCCGCCCTCGCTGATCCCGCTTTTCTGGGCAAATTTGGGGGAGGCCGCCCAGATTTTGCTTTGATCCCATCTTCTCATCACAGCCTCGGCTTTCGTTCGGTCCGCATGACCCGCTGCAGCTGTTCCAGCAAATCCTGGTACTGGTAGCTCTGTCCTCCCATACTACTGGAGGTCAGCCCCTCGTCCCCGGAGGCGTTATAGCTGGCCGC
This sequence comes from uncultured Clostridia bacterium, assembly GCA_947363605.1. Taxonomy (GTDB): domain Bacteria; phylum Bacillota; class Clostridia; order Oscillospirales; family Ruminococcaceae; genus Paludihabitans. The sequence continues at coordinate 6,912 of CANAQK010000011.1, read as the reverse complement.
TGTGTTGTAGATGATCTGTGCCATGGTAGCGGCGGGGATTTCTTCCCCCGGCGTCAGCCGGAGGAATGCCCGCGCCGTATCGCACCAGCGTTCAAACAAAAGCTCCAGGAGGGCATCGTCCGCTGCCTCGGCATCCTGCGGAAGCAGTAGCAAACGGACTTGATCTAAGTAGGTTTGGAGGTTATACATCCAGCTCATCCATTCCGGCTTTTACGCGGGCCGACTTTTTAGCGGGAAGGGAGGCGGCAGAGGCGGAATCCCCCGGCAGGGTGATGGTCGCTCCGAACAGGCTGGACGGGTTCGGCAACACCGGTACAAACAGCCCGGCCGCCTTTGTCCAGGTCGCGGGCGGATCGGGGGTTTCCCACTGGGCAATCGTGATAAACTGGCGCATAGATTTCTCAGTAAACGCGCCGCTTTTCTCCTCTTCAACGGTCACGCCCCACAAACCTTCGCCTACTGCGCCGCTCGCGTTGGCAACAAAAAAGCTGATATGATTTTCTGGCGTATACCGATAACGCTTGACCTTCTGCACGCCGTTTTCGCTGGCATCCACCCCATACTGGTCGTCGTTGATAATCACGCGGGTATAGCCAAACTCACCCGAGAGATATGCCTCCAGCCGGTCCTTCGGCACCAGCGCCCCGACGCCGACATTGCCTAAAATGATGGTCTGCATACTCTTAAGGCTGCGGATTCGGTTCATAATCTTGCTGGAGGTCATGATCCCGTTGATCGTCAGCCCCAGCGACCCGGCATAGGTATTGACCTCGTTAAAGAGCGCCGCCGGGTCAGCGTCGTCCGTGCTGAAATCCGCTGTAAACGCCAGGTTTTCGGCAGGGACGCGATAATCCACCTCAAAATCCAGGTTGTTTTCCCGGATGGTGAGCTTGCCCGTGGTCAGCAGCTCCGCTTTCATCACCTTGGTGCGGAGGTTGACCGATTCCATCAGCCGGCTTGCGTCGTCAAACACATACCGCTTGAGGGCGGTATCCGGCACGCCTGCGTGCTTTTTGAGCATCTCCATCCGCTCGGTTGTGTTGATTTTGCGTTTGATCAGCATCTTTTCCAGCATAACCGTGTCGATTGCCGGGCGGCTCCCGATCTCCGCTTCGGTGTCCATTGCATGGACGAGCGCCATGGTGGGCAAAAGCCCGTTTGATGCAATGATCTGATATTCCGCCAGCAGGTTTTGCGTCTTCCGGTCGGGGAAAAGCGGGTCCACCTTAATCGACGGGCGCACAATTTTAAAATCCTGCGAAAAGCCCAACAATTCCGGCTGAGGGATCAATCCATTAAATTCTTTATTAGGCATACTTTTTCACTCCCTTTTTATGGTCGTTCGGTTTTTGGTTTGGTCGGGATGAAAACCATCCCCAGTTTCTGCATGGCCGTTTTCGCGGCCTCCGACGGCTTTGCCGGGAGCTGGTCCTCATAGACCTCCCCCGCCGTCATGACCGGCCCGGGAACATCCCCTGACGATACATCCACCGTTTCAAAGACCAGCCCTTCTGCGTCGGCTCCGTCTGCGGGGTAAATAGTCCCGGGCTTTACGATCCCGTCCGTCCCCATGCTTTCCTCAATCTGGCGGGTTTTGGTACGGATCCCTACCTCGCTCGCCAGAAAAGAGGGATAGGAGGTTCCTTCCCGATATTTGATAAATGCCATGTTTTACTCCTTTCTTATTGAGCGGCAAACCGCTCGCTGTATTGCTTTGCCAAAGCCGCGGCTTCGCGCACCCCTGCGTCTTCCCCGCCGTTCGGGATTCCGCCTTGGGGCGGATCCTGCTTTAGGCTTTCGCTGATCTGCCGAGTGATTTCCTTCTTGTACTCCGCTGCCATCTCCTTTACGGCGGTGCTCACCTGTTCGGCTGTGAGCGAGCCGAAGTCAAAATGCTGCAAAAAGCAAAGAGGCAAGCCCTCTTCACCCGCCAGCTTCACGGCTTCGTCCTTCAGCTTGTAGGCGTTCAGCTGGGCTACGGCGGATTCCATCTTTTCGTTCATCTGCTGGAGCTCCAGTTTAAACCGCTCCTCGTTCCCCATAGCCGCCAGCCGCTCCGCCTGGGACTGCTGGTTCTTGTAGTCCTGCTCCATGGCCGCGCGGGCCTGTTCCAGCAGCGCATCTACCTGCTTTTTGGTGTATACCGCCTGATCCGGGTTGCTTTGTCCCGCCCCGGATGTTCCTCCAGCTGGCGGGGGTGTGCCTGCCCCGGATGCGTTCCCGTTTTTTCCATCCTGATCAGTCCCATCACCCTCCGCAAAAAACTGCATGGGCAATCTCAATACCTGTTTCATCTGCATTCTCCTTTTCTCTGGTTTAAAACAAAAAGAACGCCAATACCGTAAATTACGATACTGGCGTTCTGGACGCTCTTGATCTTCTTATTTCATGGGGGATCCCCCCCTTTTTTTACCTGGCGCGTATCCGTTGCCGAAAAACAGGTTCAGGGCTTTGCATCGGCCGCATTTGATTTCCATCACAGCCCCTTTCGGAGCCCGCGCAAGCTTCCGCTTGCAGGTCCGGCAGCAGTAATCAATTAAAATTTCCGGATTTTCCATATTCCCCTCCTATTCGATCATCCGGATCATGCTCCGGCATGGGTGCGGGACAGGCCGCCCATCCTGATCCTTCACGATCGGCGGGACGTTCACGCCCAGTTCCATCTCCTCTACTCGGAAAATTTTACCGTTCAGGCTGCGGCAGATATCCGTCGTCGCCTCGTCCAGCACTGCGATAAAGCGATATTTCCCCGCTCCCGTCTGCTTTAGCGCCTCCATCACGCTGTAACCGACTACGGAGGCTGTGACCTGATCCAGATAGCCGTGGTAGTGCCCGGCTTTCGTCTGGGATAAAATCCGGTTCTGGCTCGCCTGAATCACTGGAGATAACTTCCCGCCGAGCTGGATCGTCTGTGCCATCCTCCGGGCCGAATAGGAGGCATAATTCCCAAGCTGGCCCTTTAACATCGTGCCATCCGGCAACTCAAACTGTGTAAAATCAACCTTGCTGTATCGGGATATCTCATACTTGGCCAGCGTATCCGCCCGGATATGCTCCAGCATCTGCACTGTTTCCCGCATCAGCCTGCTTGACATCCCGGCATAGATGGCAAAGAGGATTACAAACACCGCCTCTTTTTTGCGGATGCGGGACCGCCTTTCCAGGTCCCGCAGATAGAGCGTCAACTCCCGGAAATCGCCGTTATCCTCCTCTCGCCAGCTTTTCACGCGCCGATGCAGCCGGCGGACTTCGCTCAGGCTCAGCGGGTCGGACAAGGCCTTGAGCATTGGGACAAGCTCTTCGATATCATCCGCTAAAATCCCGTATTCCCGCGATAAAAAGCGCAGGAGCTTCCCCTCTTCTTTCTCCGCATAGCCCCAATATTCGGCGTATTCCCGATCATCCATTCAGTACGCCCTCCATCAAATCCCCGTTCCGGGCAGCAACCTGGTTAAATTCGCGGGCTTCCTCCTCTTCCAGACGCCCCAACTCTTCCAGGGCGTCCAATTCCAGACCGGCCTCGTCCAACGCCGTTTGGTGGGAGGTCAGCTGGGATTGCTTGAGCTTGACCGCCCGCTCTATGTTTTTATCCCGGTCTGTTGGGATATTCCGCTGCATCACGACCGAAACGTCCCGGAAATCAAAGACCTTTTTCCCCCGGTTGAGGGGATCGGCCAGTTGGTTCAGCCGGGCGGTGATAATCTCCCAGAGCCGTAAATAGCCCTTGCGGAATACCCGGTCCGCCACAGCGGAATACTGATCCAGCGCATAGAGCTTGTATCCCAGGGCGCTGGCGTTGTCCGCGTTGGAAAAGGCCTCGTCCGTGAGGTTGGGAACCCCGGTCAGCATGGTAATCAGGTCGTGCAGATTACGGGATACCTCCAGCGCGCCCCCATAATCGACCTGCTTGAGGAGCCATTCAACCTCGCCACCCTCACCTACAAAGATCGTATAAGCCTGTTGCAGTTCCCTGTCCAGTCGGCTTCGATCCAATGTACCAGACGGGGGTGCATCCCCATATCCACGGATTAGGAGCTTCGCGTCCCGGTCATTGTATTTTGTCATATTCGCCAGGTTGTTCAAAAGCTGCTCATAGAGGTCAATCGGCTGGATCGCTGCCTCAAACACCGCGATTCCATCCGGCTGCTCAAAGCTTACAAAAGGGATATCCTCCCAATAAATCGGAATCTCCTCCTTGAGTGCCAGCCCGTCCCCCTCGTCGGTATACAACCGCTTGACAAACCTGGCCCCGCGGGGGAGGATCAGTTCCATATAAGGCCGCGCGATGCTGTCCAGTCCCGACTGCTCCCAGACCCGCAGGCTCCCGATCTGGTTGGCGGGTGAGCTGTAATCATAGATGGCGACCGTCTGGAGCGCGTCAGACCGGGTATAGACGATCTCTTTGGCCTGGTTTTGGTAAATGTACAAATACGCCGCCCCGGTGATAATATAATCATGGATCAGCTCGGTAAAGGTCGCCCCATCGTCATTATACCGCCGGATATAATCAATCACATCGGTATACTGTTGGACATACTCTTCATCAGACATTCCGCCGGCTTCTTCGTCCGGCTGGAGCCAGCCCGGCACATTGTCCCCGCTCCGTTTGGATACCCGGTAAAGCGGGGCTTTCCCGCCCAGATATCCCTGCACGATGGTGGCAATGTAATATTCAAACGGGATCCCTCGCTGTTCTTCCGGGCCTGGAGCGCCCATGATTGCCAACGGGTTTCTTTTCCTGGTATACCGCTGGTAGAGTTCCTTCCGCCGTTTCAGGACCGGCGCGGCCAGTCCTTTGAGCTGCAAAACCCCTTCCGTATCGATCTTTTCCAGTTCCTCTTTTCTCAGTTGCAGCATCTTGTCACCTCCCTTACAAGTATTTCGCCCGGCTGGTCCCCCAGCCCTTATTGCCGTATAATACCGTATTTACAAAATAACGGATGTCGTCCATTGCGTGGTCGTGCTCTTTTTTGGGGCGGTCCTCCGCCGAAGCCTCATCCCAGCGGTAGGCCTTAAACTCGGCGATCGTAGCGGTGCAGTTATCACAAACCGCAATCTTATGATCCCTCAGCGCGGCGGCTGTCCGGCGGATCCCGTTGAGGACGTCGTTGTCCGCCTGCCGCACGGCATACCGCCCATGTTTGCGGATGCAGGCGATAAAACTGGCGGCGCTCGGGTCGATCAGGATGCTCCGGATCGGGAGATCTCCGCAAAGTTCCTCCAAGTCCAAGTAATACTCCTCGTCGGTCTTTTGCCCTTTCTGCCGCCCGTCATGGTAAAACTCCTTAAATCGGTACCAGACCCCGCCAGAATAGCCCCACAAGCCCATACTGAGCGGATTTAAGGTGCCATAATCCACCGAAACATGGTACTGGGTATAGGCCCGCTCCTCGGCTGGCACGATCCCTTCCCCTGCGGCGGTCGCCGGATAGATCAGCCCTTCGGCCATCACCCACAGCCCCAGGATATAGCGATCGTAAAACACGCCGGTATACAACCGCTGGTATTGCTCCCGCTTTTTTGCGGATAAACTGAGGTTGTCATCCATGGTAAAATGCAGTCGGAGGGCGTTCTTTTCCTCCGCCCTACAAATCCACTCCTGGTAAAACCAGTGATAGGGATGGGATGGGTTGCAGTTAAACCAACACCGGCTCCCCTCAACCGAGCACCGGGCCAATGCCTGCTCGATAAAGGATTTGGGCATCAGCGCCGCCTCGTCAAAGAGCACGCCGGCCAGGGTCATGCCCTGGATCAGTGACGCGCTGCCCTCGTCCTTGCCGCCGAACAGGTAATACCGGTTGGTTCGCCCGCCCCTGGAGATTATCAGGAGGTTTTCGCTTCGCCGCTCCTTGATCTCAAACAGCCCAGCGAGCCAGCCCGGCAAATCCGACGTCATGTTCCGACGCAGGCTCTCGATCGTCTTGCCGCACAGCGCAAACGAGCATCCGGTAAAACGGCCCATGCTCCACAGCACAAACCCGATCGCCATGGACAGGGTTTTGCCCGACCGCACCGACCCGTCGCAGATGATAAAATCATAATCCTGGTATTTCGGCAGCGACCACCAGGACAAAGCAAGCAACTGCTTTTTGCTAAATTTCTGATAAATCATCCGCTTTTACCAATTCCTTTACACTTTCTTCTACGGCTTCCAGCAAATTGTTCGTCTCCGTTTTCGCCTGCGGAGGCGTTAGTTCCCGCACTTTGAGGAACTTATCCACAATCACGCCAAAAACGGTGGAAAGATTCGGCAGGGACAGCTTGTCCAGTTCTTCCCGGTTTTTCTCTGGATTTAGCCGCTCGTCCAAAACATAATCACAAAAATACTGGACGGATTTTGCTTTGGATTCCATGTATTCGAGGATATTTTTGGTATTCTCTTGCTTTTTTTCATTTAAGAGTTTTGCAGTCTCAGGATTATCCCTCACATACTGGCGGACAGTGTTCACACTGACGCCATTTGCCCGCGCTGCTGCGCTGTAATTTCCGCTCTCGAGATAATCCGCAATGATCTTTTTCTTTTCCGCGTCTGTCCGATATCTGGCCATTCTGCCCGCCCTCCTTTCTGTTCCATAAACGTTCCTGCGCTGGCTCTGTTTGCAGCGTGGTCAACCTGGTTTCTGCAATTTTAAAATATCCGGGTTCCTTTTCGATCCCGATGAATTCCCGCCCCATCGATAGGCAAGCCACCCCGGTAGAGCCGGAACCCATAAAGCAATCCAAGACCACATCTCCCGGCTTGCTGGATACCCGGATAAGCCGTTCTAGGATTTCTACTGGTTTTTGGCAGGTGTGCAGCCGGTTAGCCGATGAGACGGGCGGCACATGCCAGATATTGCAATGATTGGGATCACAAATATGCACATTTCTCAAACTCTCATATTCCTGTCTCAAACTCTCATATTCCTGTCT